>JALSLY010000067.1 GCA_026988035.1 Thermotogae bacterium
AAAAACATGGACACTTTCCTTTCACTCAGCAAGTAAAAGAGAAATTACTCAAAATGAGTGCTTCCACCATTGATAGGATGTTAAAAGGTGAAAGGAAGAAGTTCGAGATAAGGGGTAAATCTCACACAAAGCCAGGGACTCTTTTAAAGCAACAAATAAAGATCGAGTTGACTCATAAAAAATCTACATGAGATCATGACGAAAGTATAGTTTTACTCTGATTTGAAAACTTTGCTAAATCCCATTAGGACAAGAACAAAACCTACAAACATTATTGCAATGATAAAGTAAAATCTAATGCGCGACATAGGAGCAATATTCGTTGCGTATTTCATCGCATCTGTGATATAAACGAGAGGAAGTGAATATGCCACACGTTGCAAAACAGGTGGCATGATTTTTATTGGAAAGTATACACCAGAAAAAAACATCATTACCGTGTAAATAGCACTTGAAATCTCGCTTGCAACCTTAGCATTAGGTGAAAAGAGCAATATTATCATCCCAATTCCCATCATACCGAAAGTAGCTGATAACACAAGGATCGTGAATTCAAACCAGTCCACAGTGTAATACACACCAAATATCATAACGGCTATTCCAAAAAGTGCAAGAATAGATATATAAGTTTCGATGACTTTTTCAAAAATAAAAGCTCCATAGAAATGCCAACGCGATATCGGAGTGGTCCAAAGTTTTTTCATCACCTTCTTATCTCTCAAATGAGCTAATCCGGCAGTCATTGAAAAGATGCCGACAGAGAATATGCTCAAAGCAAGAATACCTGGTATCAAATTGTTGAGATAATTGAACTTTTTCCCAGAGAAAGAGACCTCTGTTCGTTTCACGTTTATCATTGAGACAATGCCATTCGCCTCGTTTATCTTTTTAGATATGCGTTTTCCTATTGATATATAGTAATCATTTGACTGCATATTGGATGGGTTAAGGTATATTCTCAAAGTTTTCCCGCTAAGCGAAAGTCCAAAATCATCTTTTTGAGTTAGAATTGCTTTTTTGAGATCACTTAGGTTTTGAAATTCTTCGTAATTGACTCCCTCAATTTCTGGAAGTTTTGGTCCTACGAATGCGATCTTCACCGTCGACTGAGAGTAGGTTCCAGAAAAAACGTATCCAAATATGATCAATATAATAAGCGGAAAGATGAAATTAAAAAAAGTGCTTGTTTTATCACGAAGGGCATTTAGAGTCAAAGCCCATAGATTTGTCCAGAATTTCATATCATACCTCCCACTTGAAATATCGTATACTGTACAGAGTCATGACTACTGCCCAGATTATTGGTACAAGTATATTCAAATAGGTAGGAGTCGGCGAAGGACTAACACCCATTGAGTCTCTTAATCCATTGGCAAGATACGTTGTCGGTATAGAATAAGCGACAACTTTAAGTGCGAACGGAACACCACTGATTGGGAAGAAAAGGCCACCGAGAAACATGAAGAGAAAATTGAATATGCTGGCCAGAGCATTTCCTGAATTGGCACTCTTTGCAAAACTTGCAACGAAAAAACCCAATGGCATCATGACAAAAAGGGTTAGAAGAAGGTAAAAAAATGCATCTGGTCCAAACTTTAATTTCGCTCCCATCCATATACCTACAACAAGAATTAAAGCTAATTGAACAAACTCTAAAACCACGTTAGAAAGAGTCATTCCAAAAAGGTAATGACTACGATCAACAGGAGCTACAAAAATCCTTCGTAGAACTTTTTTTTCACGTTGAACGAGCAGGTCATCTGTCACCCCAAAAAGTGCCACTGTCATAAAAGCCATCACAATTATCCCCGTGACAAGAAACTTCACGTACGAAAATGATGAACCCTTTCCCATTGAAACATACTCGGTCTCAGGGATTACTATGTTAGTTACACCTGAATGCTTCATAAATTCCCTGTTGAAGGCGCTAACAACAGAGTCCAAAATTGAAAAAGCGATGTTAGAACTTTGGCTGTTGCGTTGCGTATATATCACAAGTGATTCATTTTTTACTTTTGAAGGGAAATGAAGTGCACGAGCATAGAGGTAAGTGTTAAAAAGCTTCGGTATGACTAACACAGCATCTATTTTGTCGATTTTTAGCTCTTTTATTGAATTTTGGAGAAAACTTTGTGTTGTACCCGATTCAATTGTGAGAAGAGGTGTCTTATCATCAGTTGCTTTAGACATGTCTTTTAAAGCTTTGACTATGTGAGAGGCAAAATCCATATTTGTGCCTTTGAAGGTCGAGCTTTCATTTACAACTGCGACTTTAACGGAAACTGATTTTCCAACGTTCAAAAATATGGAGCCAAGAATCAATAGAAGCATCACTGGAAATATTATCGTCCAAAACAGCGACGCCGGACTTTTCAAGTTTGAAAGAAAGAGTGCTTTAAAGATAGCAAAAACGCGCTTCATCAGTCTCTGAGACTCCTTCCTGTGAGTTTCAGAAAAACATCTTCAAGATTGGATTGGCGCACGGAAAGATCTTCTACTTCAATTGAGTTAGCTTCGGCCCAGTCGAGAAAGGACTTCATAGTTTTTGGAAGATCGGACGCTCCAAAAATTACCTTAGACTCCTCTATTTCTATGTCGCTAAAGATTTCTTTGAGTCCTATAATCTTATCATTGTTTGTGTTCACACGTGCCTCTATGATTTTATCGCCACCGAAAGAAGATACTAATTTTTGAGGTGTTCCTTTGGCAATTATTTTACCGTGGTCCATTATATAAACGTAATCAGAGAGCACTTCGGCTTCCTCCATGTAGTGAGTCGTGAGAAAAATAGTTTTTCCAGAGTTCTTGAATTTTTCGATCATATCCCAGATATTTCTCCTAGCCTGAGGATCCAAACCTGTAGTTGGCTCGTCCATGAATATCAAATCGGGATTTCCAATAAGCGCAGTGCCTATTGCAAGACGCTGCCGCTGACCGCCGGAGAGTTTTTCAACACGTGCCTTGCGCTTTTCTTGAAGACTGACAATTTCTAGCACTTCCTCTATTTTTAAAGGAGTGGGATAAAGATTTCTGAACATTTTCAAGATCTCGGTTACTGTCAAGTGTTCTATGAAGTTGTTTTCTTGAAGTACTACGCCTATTCTTTCCCTAATTTCACGCGGAACAGTTGTATGCAGTGTTTTTCCAAACATGGCTATCTTTCCAGAATCGTGTGCTTTTAAGCCCTCGAGTACCTCAAGTGTTGTGGTTTTTCCTGCACCATTTGGCCCAAGAAGTGTAAAAACTTCTCCCTTTAACACCTTAAATGATATACCATCAACAGCTTTCACGTTGCCATAATGTTTTTTAAGATCATTCACTTCAATGATCGTTTCTTCTGCCATGGAGAACCTCCTGAAAAGCTTTGAGAACATTATAACATCTTTTATTTTTATGTGGTTCCCCCCAAATCTTGCTATGCCAGTGTCTTACCGAAATCGGGCTAAAAACCGCCTTTCTTAGTCTGGTTTTAAAACAAAATAAATAAAACATAGATAAAATTCAGAAAATCGAGGGCTTGACATTTAATTTTTATTCGTGTACAATTATTTAGAGCGGTTTTGACCGATCGGTAAATTTTTTGAAAGGAGTGACCAAGGTGGGTGTTGGAAGTACCATAAAAGATAAAGCTATGAAAATTGCGATAACTACAGGTGTGAATAAATATGTTGATTACATAACAAAAGATCCAGAGAACAACTTTGACAAGGCTATAGAATCTTTGACGAAACTTGAAAAAATGGTAGGTGGTACAAATAATCTGTCAAAGTTTGCCGGATGGGTTAAGAAAAATCCAGGTTCAAGAGAATGGCTTATAAGTCTTTTCAAAAAGGACAAAGATATAGTCAAAAAGTTCTTTATCAACTTTCTTGTGAACGTGAATCTTGCATGGATGCGTTATAACAAAGAAGAAACTATAAAGAAAAACGGCTTTACGGCGCCTTACACCATATTGATAAGCCCTACTATGAAATGTAATCTGAGTTGTACAGGCTGTTATTCAGCAAATTACACCAGGAATGATGACATGCCAATCGAAAAAATTGATGACATCATAAATCAAGGCAAAGCCATAGGCACATACTTTTACACATTCCTTGGCGGAGAGCCCTTCATAAGGTGGAATGAACTTTATCAGCTTATCAAAAAGCACAATGATTGTCTCTTCCAAATATTTACCAATTCTACATTCATAACCGACAAAGTCGCTGATCAGATAAAAGAACTTGGAAATATATATCCGGTTCTCAGTGTGAATGGCTGGGAAAAAGAAACGGATGAAACAAGGGGTAAAGGTGCTTATAAGAAAATCATTGCCGCTGCTGATAAACTCAAGGAAAGAGGCGTTATATACGGTAATTCTTTCGTCTTCATGAGAACGAATTTTGATGCTTTGACCACAGATGAACTTTACGACTTTTGGATAGAAAAAGGTTCTTTCTTCGCGTGGTTGTTTTTGTTCATGCCGGTTGGCAGAGATCCCGTTCCAGAGTTGATGCCATTACCAGAGCAAAGAAGAAAAATGGGAGATTTTGTCAGAGATCTTAGGGCAAGAAAACCTTATTTCCTTATGGATTTCTGGAACGATGCTCCAAGCGTTGGTGGATGTATAGCTGGTGGAAGGAGATACATACATATAGATAATCGAGGAAATGTTGAACCATGCATATTCGCACACTTTTCTACAGATAATATTAACGAAAAATCTTTAATAGAGGCTTTGCGTTCTCCATTCCTCGCGGATATAAGATTTCATCAACCACACTCTGACAACCTTTTAACACCATGTATGATTATAGATAATCCATGGATCCTCAGAGAAATTGTCAACAGACATCATGCGATTGCCACCGACGACAGCGAAGGTAAGATTATAAATGATCTTGCACCCGTTTTGGATGAATATTCCAAAAAACTGCACAAAGAACTCGATCCGGTATGGGAAGAAAAATTCAAAGAGAACATCAAAGAGATAAAAGAAAAAGGTACATCCCATGGTGAAGGATTAGATAGGTTGTGGCTTCAGAGCCATCCTGATCAAGCAAAGATCTGGGCAGAAAGATATCCGTTTTTGCTCGAATATGACTTTTTACAAGAAGCGATAAAAGAAGTGGATAAACTCTCTGCGATTGAAACAAAATAAAAAATATCGACAATAAAAAGGGCCAAATGGCCCTTTTTATTTTATTCATAGGGAGATCGAGTTACTTGTTGGAAATTACATAGTCAACAATACTCTTAACATCTACAAGTTTTCCAACATCTTCATCGGGAATCTTCAGTCCAAATTTTTCCTCAAGGTCCATTGTTAACTCTACAAGATCCAAAGAATCTGCTCCGAGATCGTCTACAAGCTTTGAATCTTCTCTTATCATTTCAGCATCCACACCGAGATGCTCAACGAGTGCGTTTTTCACTTCTTCAAGTATTTCAGAATTCTGCAATTCTGGCATTGTTCATCACCTCTTCTAGGGTTTTTTCCATCTCTTCAACCGTATCGGTTGAATGAATTTTTGCTTTTGTAGTCCTTTTTATAAGTCCACTCAGAACATTTCCAGGACCAACTTCTATGTAATTTGTGATATCCATTTTCTCCATACTCTTTATCGAAGCAACCCATCTCACTGGTGAGGTGAGTTGATCGATGAGCTTTTCTTTTATCTCATCAACAGTTTCAGCTGGCTTGCCCGTTACATTTAGAACAATAGGAACATGTGGAGCATTAAATTCAAGCGTGTTGAGAAATTCAGAAAATTTTTCCTTCGCTGGTTTCATGAGTGGAGAATGAAATGGTCCGGATACATTAAGAAGAACAACTTTTCGAGCCCCAGCGGATTTAAAAGTTTCCATTGAATTGAGTAGAGAAGTTATTTCTCCACTTACAACGATTTGTTTAAGAGAGTTGTAATTCGCTATGTGTACTCCATCTAAATTTTTCACAACTTCTTCGACTTTTTCTGGAGAAAGCCCAAGTATTGCCATCATCGATCCAGCTCCACTTGGTATCGCACTTTCCATAAGAATTCCACGCAACCTCACGGCACGCAAAGCATCTTCAAAACGCAAAACACCAGCTGCGACAAGCGCTGAATATTCACCAAGACTGTGGCCGGCAACAGCTGAAAAACTCATCCCTTTCGATTTCAAAACCTCAAATACCATCGTCGATGCGGTCAATAGAGCAGGTTGAGCATTATAAGTTTTTGTGATTTCCAAATCGTCTTTACCAAAAACTATAGATTTCAAGTCGAAATTCAAAACTTCACATGCTTTATCCATGACATCACGTGAAATTTGAAATTCCTCGTAAAAATCTCTCATCATGTTCAGTTTTTGAGAACCTTGTCCGGGAAAAACCAAAGCGTTTTTCATCTTTCCACCTCCACATTCTTTATCTTAAGATTTTCCATTGTTTCAACAGTTTCTTTCCATAATCTTTTCATAAGATCTTTTACAGGCAAAACATCGTTAACCATCGCTGCAGATTGTCCTGCCATAAACGAACCACGCTTTAAATCTCCTTCAATTGCGGCAGCTCTTAAACTCCCAGCGGCTATGCGATCGATATCTTCCTGAGTGCCACACTTCTCATCTATCTTGATCAATTCATGAGCCAAAGGATTTCTCAAGACTCTTACTGGATGCCCTGTAATACGCCCTGTTATAACTGCGTCACGCGTCGATGCCTTCAATAATTTCTCTTTGAAATTTGGATGAACTTCACATTCATCCGTTGCTATAAACCTTGTCCCCAATTGAACACCTTCTGCTCCCAATGCAAAAGCAGCCGCGATTTGCTTTCCGGTGGCTATTCCACCAGCAGCAACTACCGGAATGGATACAGAAGCCACAACTGCCGGAACAAGTGCCATAGTAGAAACATTTCCGACATGCCCTCCAGCTTCGTTTCCCTCAGCAACAACAAGATCAATACCGTAAGATTCCATTCTCTGGGCAAAAAACTCGGAAGCCACAACCGATACTACCTTTATGCCATTTTCTTTGAGAAGACTAACATATTTTACTGGGTTACCCGCGCCAAAAATTACCACATCTACGTGTTCTTCGATCACAACCTTCACAACTTCTTCTACATTTTGCGAAAGCAACATTACATTCACTCCGAATGGCTTAGATGTCAATTGCTTTGCTTTATGTATCTCTTCTCTAAGCCATTTCGCATCTCTTCCACCAGAGGCAATCACACCCAAGCCTCCGTTTTCTGAGACCGCTGCTGCGAGCTTAGCAGTTGAAACCCAGGCCATTCCCCCTTGAATTATTGGATACTCTATATTTAGTTTTTCACATACACGTGATAACACACGAATTACCTCCTTAGAGTTTGAAGATGTTGGATGCTATGCCAAGACCTGCACCGTATGCAACGGTAAGAACAGTGGCAGATTTGCTGATTTTCTTAGAATCTATGGCGTCCTTTAAGGCCAAAGCCACCGAGGCTGCTGCAGTATTTGCGTGATCTGCAATCGAAATTTGAAATTTTTCGATAGGTATTCCCATATCTTTCGATACTCTTGAAATTATTCGTGCATTTGACTGATGCGGCACGATAAGATCAACATTTTCAATCTCCATGTTAGCCCGTTTGAGCACTTCATTTATGGCTTCCTCAATTGCACTAACTGCGAATCTGAACACAGTTCTTCCATCCATTTCAAGATAGCCGTTACGATTCTGAACAAGAGATTCCCAACCCTCTCCTTGAATTCTTGAATACGAAGCGATAAGACCAGGTTTTTCACTTGATTTCATAATAATGGCTCCTGCTCCATCTCCGAAAAGGGCAGCAATCGAAAGGTCTTTCCAGTTTACTATTCGCGACAGTTTTTCCGTTCCAATAATTGCCACACTTGAAAAACTACCAGATTTGATCATAGAGTCTGCAATTTCCATTGCCTGAAGAAATCCTGAGCAACCAGCTTGTATGTCAACTCCTCCCATGGGATGATCGATTGACTTTTGTATTCTTCCAGCCATGCCCGGTATTAAAGTATCTGCTGAGTTTGAAACTACAAATATGTATTCAATTTCGTCATAAGAAAGATTCGATCTCAACAATGCATCTTTCAATGCTTTAACTCCCATTTCAGTGGCGCTTTCTTCAGCTATATGCCGTTTAAGTATCCCGGTCCTTTCGTATATCCAGCTTGTGTCAATGCCAGCATTTTTTTCCAATTCAGCATTTTCCACCGTTTTCAATGGAAGATATCCTCCAATACCAACGATTTTCGAAAATCTCATACTTCTTCCCTCATTCCAAGAAGTAAGGTCGCTTTTGCACAGATCTTGTCATTGGTCTTTGCCACAGCATTGACCGTGATCATTCCAAAACGTTTTCCAATAATTTCTACTTCATAAATGATCTTGTCTCCCGGTTTTACCGGACTTTTAAATCTCACTTTATCCGCGCCAATAAACAAGGGAATTTTCCCCGATTCGAGAGCTATTAATCCAGCTGCTTGTGCCATTCCTTCAAGTATCAAAACTCCTGGCATGATTGGCTCTCCAGGAAAGTGTCCTTGAAACTGAGGTTCATTGTAACTAACATTCTTAAAAGCTGTGACCTTATTCTCACTTTTATCTATTATTCCGTCTACCATTAAAAATGGATATCTGTGTGGAAGTATTTTCGTTACATCGTCCATCTTACACCTCCGGGATTACGCTAACTGTCACGGTGCCATGTCCATATCGGGAAGCTGCCACTGGATTCATCCATCCAAGTGAAACGCGATGACCAAAATCAGAAATAAGTGTGGTTGTTAAAATGTTTGCTAATCGGCTTTTACCACTATGTCTTACCACGATCGTGAAATGTTTTCTCGGGTTTATCTCTTTCACCATCTCTGAAATTGCCCCTTTGACACTCCAACTACTCTTCACTTGAACAACTCCACAGCTGAATTTTACAAGATTTACAGACTTTGTTATTACACTTTTAAATCGTTCTTCAGGTATCACTCCATTTTTCTTCAAGACGGATACATCTGGGAGTAAAAGATAAGTCCTGCTATTCTGTGCAAAGCTGTGAAGCTCTTCTAAGGGTTTTCCACTTTTAAGAAAAAACGATAGAGAGACACTGTCCATCTTTGCTTCTCTCAACTTAACTCCCTCAATGATCGATGAAACAAACATAACAGTACGTTTCAAAAAAATTGCTGGCCATAGCGGTAACAGCACTTCCACAGTTCCATATCTTGCAACTGCTTTTGTCAACACATCTCTTATTTCCTCATAATAAGGAAGCTCCACATAAGTACGTTTGTTGGAGAGAAAATAAGATTTCCTTTTTATGGAAGAAACCCTAATTCTTCTTCCTTTCCATTCAACGTACAAAGGTAATTTTTCGACCTCATTAACGTCCACTGAATCATCAGTGATAATCTTCAATTATCAAACCTCCCAGCGATTATGGAAGCATTGTGTCCACCAAACCCAAAAGAGTTAGATATGAAATTTCTTATTTCAACCTTCAAAGGTTTGTTGGGAACGCAATTCAGATCTATTTCTGGATCGTAATTATCGAGATTAACTGTTGGTGGCACTATGGATTCGTTCATACTGAGAACAGATGCTATAAATTCCACAGCTCCAGCTGCACCAAGAAGATGCCCTATTTCAGATTTGTTGGAATTGATCACGAGATCCTTTGCCTTATCACCAAAAACTTTCTTAATCGCACGTATTTCTGCCAGATCTCCAACAGGTGTGGATGTTCCATGTGTGTTCACGTAATTCACGTCTTCGACTGACAGCCCTGAGGACTCCAACGCCAATTTCATCGCACTTGCCGCACCGTTACCTTGAGGTTCTGGCTGAACCATGTGAAATGCATCTGCACTCATTCCATATCCCTTAACTTCTGCA
>JALSLY010000068.1 GCA_026988035.1 Thermotogae bacterium
GTCTATTGCGCCATTTACGCAAAGAACACCGCCAAAAGCAGATTTAGGATCTCCAGAAAGAGCCCTTTCAAAAGTGGCAAGCAAATTTTTATTAAACTCAGATGCGCCACATGGATTCGTATGTTTCACAACTGCTATACCATTACCTCCGCATGCATGCGCTATTTTCGTTGCAGATAGAAGATCTATGAAATTGTTGTAGGAAAGTTCACCACGCAAAATTTGCAAGTTATCAAGGAAAGAAGGAGAATCCACGACCTTTCCAACCCATGCACGTTGATGAGGATTTTCACCATATCTGAGTTCATGTATTTTCTCTGTGGCAATTTGAAAATGAGAATCAAAAAGATTTTTCAGTATGGTCGTATCATATCTAACGACCCTTTCCATGGCTTTTTTTGCAAGAATTCGTCTGTCTTCAAGATTTAGCGGAGAGCGTTTTAAAAACCAGTCGTATAGCTCTGGAGAAGAAAGAACGGCAACCCTTTTGTAATTTTTTGCCGCCGCACGCATAAGAGCGACCCCGCCTATGTCGAAGTTTTCTATCATAGTATTAGCTCCTTCAGAGATAACAGATTCAAAAGGATAAAGGTTGACAACAACGAGGTCGAAAATCTCTCCATCTGGAGAAAGTATCATCTCAAAAACTTTTTCATTTAGCGTTTTTACACGGCCAGATGCGAGTTCTGAAAACCCAGTTATTTCCGATAATTTATGAGTTTTCACACCTTTTTCGGATAAATACTTTGCAGTTCCAGAGGTGGCGTAAAGAACGTAGCCCATATTCACAAGTGATGATGCAAATTCATCTAAGTAATTCTTGTCACTAACACTCAAAAGCGCCTTCAAAATCTTCACCTCCAAGTAATTTTTCGATCACGATGGGATACACCTGATGTTCTACTTTGTGAATCCTGGTCGACAACGTCTCAAATGTATCTTTGGCAAAAATCGGAACTGGTACTTGCGCTATGATCGGACCAGTATCCACTCCCTCATCGACGTAATGAACAGTGACTCCTGTCCATTTCACACCATAACTCAACGCATCCTTTATTGCGTGAGCCCCCCTAAATGCCGGTAAGAGAGCAGGATGAATGTTTATGATTTTATTTTCAAAAGCCCTTACAATTTTTGGTGGAAGAATGCGCATGTAACCTGCAAGTGCGATCAGATCCGGATGCATTTGCTTTAGGGTATTCAAAAGCAAATCCTCTTGTTTTTCCCTTCCAAGCGCACGATCGATGAGTTTAAATGGTATGTTTGACTTTTGTGCACGTTTCAAAAAGCCAGAGTTGCGCACATCAGATATTGCAAAAATTTCAACATTTAAATGATTGGAACGAATATGCTCGATTATGGCCGAGAAATTTGTACCTTCACCTGAACCTAAGATTGCTACCCGTTTCATTTTCAAAAACCCTTCCAGCTATTCTTGGATTGAAATCTCTCAAGCCATTCATGATATTTTTAACTTCTTTTTGATCGACTATCAAAGCGAATCCTGTCCCCATGTTAAACGTTCTTAGCATTTCACCGTCTGAAATGTTTCCAGCTTTTTGAATCCATTTAAACACTTCCGGCACATTTCCTATTTCGAAGTCCACTCTCATTCTCTTTGGAATAACCCGTGGGAGATTTTCAATCAGGCCACCGCCTGTAATGTGCGCGCAGGCATGTATACCCTCCATTGGCTCAAAAACATAAAGAATGGTGGGTGTGAGCAAGGCATCTATTAATGCTGTATTTGAAACGTCCAAGAGCCCATCGGCTATTAACTTATTCACAAGTGTGTAGCCGTTGGAGTGCAGGCCGGACGATGGAAGGGCAATTACTGCATCACCGACCTTAACCTTTTCAGAGCCAAGAGGTTTTCCATCTGGGGTTTTAATTTCACCGACGACAAATCCGACCATGTCGAACGTGCCTTTTGGGTAAACAGACGGCATTTCAGCGGTTTCTCCACCAAGAAGATTGCAATTTAAGGAATCGAGGACGGATTTGAGAGATTCGATGAAAGGCTCCAGAATGGAATTATCTATTTTGTGGCATCCAATGTAGTCGAGAAAGAAAAGCGGTTTTGCTCCCATGCAAGAGATGTCATTTACGTTCATGGCGACGAGATCTTGCGCAGCGTTGTTCATTCGCCTGTATTTTATTTCTAACGTGAGTTTTGTACCAATCCCATCTGTGGATGCAACAAGAGTGGAGTTTTTAAAATTGAATGTTCCGCCAAATGAGCCTATTGCATTTCCAAAAGTTTTACGAAGTTTGCTTGTGAAATCATTTGATCTATCAATATCGACACCGGCATCTTTGTACTTCAACCTTCGCGCCTCCCAGTGAAACAGTGTAAACAAAAAGTATTGCATCCTCCCAATATTTTGCACATTCCTTCAGTGCTTAGATAACCCAGAGAATCAACTGATAAATATTTCTTAACACGCTCAATTCCCTCTCTTGCGATTAACTGATCTCTAAATGCGATATCTATGCCCCAAAAACATTCATGTGTTACGGGAGGAGATGCAACTCTGAAATGAATTTTGCGTGGTTCCGCTTTTTTCACAAGTTCCACAATCTTTCTTGACGTTGTACCCCTAACTATTGAATCGTCCACCAACACCACACGTTTTCCTTTTATAGAACTTTTCACAAGTGAAAGTTTTTCTGCAACGGCTCTGGAACGGCTGGATGGTTCAATAAACGTTCTACCCACCCAGGGGTTTCGAACGAGTGCAGGTTCAATTGGTATTTTAGCCTGGCGGCTGAATCCCACGGCTGCGGAAAGCCCACTGTCCATGACGGGAATAACTATATCGGCATCAACTGGGTTCTCAATTGCGCACTGCATTCCCATTTTTCCCCTAATATTATGAACGTTTTGTCCAAAAATAGTGGAATCCGGTCGGGCAAAATATATATATTCAAAGACACATTGATAAGGTCTCTTGTTTACCAATTTTTTGTATTCAAAGCCTTCTTTTGTAGCAATCGCCACGGAGCCCGGCACCATTTCAAATCGTTCTCCACCCTCTGGAAAAGCTGAATCCTCACTGGCAAAAAGGGTAGTATTATCTTTTCGTCGTATCCACAAGGGTCTGTATCCATGCGGATCTCTGATCGCTACGATCATATTTTCAAACAGAAATAGAAGAGAGTAAGCTCCTTCTATCCTAAAAATTGTGTATGCCATTTTGTACGGATCCCACTCGTTCGGTGGAGATTTGAAATACTCCACGAGTTCATGAAGAAATATCTCTGTATCAGAATCTGTAAGGAGGATCTTTCCTTTTCTTTCCAACTGCTTTCTTGAATTATATGAATTTTCCAGATTACCATTGTGAGCAATGGAAACCTTTGAGTCCATATATTCGAGCTCTATAGGTTGGGCATTTATTGGATCTGTACCGCCTGTTGTTGAATATCTAACATGACCGATCCCCAGATCGCCCTTCATTTTACTTACTTCAGAGACTGGTAAAGCTTCTCTAACAAGTCCTGTGCCTTTGATTGTGGTGATTCTTCCATTTGAAATTGAAATTCCCGCAGATTCTTGGCCTCGATGTTGAAGGGCAAAAAGTCCACGACGTATTTCAATGGCCGCATCTGGGAAAAGGCCACCGTACAGGCCACACTTTTCTTTCATTCAAATTCCTCCAAGGACTCGTAAGCCTTCTTTAGAGATGAAAGTGACAGTCTTTCCCCATTCCAGATGAAGTCATCTCCACCAACAATTCCAATTCTTGCAAATTCAACATCATTTATTTCGGCTTCAAATTCACCTTCGCGTCCCTTTTGAACTTCTACAATAAAACGTGCCGGATACTCTTCAAAGGGATGAATATCGGTTGAAATTTTTGCACCCATCATGGAGCCCATCGCCATTTCCGCACAGGCCACAGCTACTCCACCATCTGAGACATCATGAACCGAAACAGCAAGTTCCATCGATATTACTCGCATTACAGTATTCAAAACTCTTGAACACGCTTTCCAGTCAACGGTAGGGAAAAAGCCTTTTCTTTTCGAATACATCGAAGCACCATTGTGCGGTACTTTCAAGCGTCCTATCATATAAATAGGGTTTCCCTTACGGGTAAAATCAGGTTTGGGGATTCTGTAAATATTTTTTACAACTCCCACTACTCCTACAACAGGTGTTGGAGGAATTTGTTCTCCCTCAGACTCGTTGTAAAAAGAAACATTTCCGCCTGTTATTGGAATACCAAGAATCTTGACTCCTTCTTCAAGTCCTTTTATGGTGGCGTAAAATTGAGCAGCAACCTCGTCAACTTCTGGATTTCCAAAATTCATGCAGTTGGTTATACCCAATGGTTTTCCACCAGATGCAATAACGTTAGTGCATGCCTCAAAAAGCACTGCTTTTATGCCCTCTCGTGGATTCAAAGCGGTATATTTACCATTTCCACCGAGCGACAACGCGATGCCTTTTGAATCTGCAATATGAATGATGGCTGCATCTGATTTTGGAGCTTTAATCGTTCGGCCGCCTACAGTGTGATCGTACCTTTCGTATACCGATTTTTTAGATGCGATTGTTGGATTGGAGAGCAAACAAAGCAGTTCGCTTTCAATTGGGCCGATCCACTTAGATACTTCAGCTGTTGTTGAGTATTCTCTCTCAATCTCGCGTGATAAATCAGGTGGATTCGTTACAAGAGACAGCGGTAACGATGCCATAAGCTCTTTTTTGTCAAAAACTCTGAACTCTGTACTTGAAGTGGTTTCACCAATTTTGGCAGAATCCAGCTCCCATTTTCGTGCAATCTTTTCTATTTCGCCTTCGTGTCCTTTTTTTACAAGGAAGACCATGCGTTCTTGAGATTCACTCAGAAGAATTTCCCAGGGTTTCATCCCCTCTTCTCGCAAAGGCACACGATCTATGAAAAGGTCAAGCCCCAACTTACCATGACTTGCCATTTCAGTGGTAGAACTTAGTATTCCAGCCGCACCCATATCCTGAACGGCAATAACACAATCGAGTTTGCATATCTCCATTGTGGCTTCTATGAGACGCTTTTCGGCAAAAGGATCTCCTACTTGTACTGATGGTCTATCATTGATGGTTTTATCTATCTTTCGCGATGCAAAAGATGCGCCATGCAAACCATCTCTCCCGGTTTTTGATCCAACAAGAACCACGCTATTTCCGACACCTTGCGCTTTTGAAGTCTTCAAATTTTCTCTTCCAACAATTCCAACAGCCATAACATTCACCAAAGGATTTTTGGAGTATGCTGGATCAAATCTCACTTCTCCACCTACTGTTGGAACACCTATTGAATTACCGTACACACTTATTCCTGATATAACCCCTTCGTATATGTGATCGTGTGGTTTTTCAAAATGCAAGGAGTCTAAGAGAGCGATGGGCTTAGCGCCCATTGCGATAATATCTCGAATTATGCCTCCTATCCCGGTAGCTGCTCCTTGAAACGGTTCAACAGCACAAGGATGGTTATGACTTTCGACTTTGAAAGCAATTCCAATATCTGAAAGCCAAACGATCCCGGCATTCTCATCCGAAACTCTGAAATGCTCTTTTATGAGTTTTTTGGAATGTTTATATCCACAATGTTCGGACCACATGGCAGAAAAGATGTACAATTCAGTTTCATTTGGTTCTCTTCCAAGTAGATTCACGATTCGTTCATATTCATCACGCGTCATGGACATCTTTTCAAGCTTTTCTTGAGGTATGTGCATTTATCCACCTCCGCATAGCACTGAAAACTTTCAGACCATCATTGCTTTCATGATAAGGCATCGTTGAACGCTCGGGATGTGGCATCATTCCGAAAACACAGAAATTCTCGTTGGCAACGCCAGCGATGGAGTGTGATGATCCATTTGGGTTCTCAGCGTACTTAAAAAGTATTCTCTTTTCATCTTCTAAAAGTTCAACTGTTTTTTCATCTACCACATAATTTCCATCGCTGTGAGCTATGTACAGCTTCAACCTTTTCACGTTTGCAAACACTTCATGAGCTTTCACTTCTAAATCCACCATTTTGCAAATGAAGTGACCACATTCATTTCTGAGAAATGCCCCAGGCAGTAATCCCGCCTCTGTAAGTATTTGAAAACCGTTGCATATTCCAAGTAGGATTCCTCTACCACTCTCAACATACTTTTCAACGGAATTCATAACTGGAGAAAAGCGCGCGATCGCGCCTGGTCTTAAATAATCTCCATATGAAAAACCACCAGGCAGCACAACAAGATCGTAAACGTCTATAGAAGTCCAATTGTGCCATAAATAATCCGTTTCGAGTCCACTTGCTTTTAAAGCTTCGAAAGTCTCACGATCACAGTTTGTTCCGGGAAATACAACAACGGCAGCTCTCACCTCTCAACACACTCCACTTCAAAGACTTCAAGTACGGGGTTTGAGAGGACATTCTTTGCCACGTCTTTGGCGATATCAAAAGCCAATGCTTTAGACTCGGCTTGTACTGAGAACTCAAAGACTTTGCCAGCTTTCAGATTTTCAACAGGATATGACATTTTTTTAAGATTCTTTTCTATCGTGATTGCCTGAGGATCAAAAATATTTGGTGCAAATTTGACATGAATCACGAAATCGTACTTCAACTTGACAGCCTCCTTAGGACCTCTTTATAGGCAATCAAAGGATCGCCTACGGATTGTCGATAAACATCTTTGTCCAATGATTCGTGTGTTTTGACATCCCAAAATCTGCATGTGTCCGGTGTAATCTCATCGGATACGAGTAGTTCTCCATCGTGAAATCCCACTTCGATTTTGAAATCAGCAAGGATCAGTCCATGATTCTCTGAGAATTCGGATATCACATTGTTAACTTTCAAAGCCAATTTTTCAGCTTTGTTGAGGGTTTCAATCGTTGAAACGTTGAGTTTTACTACCACATCTTTGCACACTAACGGATCGTTGAGCGCGTCGTTTTTAATGAAAAACTCAACTATTGGGCCTATTTTCTTTCCGGTTTCTATTCCGTACCGTTTGCAAAATGAGCCTGCCGAGTAGTTTCTAACAACGATTTCGAGGGGGATAATGTCAACTTTGCGGGCTTTAAAAGAATTTTCAGAGATACTTTCGAAGTAGTGATTTGGAACAGCGTGGGAAGACAGTTCTTTGAAGAAGATTTCGTTGATAGCGTTTAAAAGTGAGCCTTTTCCTTTCAATACATCGTGCTTTGCACCATTACCAGCGGTTATGTCATCTCTAAACTCAATCGTTACAGTACCATCACCGCTGGCGTAAACCGATTTGGCCTTTCCTCTTTGGAGCAACTTCATGTCTCCACCTCCATAAAAAAGAAAAAAATCACTCCACAAGAGTGATCTATATACACCAATCACCCTTGTAGTCAGACGATTTACGGTCGCCTGGTAGAAACTCCCGAGCCGTATTCTCAGGATTATACAAGGAATTGCAATATTTAGTTTTCCATATTCAATTCTATCATTCAAAACATTTCTAACAATATACGTTTTTCAAACGGTTTCCTGAACTCAAATGGACGCGCATAATTCTAATACTTGCAAATGTGAAGTGTTCATTTTGCTCTTTCGTATTGAAAAGGCCATTCAAGATCCACATCCGCCTCTTTGGCCGCCCTAAGAGGCCAATAAGGCTCTCTCAGAAGTTGTCTTCCTATAAAAACAAGATCGCACTTGGTATTCACCGCGTACTCGGCAAGAGGATATGTTGTTATCAAACCGCCTCCAATGACAGGAAGGCCTGTTCCCTTTTTGATTTTGAAGGCATTATCTAATTGATAGCCGGCAAAGGCTTTTACATGGTTTTCGGGCATCACACCGCCTCCACTGACATCAACTAAATCTATTCCCGGTACGAGATTCAGGATCTTAACAACGTCTTCGACTTCATTCCCACCTTCGTAGTAATCGGAAGCCGAAACTCTCACGATGATGGGCATTGTAGATGGTATTTCGGCTTTTACACTTTCAACTACTTCTTTAAGAAATCTAACCCTTTTTTCGAGATCACCGCCGTATTCGTCATCTCTTTTATTGGTAAGTGGCGAGAGGAACTCGTTTATGAGGTAACCATGGGCAGCGTGGATTTCTATGGCGTCAAACCCAGCCAAAACTGAGCGCTTTGCCGCTTCCGAAAAATGCTCAACCAATTTGGCTATTTCGGCTTTGTCTAATTGTGCGGGCTCATGATAATCTTCACTAAACCTGATAGCTGAAGGAGCGACTGGTGAACTGGCCGCTTTTGATTTTCTGCCTGCGTGCGCGAGTTGTATAGCTACTTTCGCACCATTTTTGTGAATTGCATCTGTCAGCTTTCTTAGTCCTTCAATATGTTGATCACTCCAAATACCGAGATCATTTGGAGAAATTCTACCATCTGGATCTACGCTGGTAGCCTCAATGATTATCAAGCCAACTCCGCCAACAGCTCGGCAAACATAGTGGGAAATGTGCCAATCTTTGACGAGTCCACTCTCATCAGACGAGTATTGACACATTGGAGGCATAACAATTCTATTTTTGAGTTCTAAATCTTTTATCTTGATTGATTTAAAAAGCGTAAGCGATCACTCCCCCTTGTTTTGTTTTTTAAAACATTGCAAGTATACAATTATAGTCTCAGATTGTGCACGAACATTACAAGACGATCCAAAACTATAAAAAAAGAGGTTTTTCATATCTCCCTCGAAGTTTTCATCAAGACATATGAGCTCGCCATCGCCAAGTCCACAAGAGTGAGAAGTGGGATTAGGGTGTAGTCACCTCTATCAAGAGGGGTGGCCGAAGGCCGAGGCGTGTTTTATGCAGTGTGCCTCGCGATGTGAACTGGAAGATGGATAAACGAGCGAATCGGGCTTGATAAGACTTCGAAAAAAATTCCTTTATCGCTTGAAAAGCGATGTTCATTTGATAAATACTCATAGGTTGTAAAGTTGACACACAACTTAAGTTATAGTATAGCTCATTTGATCTTAAATTTAAAAGATGGTATATTATACTCAAATGGTCCACTTTAAAAACAGAAGAGGGGGAATTAATCTTGAAAATATCATTTGTCGGTGCAGGAAGAGTAGGCTCAACCACTGCTTTTTCGGTTTTGATGAAAGCTCTATCTGATGAAATGGTAATCATAGATATAAACAGAGACTTGGCCCAGGGTGAAGCTTTGGATTTATTTCACGCTACGTCTTTTGTAAAAAAGATGAGAGTTTACTCGGATGATTACAAAGGACTTGACGGCAGTGACGTGGTGATCATATCGGCGGGTGTTGCACAAAAAAAGGGAGAAACAAGGCTTGAATTGACAGAAAAAAACGTAAAGATTATCACGGATATCTCCCAAAATATTTCCAAGTACGCTCCAAACAGTGTTGTTTTGAATTTGACTAATCCCGTGGATGTTTTGGCACATATCACCTGGAAAGTAACAGGTTTTCCCTTCAAAAGGGTGATCGGTTCTGGTACGGTTCTTGACACCGTGAGATTGAGGACACTTATAGCTGCAAATTGTGATGTTTCTCCAATGAGTGTGCACATTTACATAATAGGCGAGCATGGCGATTCAGAACTTGCCGTTTGGAGTGGAGCCATGATAGGCGGAGTTCCAATATCCCACTTTTGTCAATTGTGTGAAAAAAAAACGTGTAACGGAATGCTTGAAAAATTCTTTGAAATGACAAAAAATGCCGCATATGAGATCATCTCCAAAAAAGGATCAACGAATTACGCGATTGCAGCGGCAGCCTCTGACATAGTGAAAAGCATAGTCAAAAATGAAAAGAGAGTTTTGACGGTCTCCACCCTTGTAGACAACGTATACGTTG
>JALSLY010000069.1 GCA_026988035.1 Thermotogae bacterium
CTTCTCACCTGCTTTAAGAGCGATAAGGCATTTGAGAAGATTATCCATCATTCATTCATGATTTCATGTAGATTTTTATTTTGACTCATCGATTCATTTTCGTGTAGATTTTTTATGAGTCAACTCGGATACTTGACAAACATGTCTTGAAGTGCTACAATTCTTAAAAAGAGTTTTGAGGAGTGAAAGTATGAGATCGTTAGCTCTTTTTCTGAAAAATTCAACGGATATGATGATGCGCTGGAAGGCACCTGGTAGTTGCCCTCCGGTTTGTCGTTTGTGATAAATTAAAGGGCTTTAAAGATTAGCCAGGTGTTCTTAAGAAGAGAACACCTGGCTTTTTATTTGACATGCTGGAAAATCTAAGGGGAGATGTACATGGGTTGGAAAATAGTGAAATTTGGTGGCTCGATATTGACTTCTGAAAGAAACATGCACGAGATTGTCAAGTTGGTAAAAGGGTATGGTCATGATACGATATACGTCGTTTCAGCATTGAAAGGAATTACCAACCGTATTTTAGATTTCATATCACGTATTGAAAATGGCAATTATGCTGACGTTACGGTTTTTTGCAACAATTTCTATCTCTTTCATGCCAAATTTCTTGAAATGTTCAAGATTCACGATAGGAAACCATATGAAGAAATAAAAGTTGTCTCTGACACCTTGAAAAGTCGTTTTTTAGAAACTGTTAATGGGAAACTTCCCGATTTCCTGAAAGCAGATATTCTTCATTTTGGTGAGAAGGCATCTTCGATCCTTTTTACTTATGTGATGAAGTATTCTGGTGTTGATATAAAAAGGCTTTCTCCCGAAGAAATTGGATTGCAAACAGTGAATGAGAAAGAGTTTCTGAATGCGGCGATCAACCTATCTCACTGTGAAAAAAATCTTTCCAAGTATTTTAAAAGTGGAATTTTTGTACTTCCGGGATTTTATGGAGTAACAGAAGAGGGCAAAATCGCGCTTTTTGGAAGAAATGGGAGCGATTACACTGCTTCAACTGTTGCTGCATGTTTAAATGTCGAATTTTTGGATATCTACAAAGATGTTTCTGGATTTATGACTTGTGATCCGAAGCTAATCCCAAGCAGCAAAACCATAAAGTATCTTACGTATGAAGAGGCTGCGGAGCTTTCTCATTTTGGTGCCAAAATACTCCATCCTTTAGCGATCGAGGCTGTAAGAAGAAAAGAGATTCCTATACGCGTATACAACATTCAAAACACCGATCTTATGCCTGAGACGCTTATTTCATCTCATTGTCTCAATACCGAATTTTCGGTAAAAAGTGTTACGTTCACAAATGTTTCTATAATAAAGCTTAGAGGTGGAAATATTGAGGAGAAATTTAGATTACTTTCGAGGATTACAAATCTGCTTTTAAAGCATGGTGTAAGTATAAAGTCAGTGATCACGTCACAAGCAAGTGTAAACATCGTTGTGCCATCTGATGACATGGGAAAGTGTGTTGATTCTCTGAAAGAGGAGCGAATAAATTGGGTAGAGAGTATTGAATATGAAGATGCTGTCTCCTTGATCGCTATTGCAGGCGAGAAACTCTTGAACGCTCCAGATTTAGTGCTTCGTGCTTCTAAAGCCATCTTTGAAGCAAAAATTGGCGTTGAAATGATTTCTTTTGGAAATTCAAAAGCAGTTGGATATTTTGTCGTGAGAAGAAAGGACGCCAGAAGATGTCTTCATGCGATACACCATGAATTTTTTGATAAAACTTAGGGAGGCAAAAGAATGAATCGAACCTTCGAAGAAATAAACGAAAAGATAAAAAAGGGCCAGGCTGTTGTGCTGACGGCAGAGGAAGTATCCCGTATGGCGGAAACTCATACGCCTCAGGAAATATTCAAACAAGTAGATGTTGTGACCACTGGGACTTTTTCACCAATGTGCTCAAGTGGGGCTATCATAAATTTCGGGCATGCTTCCCCTCCGATAAGAATGGAGAAGATAGAGATAAACGATGTAGAAGTTTACTCGGGATTGGCTGCTGTTGACGCTTATATAGGGGCAACATCTGAATCGAGTAAGAAAAGCGGATACGGTGGAGCCCACGTAATCGAGGAATTGATCGCCGGAAATGACGTGCACTTGATCGCAGAAGCCAAAGGAACAGATTGCTATCCGAGAAAATATGTAGATACCTATATCAATAAGGAAAAGGTCAACGAGTTTTATCTTTTCAATCCACGAAATGCATATCAAAATTACGGAGTTGCTGTTAACGGGACAAAAGAGGTTATGTATACATATATGGGGAAGCTACTCCCTGACTTTGGAAATGCCATGTATGCAACTTCGGGAGAACTAAGTCCACTTTTAAATGATCCCGAAATGAGAACGATTGGCATAGGAACAAGGATTTACCTGTGTGGAGCACAAGGATACATCGTTTGGAACGGAACGCAGTTCAACACCAGAGCAAACACGAACGATCAAGGCATCCCTATAGCGCCTGCGCGAACCATCGCCGTGATCGGCAATGCGAAAGAGATGGATCCATCATTCATAAAAGCGGCTTACATAGAAGGGTATGGGGTAACTCTTTATGTCGGCATAGGTATTGCAATTCCCATAATTGATGTGGATATGGCTAGAAGAGTTTCTGTAAAAAACGAAAATATTGAAGCTATGATCTTCGACTACGGTAACGGAGGCCGCTTGCCTGTTGGAAAGACAAATTACAAAGTATTGTGGTCTGGCATCCTGGAATTAAATGGAAAGAGATTGAAAACAGGAACTCTTACGAGTCTGCGCAAATCAAGACAAATTGCTGAGAAACTGAAAGAGCAAATCGCAAGCGGTGACTTCACGCTAACCCAACCAGTAGAAAGGATGCCCAAAAACTCCATACTGAATAAGTTGGAGATAAGGGAAAGTGATCCTGAAAATAAAAGTGTCGTCACAAAGGTATGCATAAATTGCGGCAGTTGCATAGGAGTGTGCCCTACGAACGCACTTTTCTTCAATGAAAATGATGAGGTGGAGTTCAACAAAACACTTTGTACTAATTGTGATCAATGTCTTGACGCTTGTCCAGTTGGCTTGGTGAAAAAAGAAGGGTAATTATGTCGTATGCTAAAAGGTTCTATCGAAAGTCAATGGGAAAGAGATTTATATCTTTCACCCTCAAAGAAAGAGAAACTGATTTATGGATAGGGATTAATAAAGAGTCCTTTTCAGAAAAATTTATTGAGATCGCCAATGAAAAGGTCAAAAAAGCGAGAAATGAAATCGTGGGATACGCATTAACACATCCTGAATTTTATACGTCACTCTTGCCTCTTCCTTATGATTCTGAAGCTCCTGAAACGGTGAAACATATGATAAAGGTCAGCAGAAAAGCAGATGTTGGTCCAATGGCAGCAGTTGCAGGTGCGATAGCAGAAAAGGTTGGACGCTCACTTGTAGAAGCAGGAGCAAGAGAGGTTGTGGTCGAAAATGGAGGGGATATATTCGTAAAAATTGACAAGCCCATTATAGTTGGAATTTTTTCAGGGAAATCTCCCTTGAATGGCAAGGTGTTGTTAAGAGTTGAAGAGAATGAAACTCCATGTGGCATATGTACTTCTTCTGCGACCATTGGCCATTCCATTAGTTTTGGAGCCGCTGATGCTGTTACTGTAATCTCTAAAGATACCGCCCTTGCTGATGGCTTAGCTACGAAATATTGCAATAAAGTGAAATCAGAAAATGATGTGAACAGAGTGCTGAAGGATTTTCCAAGTGATGCAGGAGGCATAGTTGTAATAATAAATGATGTGTTAGGGAGCATTGGGAAAAATGTGCACTTTGTGGGAGGGACTATATGAAAGTGTCGGATTTCTTTAAAAAAAATTCAAAAGCTCCTATAATTTCATTGGAGTTTGTGCCGCCAGCGCGAGGAAGTTCTGTTGAAGAAATATTCAAAGCAGTGGATTATCTTATGGATTTTTCACCGCAGTTTATAAATGTTACGAACCACCCATCGAAGATAGAATATCGTGAGATAGAAGGCAAAATCGTTAAAATTCCCTTGAACAAAAGGCCAGGAACAATAGGATTATGTGCCGCTATAAAACATAGATACGAAGATGTGGAGATAATTCCTCATCTTGTGTGTGCTGGTCACAGTAAGTACCGCCTTGAGGATATTCTCATAGAGTTAAACTATTTAGGAATAGATAATGTTTTTGCCATAAGAGGCGATCCATCATTTGATGGAAAGTTCGCAGCTGATCAAGAAGGATGGCAATATGCGAAAGATCTTGTCAAGCAAATTTCAAATATGAACCAAGGGATATATCTTTATCCGATAGAAAACGCA
The DNA here is from genome assembly GCA_026988035.1 of Thermotogae bacterium. Taxonomy (GTDB): domain Bacteria; phylum Thermotogota; class Thermotogae; order Mesoaciditogales; family Mesoaciditogaceae; genus WFSH01. Next base: position 4,325 of record JALSLY010000069.1, read on the forward strand.
GTATCCACCGATTTTTGTATTGGTGTGGCTGGCTATCCAGAAAAGCATTACGAAGCACTTAACATACACGATAACATACAACATCTCAAAGAAAAAGTCGAAGCAGGAGCAGATTATATTATTACACAAATGTTTTTCGATTTTGATGTCTATAAAAGATTTGTCGAGTTAGCACGTGAAAATGGCATAGAAGTTCCTATCATTCCTGGTATTAAACCCATCGTGAATATGAGGTCTGTGAGGAAAATACCGAAAAAGTTTTTCGTAGATATTCCACAAAAATTGGTAAGTGCCATGGAAAGTGCCAAGACTCCAAAGGAAGAGTGGGAAATGGGGATATCATACATGGCGGAACTTGTGAATAAATTACTGGATTATGGTGTGCCAGGGATACACATATTTACAATGGGTCGTGGAAAATCAACGCGTGCCTTGTTGGAAGCTGTGTTTGGCAGGAAAAAGTAAGAAGGTGATAAGAGTGTCGCGAATTTTCAACATTTCTCCTTACAAGATAGAAATTCCAGAAAGGATTGTGGCAGCGAGAATGGGATTCAAAGGGCTTGGAAAGATTCCAGACAAATTCGAAGACATTTACAAAAAAGCATGCGAAATTGCTTTTAATGTTTCGAAACCCGTGGCTGTAGTGGAAGATTACGAGCTTTTATCAAAGGGCAGAGAGGTTGAAATAGATGGAGTGAAAATAACGGGAAATCTTGCATTTTCCCAATTGGGAAAAAGTGTTAAGATCAGCGCCTTGCTCGTAACACTGGGAAGAGAACTGGATGATAAGATTTCAGAACTTCATCGAGAGGGAAAAGCGGTTGAATCCTTTGCTTTAGATGCTCTTGGATCAGAATTAGCAGAATTCACGGCAAGATTTGTAGATGGAATTTTGAGAGATGAAAGAAATTTGAAAGGAAGTGCCAGAATTTCACCTGGCTATGTAGACTTGCCTCTATCTTTGAACCTATGGTTTGCTCAAACAATGGGTAGATATGTAGCAGTCAAATGTGATAACGAGAGTTTTGTATTTGAACCGAGAAAGACGATATCTGCATTCATAGGGTGGTCTCATTGAGAAGAACGGAACTTAAGAGGATTTTGAAGGAAAGGGTTCTTGTCCTTGATGGAGCTTACGGAACCGAACTCGCGAAGAGAGAATATGTCGAAGTACCAGAGCGTGTGGTGTTAGACTCACCAAATGTTGTTAGAAATCTTCACGCTGAGTATATCGCAGCGGGAGCAGACGCGATTCTCACATGTACATTTGGTGCCAATCCCGTAAAGTTGGCAAAGTCCGGGTTGGAAAATCGTCACGATGAGATAGTAAGACGGGCTGTTGACATAGCAAAAAGCGTGTCAAAAGGAGCTCTTATATTTGGAGACATAGGACCAACAGGTGAACTCCCATATCCACTTGGCGAAATGTCGTTCGATGATTATTTTGAGGCTTTTAGAAGAACTGCTTCGGTCTTGCTGAGTGCGGGAGTAGATGCGATCATACTTGAAACATTCACGGATATACTTGAATTAAAAGCTGCTGTTCTTGCAGTTCGGGAACTTTCATCAGATATCTTTCTTATAGCCAATATGACTTTCAACAAAGATGCCAGATCTCTCACTGGAACCGATCCGATGAATTTTGCTTTAACCTTTAACGATCTGGATGTGGATGCGATAGGAACAAATTGCTCACTCGGACCTCAAGAAATCTTGCCAATTTTTGAAGAGATGTCCAAATACTCTGAAAAACCACTCGTTGTTGAACCAGACGCAGGCACTCCTCTTCTTTACCAAGGAAATGTAAGATATCCCGTTGGTCCGAAAAATTTTGCCTTCCATGTGGACTCATTTTGGGAATCTAAGGCTAATATAATAGGGTCTTGTTGTGGTTCAAATCCTGAATACACTTCTATGATATCTAAAAAAGTTGGTAGGAGGGCCCCAGTTGAGGAGAAAGCTAAAAAAATCTTTGCGTTTTCTTCGCCATCAGTAGTTGTGGACTTTGGGGAATTCGTGGTAATTGGCGAGAGAATAAATCCTGCCGGAAGAAAAAAACTTCAAAAATCGATGAGAAACTCTGAACTGGAAAAGCTCATGAAGATTGCTATAAAGCAAAAAAATGCTCGAGCTAATGCGTTAGACGTGAATTTCGGACTCGAGCAATTTGTTCCGATCGATTTCATGAGTAAAGCCATCAACTCAATCGCTTACAAAGTAGGTACACCGATCTCGATTGATATTCAATCACTTAAAGCTCTTGAAGAAGTACTCAAGAGATATCCAGGGCGACCGGTGGTTAATTCAACACGCGTGGAAGAAGCAGAGATGCTTACAAAAATCGAATTGACGAAAAAATACGGTGGACTTCTTGTCGTTTTAGCCATGGAAGAACATGTTCCAAGTTCGTTTGATGACAGAAAAAAAGCGATAAAAAGGGGACTGGAGATTGCTAAAAAGCTCAATTTCTCCCCAAATAGGCTTATATTTGATCCAATAATTCTTGCCGTGGGAGCGGGGTCACTGCCTCAAGATACATTAAAAACCATAGCCTATCTTAACGACATGGGATTGAAGAGTGTAGTAGGGCTATCCAACATATCTTTCGGCATGCCAGATAGGTCGTATATTAACGCCTCATTCTTAGCTATGGCAATGTCCGATGGTTTGAACGCCGCTATACTCAATCCCTTGGATCAGATCGTGATGGGAATCTTGCGCTCCTCTTTAATTTTAAATGGAAAAACAATTGTTTTTAAAAGAAATGAGGGTGATTCTAACAATCTTGTGGAACTCATACTTTCTGGAGATGAGAAAAATCTAATCGATAAGGTAGAAGAAATTTTAAAAGAAGAAACACCTTTAAGTGTTATAGACAATCATCTTAAACCCGCAATGGATAAAATAGGGGAAATGTACGACAAATCGAGAATATTTCTGCCTCAGCTTATACTAGCAGCTCAAACAGCACAAAAAGCTTTTGAGAAAGTACAATCGCTGTTTACTCAGAAAAGAAGTTCTGGAAAGTTAGTTATTGCAACCGTAAAAGGGGACGTTCACGACATAGGCAAAAACATAGTGGCAACCGTCGTTAAAAGCGCGGGGTACGAAGTGATCGATGTGGGGAGAGACGCTCCAACAGAAAAGATCATTGGTGTTGTCGAAAAGGAACACCCGCTTGTGTTAGGACTTTCAGCAATGATGACGACCACTGCTCCAAAGATAAAGGAAATAACAGATGAACTCAAGAAACGAAAGATCTCATTGCCTGTGATCGTGGGAGGAGCCTCTTTGAACGAATCTTTAGCTAAAGAACTCGGAGCGGATTTCTACGCAAAGAGTGCCACGGATGCTTTAAAATATCTTGAGATGATAAAAAATCGAGTTCATGGGTTTTGATCAAGTTTTACTTTTAACAATTTGAACATGTTTTGGCAATTTGTCTACAAGTTCCTCGTTTTTGAAATCGTCAGTGATAACAGCATTGATATCATCTATTGCAATTGTGAAAAAAATAGCGCGTTTAAAGAATTTTGAACTATCAACAAGTAAGTAAATTTTATCTGAGTTTTTGGCAATGTTTTTTTTCACAAGACTTTCAGAGGAATTTGTTTCAAATGTACCAATTGACGGCATAAAAGTTCGGCAAGATAAAAACGACTTTTCAACGTTCAAGTTTTTTACCATTTCTTCTGCAAAAATCCCAATTGAGGAAGCATTTTCATTTCTCAGAGTTCCACCGATCATTGTAACAGTATTTGTGGGGTTTTTAAGTAACTCTAAAGCTGCCATAATGCTGTTTGTAGCCACATGAAGGTCGTTCCTTTTTTCTCTACAAAGTTTGGCGAATTCAAAAGAAGTGGAACTCGCATCTATAAATAAATTATCTCCGTCGTTCACAAGCTCGATCGCAATCTTTGCGATTAATGCTTTTTCTTTGGAGTGCTGCATTCTTCTTTCAGCAAATTGAGCTTCAAAAGGATCTGAGTCGATCTTCTTTATCCCTCCGTAGACCTTTTGAGCCAACGCTTTGTCATTTAGTTCCTTAATATCACGTCTGACAGTTATTTCTGAAACTCCTAAAATTTTCTGCAATTCTCTTAAAGATACAAATTCCCTTTTATTTATGATCTCCAATATCTTATTCAATCGTTCTTTTTTGAAAAGTCTTTTTATGATCAACTTGATCAAATCCTTTCTCGTCATATTCATCTTTTCAAGTTAAGTTTACCACGAAAAATTCAAAAAAAGAAATCCTGTTTTTCATATCTTCAAGAGTTTTTCAAAGAAAAGATTCGATTTTCTTAGTGTATGAGAGCTAATCGAACGTAAATGATTCTCAAGGTTATTTTCAGACCTATTTTGGGAATAAATGGATTTGACAATTCAAATAGATAGGACTAAACTTAGTTTGTTCTAAAATAGCTGATTAAATTTATCATAATTTGTAGATATATTTTTATACTGTCAATATCATGTTGAACTGCCTGTTAGTTATCCTGAACCAACCGAAGGTTGTCCTGGGCTTGATCCGGGATTACAGAATCTCATTCTTAGAGGAGGAAATCATGGGTATTATTAAAGAACTCGTTGAGTATTCAAAGCTTGTCTGGGACAGACGACTTACAGAATCCACAGGTGGGAATATGAGTGTTAGGGCAAATAACAATACCATATACATAACGCCGACTTTTACCATTAAGCACTTTCTTGAGCCTACAGATATTGTTATGTTAAGTATTGATGGTGAAAAACTTGAAGGAGATAAAGAACCTTCTTCTGAGCGAAAGATGCATCTTTTGATATACAAAGAAAGATCAGACGTAAATGCGATTTTTCATGCACATCCGCCTTATGCAACCGCTTTTGCCGTAAGTGGAGAGAAAATACCGATCAATGTTTTACCAGAGGCGGTTCTCCTTTTGAGAAATATTGCTTATCTTCCTTATAAAATGCCAGGTACACAAGAATTCGCGGATACTTTTTCCTCTGAGTTAAAAAAAGGAAAAGATGTTTTCATTCTTCAAAATCATGGGGTGACGGTTGTTGGTAAGGACTTAAAAGAAGCATATGCAAGACTTGAAACTTTGGAATTTCTATCGAAAGTAGTCTTAATCCTTAAGATATCTGAGAACAAAGTCAATGAGATGAATCAAAATAACATAGACGAGTTTTTGAGGCAACGAAACATTACTTAAACTCCTCTATAACAAACAAACGACCAAAATTTAGAGCAATTTGGAGGGCGCGTAAATGAATGGTGCTAAACGATGGTATTTTGCTGACGGTTATTTAGACATTGGAAAAGGGAATAATAGAACTTCTCATGAGTCATTATGTATTCTTAACGCTAACGAAGAAGAAGCAAATATAAAGTTGCAAGTTTTTTTCAGTGATAAAGAACCGATTTCTTTTACACTGAAAGTGCCTCCCATGAGGGATATTCATGTGAGAATGGATTTGTTAGGTTTGCCTTATGAAACACCCTATGGTATCAAAATCGAAAGTGATATAACCGTGGTTTCTCAGCTTTCTCGTATGAGCATCAACGATGAAGGCTTTTCTTTGATGACAACCACTGGGTGTTGGGAGAATGATAATGAGTGAAATGCTAAGATTGGAAGAAATATCTAAAAGTTTTCCGGGGGTTCGAGCTCTAAAAAATGTTAATTTTTCGCTAAAAAGAGGAGAAATACATGCATTAGTCGGCGAAAATGGTGCAGGGAAATCGACTTTAGTTAAGATTATTTCAGGAGTTTATAAAGCGGATTCCGGGAGAATTTTCTTCGAAAACAAGAAAGTGAAAATTGATAATGCAAATGACGCCGTTTTTCTTGGTATATCAACCGTACATCAAAGTCTAGTAGTCTTTCCTGACTTAACGGTTCTCGAAAATCTTTTTATCGATAATTATTCTTCCTCGAAGGGATTGATCAAATGGAAAGTTATGAGAGAAAAAGCTGTTCACGTAATGAATGAATTTGGTATACATCTATCTTTAGATCAAGAAGCAAGAACCCTTAGCGCCCCTGCACAAAAGTTATTGCAAATTTTGCGAGCTCTCTTAAAAAAAGCCAAAGTACTTATTTTGGACGAACCAACGGCAGCACTTACAGTTGATGAAACTGAACTTCTTTTTAAAAATGTAAAAAAACTCAAAAATCGAGGAATAGGAGTTATTTATATAAGTCATCTACTTGAAGAGATCTTTCAGTTAGCTGATAAGGTAACCGTCTTGAGGAACGGCGAGGTAGTCACATCTCAGCCGCTTTCAGAGTTGACTCTTGCTGATATAGTTAAAAATATGATAGGCAAAGAGCTACGTTCTTATTACCCCAAAAGAGAGTCAAAACCAGGGCCTGTAATATTAACTGTTAGGAATTTGAGAAAAGGCATCCTTAAGAATATAAGTTTGAAGCTAAGGAAAGGCGAGATATTGGGTATAGCTGGAATTCTTGGTGCTGGACGAACTACGCTTGCGAAAGTACTGTTTGGAATACTAAAGCCTGATAAAGGGACGATATTGTTAAATGGGAAGGAAATAAAGATAAAGACGCCATTGGATGCTATTGATAACGGCATTGTTTATGTTCCAGAGGATAAACAACGTCAAGGGCTGATTTTACGAGAGAGCGTTAGATTTAATATATCCATAGCAAACCTAAAGACAATTACAAAGCATGGTATTTTAGATCTATCTAAGGAAAACTTCATGGTAAATAAGGCGATCCACGATTTTGAGATAGATCCTCCATTTCCTGGTTTCCAAGTTTTACATCTTTCGGGTGGTAATCAGCAAAAGGTTGTTATAGCGAAATGGTCCGTTAGAAATGCAAGTATCATCATAATGGATGAGCCAACGCAGGGGATTGATGTTGGGAGCAAGAGTCAAATGTACAACTTAATGAGTATGTTCGCAAAAGATGGAAAAGCAATTATTCTGATATCTTCAGATTTTAACGAACTTATAAATATGTGTGACAGAATTATTGTTTTGAGAAAAGGTATGGTTAGTGGTGAACTTGATAAATCAGAGTTTTCTATAGACAAAGTGATTTATTTATCTACTAAATAGATAGTTTTGAAATGTAATTTTTTAAACGAAGGAAAGCTTGCTAATGTCTATAAAGCTATAAAGGAGAGTTAGAAAAGAATGAGCAAATTGAGAAGAGAAATTTTGTTGTTGATCGTAATTGTTGGCTTGGCATTGGTTGCTCAGTTTGTGAATCCATTTTTTCTTAGCTTTAGAAATATTACTTCTTTGCTTGAAAATACAGCGGTTATTGTTCTAGTGGTTATTGGAGAGTCGCTGGTAATTATTAATGGTTTTGGAAATGCCGATCTTTCTGTTAGCTCCATTTACACAGTTAGCGCTGTAACATCTGCTCAATTAGCTGCGGCAGGTATTCCTATGTTTTTAGTTATACCTTGGAGCATTGGTATAGGTATTGCCTTAGGAGCTTTAAATGGTTTTATAACAGTTAGGTTCAATATCCCGTCTTTAGTGACAACATTAGGAACGATGATAACTTGGGAAGGATTTATATTGTGGTGGACAGGTGGTATGTGGATTGCGAATCTTCCAAATTATTGGCAAATTGGAAGTTACAAAATTGCAGGATTGAGTTTAGCAACATGGATAGGATTTATCATTAGTATATTGATGATTTTCTTTGTAAAGAATATGGCTTTTTTCAGAAAATTTTATGCATGTGGCTCAAATGCTAATGCAGCTAGATTTGTTGGTATTAATATAAAGAAGCCAATCTTTTATGCCTTAACTCTAAGTGGAATGTTCAGTGGGTTCTCTGGATTTTTAAGTGCTTCTAGATTTTTTTCTGTTACTTCAAACATAGGTTCTAATTTGACTCTTCCAGTTGTTGCTTCAGCAGTTGTTGGTGGCACAAGTATTCTTGGTGGTAGAGGGAAAATGGAAGGAAATATTCTTGGGGCCTTTCTGCTTGTAGAAATTTCGAGTGCTACTGTTTTTCTAAATATAGGGGCAGTTTGGAATGAGGCTTTCGAAGGTCTAATTATCCTTATAGCAATAATTTCCGATGTGTTAAGTGAGAAGAGGAGGCATGCGTTGAGAGCATGAGAGATGTAAAAAAAATAGAACTCATTCTTTTGGGAATAATGGTATTTGTGTTTGTTTTTATGAGTTTCTTGTCAAAGCAGTTTTTGAATGTTTCTACTTTGCTGCAAATTATGCAGCTTTCAGCAGAATTAGGAATAATGGCTATTCCTATGACTTTGATAGTAATTACTGGTGGTATTGATCTTTCAATGGCATCTACTTTGGCACTTAGTGGCGTTATCATGGGTTATTTGTGGTTATTTGGGCTGAATATATGGCTTGCGGCAATTTTGGCAGTTGTCTTTGCCGGAACAGCAGGGCTATTCAACGCTGTTATGATAACAAAATTTGATATACCTCCTCTTTTAGCTACCTTGGGTACGTGGGCACTCTACAGGGGAATGGCAACCGGAATAGATCAAGGTAGAGGTGTTTCTGGATTTCCACAGGGCTTTTTAAAACTGGGAGAAGGTACTCTTATGGGAATTCCATATTCTTTATTAATATGGGCAACTATATCTATCGTGATCTATTTTATCGTAATAAAAACAAGATTTGGAAGATATCTATTTGCCATAGGAAATAATGAAACAGGAGCTCTTTACTCGGGAGTTCCGGTTAAGAAGATCAAGATAATAATATATGTGCTTGCTGGCTTGTTAGCTGGATTAGCTGCAGTAATATACACATCCAGAGTTGGGGCAGCTAAATCGAATGCAGATGCAAATGGAGTACTAGGTATTGTTGCCGCTGCTGTCTTGGGTGGTGCGGATGTAAAAGGTGGTTCTGGAACAATTTTTGGAACAACGATAGCTGTCTTAATTATAGCTTTTATTGATTCGGGATTAACACTGGCCAATATCCAGCAAACGGTTCAGGAAGTTATTCTAGGGATTATTTTGGTTGGTTCGATAATTTTTTATGAATATGTTGGTAAAAGCAAAATCCGCTACAGCTTGACGCTACAGCGTGATTCATCAGAAGAGGGAGATACGAAATCGTCATTGCCAACTGAATCAGAAGTAAACAACACGCGGCGATCCTGAGGATCAAAGCGTAAAATATAAGGAGGTGTCTTTTATGAAGAAAAGCGCAGTTGTGGTGGTAGTGGTTTTTGCTCTTTTGATGATCGGAATTTTTGCTTTTGGAGGTTCTACTACACTTACAAAACCTATAACAGTTTACATGGTTCCAAAGTTTACAGGAGCACCTTACTTTGTAGCTTGTGAGCAAGGTGCTATGAGAGCCGTTAAGGAACTAGACGAACTTGGACTTCCAGTCAAATTCCACTTTATGGGTCCTAGCACAGCTAATACTGAAAAAGAGATCAAGATGATAACAGATATCATAGCTTTGCATCCCGATGCTTTACTTTACTCTTCTAATGATTTTCAGGCACTGATACCTGTTTTAAAACGAGCAAAAGCAGCAGGTATCAAAGTTGTGGGGTTTGACGCCGACGTTGCAGATCCAAATGCCAGAAATCTTTTTGTAAATCAAGCAACTTTTAGTGGAATTGGTGAGACTCTGATCGATCTAGTTGCCAGAAATGTTGGATCTGATGCAGGAATAGCCATTTTGAGTGCTGACCCAAATGCTGCTAATCAAAATGCGTGGATTGCAGCCATGAAACATGCAATTGCGAAACACTATCCAAAAATGCACATAGTTACAATACAGTATGGTAAAGATCTGCCAGGACCGTCATTTCAAGCTGCCCAAACTATAATAAATGCTTTTTATCCTAAGGTCAAAGCTATCGTTGCAATAACTTCTGTTGCTTTTCCAATGGCTGCGCAAGCCGTTTGGCAAGCAGGTTTAAAAGGGAAAATATATGTAGTAGGACTCTCAACACCTAATGATATGAAAAAATATGTTAAAAACGGTGTGGTAAAAGATGTAGTTCTTTGGAACCCGATCAACCTTGGTTATTTAGCATTATATGCAGCTAACGATCTGGTGAGAGGAATGATGATAAGTAATGTGAACGGAACGAAATATATTGGAGGAGGAAAGTTGGGATTCTTCAAAGTTGGAAAAAATAATACCATTCTTCTCGGAAAGCCGTTTATCTTCACCGCGCAAAACATAAACCAATTCAATTTCTAGATAATGGCAAGACAGAGCGAATGAATCAGGTACACCCTTTAGTAGGGTGTACCTCTACCTTAATCAATGGAGGGACAAGACTTTAATATGAAATTTGAATTAGGAAAGAATAAGCTTAACGGATTCAAGGTAGAAATTCCGTCTTGGGGATTTTCAGATTCCGGAACGCGTTTTCACGTTTTCCATGCTCCAGGAGCAGCAAGAAATGTTTTTGAAAGAATAGAAGATGCTGCGCAAGTCAACAAATACACAGGAGCTGTTTCTGGCGTTGCTATTCATATTCCATGGGACAAAGTGGAAGACTGGAAATCAGTTAAAGAGTTTGCGAAAGAGAGAGATTTGAAAATAGGAAGTGTTAATCCTAATCTGTTTCAAGATGAAGATTACAAATTTGGAAGCCTTACAAATTCAAATGAAAAGATAAGACAAAAAGCGATCAAACATGTGCTTGAATGTATTGACATCATGAGGAATACTGGCTCAAAAGTTTTATCTCTTTGGCTTCCGGACGGTACAAATTATCCTGGTCAAGGAGATTTTGCAAGGAGACATTCACTGCTTTTCGAATCGTTAAAAGAAATATATGATGCTCTTGATGATGATATGACTCTTTTTATAGAATACAAATTTTTCGAACCTGCATTTTACCATATGGACACACCAGATTGGGGAACTGCCTACGCACTTGTGAAGGATCTTGGCGAAAAAGCAAAGGTAATAATAGATCTTGGCCATCATGCACATGGAACAAACATTGAATACATAGTATCTATTTTATCTTCAAGAGGAAAACTTGGCGGGTTTCACTTCAATTCTCGAAAATATGCAGATGATGACCTTACCGTTGGCTCTATGAACCCATACGAACTTTTCTTGATCTTTGTCGAGTTGAACAAGTTTTTTGATCTTTCAAAAACGCCACCAGAAGTTGCGCTGGTCATTGACCAAAGCATGAACATAAAACCAAAGATAAAAGCTTTAATCCAATCTATTGAAAATCTCCAGATTACTTACTTGAAGTCTCTTTTCGTTGATTTCAGTAGTTTGCAAGAGTGCCAAAAAGCAAACGATGTTATAGGAAGTGAGGAGATTTTAAAAGATGCTTTCCTCACAGATGTGAGGCCGATTTTGAAAGAATGGCGTTCCGATCTTGGGATCCCCCTTAATGCACTTGAAGCATTTGAAAAAAGCGGATACGAAGAAAAAATTGCTAAAGAGCGGGGTTGATGATCGTTCAAAAAGGAAATAAAGAATTGATAAAAGTGCTTGTTTATAGATTTAGTTAACAGTAGGTGCTGACCAGATAAGGAAGAAGCGTTCTGGCTCTTAGAATTAAATTCCCTTAAAAAAGAGGCAAAGTAATGAGAAAATATGCTCCAAACTGGACATCTTTAAAAGAACATGACATTCCCAAATGGTATGACGACGCGAAATTTGGTATATTCATTCATTGGGGGCCTTATTCAGTTCCTGCGTGGGCACCAACTACTGGAGAACTTGGGAAAGTACCAAGAGAAGAATGGTTTAAAAACAATCCTTATGCCGAATGGTATTTAAACTCTTTAAGGATAAATGGAAGCCCAACGTACAAGCATCATGTTGAAAAATATGGAGAGAATTTCGATTATTACAAATTCGTTGAAATGTGGAAAGCGGAAAAATGGGATCCCAAAGAATGGGCTGAACTCTTCAAAAAAGCAGGAGCAAAATATGTAATCCCAACCACAAAACATCACGATGGATTTTGCTTGTGGCCAAGCAAGTACACAGATTTTAGTGTGATGAACAAAGGTCCAAAAAGAGATCTGATCGGAGAACTATCAAAAGCCGTTAAGGCGGAAGGTCTGAAATTTGGAGTTTATTATTCGGGTGCACTCGATTGGAGATTCACGAAAACGCCTATAACGACTTCTGAAGATCTTGAATTTGTGAGACCTCATACTTATGAATATTCCGATTACGTTTACAATCAATTCATGGAATTAATTGATAGCTACGATCCTGACATTTTGTGGAATGATATCGGTTGGCCCGAAAAGGGAAGAGAGGATCTTAAGTATCTTTTTGCGTATTTTTACAACAAGAACCCTAATGGATTGGTAAATGATAGATGGGATATGCCACATTGGGATTTCAAAACCCCGGAGTATAAACAGAATTACCCAGAAGGTATCCCACATTACAAGTGGGAATTATGCAGGGGATTAGGATTTTCATTTGGTTATAACCAAAACGAAGGTTACGAAGAAATTCTGAGTTCAGAAGAACTTATCCATCTGCTGGTAGAAGTTGTAAGTAAAGGTGGAAACCTTCTTTTAAATGTTGGCCCAAAAGCGGACGGAACTATTCCTAAAATTCAACAAGAGAGACTTCTCGCACTCGGTAAATGGCTTGAAGAGAATGGTGAAGTGATTTACGAAACACGACCGTGGAAGGTAGATGAAGAGAAAACCCCACAAGGAAACGAGATAAGATTTACCATGGGCCAAAATGCGTTGTACATGTTTTTGTTCGATGTGGATCAAAGTGTTTTAACGATAAGATCGTTGAAGATGCCCAAAAATGCAAAAATCAGCACCTTAAAAGATGAAGGAATTGACTTCAAACAAAAGCGTGAGGGGATCGAGATTTTTTTGCCACCCAATTTAAAAGATACGATCATTGTCCTGAAGATTTCACCCATACCCCAATAAATAATTGAAGGTGATAAATAATTGAAAAGGTATTTGTCTATAGATTTGGGTGCTACAAGTGGAAAATCCATTCTTGTTTCCTTTGATGGAAAGAAAATAGCGTTGGAAGAGATACACAGATTTTCAAATATGCCAGTGGAGTTAAATGGCTTTCTCTATTGGAATGTGCTGGATTTATACAATAACATCTTGGATTCAATAGAAATATCGCTGACAAAATATGGTGAACTTGCATCTCTTGGAATAGATACGTGGGGAGTGGATTTCGGCCTTCTCGATTCAAAAGGATTTTTGCTGGCCAATCCTTTTCATTACAGAAACTCTTACAAAAGCCAAACGATGAAAAAAGTATTAAATTCTGTCGGAAAAGAATGGATATTTCAACGATGCCCCACCCAATTTCAACCGTTTAACACTTTGTACCAGTTGATAACCCTTAAGGAAATGGATTTTGCTGCGCTTAAACTTGCTCACACGCTTTTGGGCATGCCGGCTTTGTTGACGTACTTTCTCACTGGTGAAAAATTCATAGAGTTCACATATGCCACAACTACTCAACTTTACAACCCTTACGTAAGAGATTGGGATAAAGAAATAATGGAAAAGTTTGATCTCCCAAATATCTTTCCAAAGCTCGTACGATCTTCGACGGAGATTGGCCAATTTAAAGCTCAGGAAAAGAGAAAAGAGATAAGTGTTGTAGCGGTTGCTTCTCATGACACAGCATCCGCATTTGCCTCAACAATGGTGAGAAATGAAGAAACGATGATAATAAGCTCAGGGACATGGTTTTTGGAAGGAATCATTACCGATAAAGCTTACAAGAAACCTGAAATACTGAAATACAACTTTGCGAGCGAGGGATGTATCGATGGGAAATTCCGTTTGCTTTCTAACGTAACCGGTATGTGGCTGGTGGAGCAGCTTTTGAAAAAATGGAGAAAGAGCACTCCCACATTAAGTTATAGAGATATTACCGGAATGGCAAAAAGGACTGAAGCTTTCAAGGGATTCATAGATGTGGATTCAAAAATTCTTCAAAACCCAACAGATATGGAGAGCGAAATTGTAAGAGAATGTAAAAACTTTTCTGGGAAACGGATTGAAAGTAGGGGAGAAATAGTTAGAACTATTTTTGAAAGCATAGCGCTTAAAACCAGATGGGTTAAGGAAAAATTGGAGGAGATCACCGGTAAGGAGATAAAATCCATTCGGATGATAGGTGGAGTTACAAGAAACGACTTTATCTGTCAACTTATCTCAAATGCCACCTGTTTACCTCTAATGGCAGGACCAATAGAAGGGACAGCTGTTGGAAATGCAATAAGTCAGATTATGGCAAAAGAAGGCATAGAATTGAGCGATTTGGAAGAAATCGTAAAACGTTCTTTCGAATTCAAGAATTACGTTCCTCAGGACAGGGAAAAATGGGATAAATCTTATGAAAGATACAAAGAACTCCTTGAAGAAAGGGGAGAAAAGGATGAACAGTGTTGAAGGTATGAGAATTACCAAGCCACGAATCATTGGAAAATTACCGAAAATAGGGATACGTCCGACTATCGATGGTCGTAAAGAAGTAAGGACTCCTCTTGAAAAGCAAACCAAGGCCATGGCAGAAGCAACCGCCAAATTTTTAAGTGAGAATCTAAAACATTCAAACGGGATGCCAGTTGAATGTGTTGTTTCGGATACTATAAGCAACGCTGCAGAAGCTGCAAAGGCAGAAGAGAATTTTCAAGAGAAAGGAGTAGGTGTATCAATAACGGTAACTCCCACATGGTGTTATGGTGCAGAGACAATGGATATGGAACCATTCAGACCAAAGGCTATCTGGGGATTCAACGGCACAGAACGGCCTGGTGCGGTTTATTTGGCCGCCACGCTTGCTGCTCATAATCAAAAAGGGTTGCCAGCATTTGGAATATACGGAAAAGACGTACAGGATGCTGGGGCCACTTCAATACCTGAAGATGTCCAAGAAAAATTGTTGCGTTTTTCAAAAGCGGCTCTGGCTGTCGCTACAATGAGAGGAAAATCTTATCTTGCGATGGGTGGAGTATCAATGGGAATCGCCGGTTCCATTGTGGATCCTGATTTTCTTGAAGACTACTTGGGAATGAGATATGAAATGGTTGATATGTCTGAATTTATACGAAGAATGGAAGAAGAGATATATGACAAAGAAGAATACGAAAAGGCATTAAGCTGGACGAGAGAAAATTGTATAGAAGGACCCGACGATAATCCACCTCAGAGACGGTTAAGCAGAGAGAAAAAGGACAAAATTTGGGAAATAGTCGTGAAGATGACTTTAATTGCTCGCGATCTCATGATAGGAAATCCCAAGTTAGCTGAAATGAATTTTGAAGAAGAATCTATGGGACATAATGCAATTGTAGCTGGTTTTCAGGGCCAACGTCAATGGACGGACCATTTTCCCAACGGAGACTTCTTGGAAACCTTTCTCAACACTTCATTTGATTGGAATGGCATTCGAGAGCCATTCATAATTGCCACAGAAAATGACAGTTTGAATGGAATAACGATGTTGTTTTCTCATCTTTTAACAGCGAGAGCACAAATTTTTGCTGATGTAAGAACTTATTGGAGTCCGGAAGCCGTGAAACGGGTAGCCGGTAAAAAATTAGAAGGATTGGCTGAAAATGGGATCATCCATTTAATAAATTCCGGTTCAGCCACACTTGATGGAACTGGTGAGCAGACTGACAAAAATGGCAATCCAGTTATGAAGCCATATTGGGAAATAACACCAAAAGAAGTCAAAAAAACTCTTAAGGCCACTTTATGGAGACCAGCGCTTTTGGAATCTTTCAGAGGTGGAGGATTTTCTGTCGATTTTTTAACCAAAGGTGGAATGCCAGTAACGATGGCAAGACTGAACATAATAAAAGGCATTGGTCCCGTTCTGCAAATAGCTGAGGGGTATACGGCGAGTCTTCCCAAGGAAATACATGACATACTTGACAAACGGACAAATCCAACATGGCCAACAACGTGGTTTGCACTCCGTCTGACAGGTAAGGGGTCATTCAAAGATGTTTATTCCGTAATGAACAATTGGGGAGCTAACCATGGAGCAATAAGTTATGGACATATAGGAGCGGACTTGATAACTCTTGCCTCGATGTTGAGAATTCCTGTGGCCATGCACAATGTTTCTGAAGAAAATATATTCAGGCCAAGTGCATGGGGAGCATTTGGGACGTCTGATTTAGAAAGTGCTGATTACAGAGCGTGCGCCAACTTTGGCCCTTTGTACGGAAAAAACAAAAGATGAAGAAGGAAGATAAGTATGCTCAAGGGCATCGACAGTGCGTTATCACCAGAGTTACTTAAGGTAATAGATGAAATGGGACATGGTGAAGAAATTCTTCTGGCAGATGCAAATTATCCTGTCAATTCGATGAATCTTCCAGTTATAAGGGCGGATGGTATTGATATTCCAAGACTAATGAAGGCAATTTTAAAACTTATGCCACTTGATACGTTCGCAGAATACAACATCATCTTGATGAATTCAAACGGGGAAGAACCTGAAATATGGAAAGAATATCGCAAGATTCTTGAAAATTCCGGTGAAGAGTTCAGAATAAAAAGTGTAAGTAGATTCGACTTTTATAAGATGGGTGCAAAAGTTTCCGCCGTTGTAGCCACCGGTGAAAAGGCACTTTACGCCAACATCATATTGAAAAAAGGCGTTATAAGCGATTAAAAGAAAGGAGAGATCTAAAATGAAACGATATCAGCTCTTTATCAATGGAGAATTCGTTGATTCTTCTTCCAGAGAAACGTTTAAAGTCATAAACCCTGCTACTGAGGAGGAAATTTCGGAAGTGCCACAAGGAACTGTTGAAGATACGCGCGCCGCGATCAATGCCGCGTATGAAGCTCAGAAAAGTTGGGCAAAGTTGCCAGCAATCGAACGTGCAAAATATTTGAGAAAAATTGCAGATGGAATACGCAAAAATGCAGATATGTTTGTTACCACTCTTGTTGAGGAGCAAGGAAAAACAAAACCCTTGGCACGAATTGAAGTTGATTTCACCGCGGATTACATCGACTACATGGCTGAATGGGCAAGACGAATCGAAGGAGAGATAATTCAAAGTGATAGACCAAACGAGAATATACTGCTTTACAAGATGCCAATAGGGGTCGTTGCAGGAATATTACCATGGAATTTTCCATTCTTTTTGATTGCGAGAAAGATGGCTCCTGCACTTATAACTGGAAATGCGGTTGTGATAAAACCAAGTTCTGACACACCAAACAACGCTTTTGAATTTGCAAAGATCGTGGCGGAATCCAATCTTCCCAAAGGTGTCTTCAACTTGATTAGTGGTAAGGGTTCTGTTGTAGGAAATGAACTATCGGTTAATCCTAAAGTAGATATGGTGAGTTTCACAGGTAGTGTTGAAGCTGGAACAAAGATCATGGAAGCCGCCGCGAAGACTGTTAAAAAAATCTCGCTTGAACTTGGGGGTAAAGCTCCTGCAATCGTAATGGATGATGCAGACATAGATTTGGCTGTTAAATCTATAAGAGATTCAAGAATACCAAACACGGGTCAAATTTGTAACTGCGCCGAGAGAGTATACGTTCACGAAAAAATAGCAGACGAGTTCATAGCCAAAATGACCGAGGCTATGAAAAGCAGCACATACGGTGATCCGATGAATGAAAATGTGGACATGGGACCACTTATAAACTCAAATGCTTTGGAATCCGTGGATGGTATGGTTAAACGTGCAGTAAATGAAGGTGCCACCTTAGTGACCGGAGGGAGAGATAAGGAACGAGAAAGAGGTTTCTTTTACAAACCCACTGTGTTGATAAATTGCAAACAAGAAATGGAGATCATGCACAAAGAAATATTTGGTCCAGTCTTACCGATCATGAAATTCAAAGATTTGGACGAAGCGATAGAGCTTGCGAATGATTGCGAATACGGACTTACATCTTCAATATACACACAAAATTTAGATGTGGCGATGAGAGCGGCAAATGAAATAAAATTTGGAGAGACTTACGTTAACAGGGAAAATTTTGAAGCAATGCAAGGATTCCATGCTGGCTGGCGGAAATCGGGAATAGGTGGTGATGACGGCAAGCATGGTATAGAAGAGTTTATGAACACACATGTAGTCTATATTCAGTACGATCGAGGAAAGAAGTAAGAGTGAAAATAAAACTGAGATATGGCAAAGGCCACGAAACGATCGAAATCCCAGCAGAAAAAGTTCAAGTATTAAAAAAACGCGATGTTAGCCCTATAGAAGATATCGAAGATAAGATTCGAGGAGCGCTTTTGAATCCAATTGGGATCCCTCCTCTTTTTGAAATAGCCAAAGGCAAAAGAGATAGTTGTATACTTGTTTCTGACACCACTCGGCCAGTACCGAATGGTGTCATACTTCCTCCAATTATAAGTACATTGAAACAGGCAGGGATCAGCCCGAATAAAATAACAGTTCTAATAGCTACAGGTACTCACGATGTTGTACCAGATGAGCTTTTAGAAGAATTACTTGGAAAAGAAGTGCTGCTAAGTGGCGTAAAGATCATCAGTCACAATGCCTATGATGATTCCACATTAGTAAATCTTGGAGTTGGTGCACATAATTGTCCTGCAATTTTAAACAAGTTGTACGTTCAGTCAGAGTTGAAAATATGTACAGGCTTGATCGAACCGCACTTTATGGCAGGATATTCTGGTGGTAGAAAGTCAATATGCCCGGGAATAGTGGGCATTGAAACTCTAAAAGTTTTTCACGGGGTAGCTGCAATGGGTCATCCTCTTTCAAAAAGCTGCTCTTTGGAAGGTAATCCTGTACAAGAAATAGCTGAAAGTGTCGCGAAAATTGTTGGATGCGACTTTATGGTAAATGTGACGTTGAATGATAAAAGGGAGATCACGGGGATATTTGCAGGCGATATCTTCAAAGCGCACCGTGTGGGATGTGACTTCGTGGGAGAGAATTCTATAGTCGAGATAGACAGTCCAGCTGATATAGTGGTGACATCCAATGGGGGATATCCTTTAGACCAAAATTATTACCAAACTGTAAAAGGCTTGGTTGAAGCTTCTGAAATTTTAAGGCCGAATGGTGTTATAGTAATGGCGTCTGAGTGCAAATACGGGCTTGGCAAAGATGATTTTAAGAATCTCTTGAAAGAGTTGCGAGAAAAAACGATTGAACAGTTCTTAAAAGGACACAGTACTTCAGAAGGTTTTAGAAGTGACCAATGGGAAGTTCAAAAACTCACGCAAGTACTGGAAAAAACAAGAAATATTTTTTTGCTGTCTGGGCTGAGTGATGAAGAATATTCCTTTACATTCAGCCGGAAGGTTCATTCACTTAACGAAGGTTTGAGAAAAGCAATACAAATTGTTGGAAGAAATGCGAATATTGTTGTTATTCCAGAAGGACCTTACATTGTTGGAAGGATCAAAACAAGTACCTGATCAAAGAAGTGCCCAAATCATTTTGCTTGGGATGAGAAATATGGAAATTTACCAGTTTATGAAGAAAATTGAAGAAGTTCTTGGAGACAGAAGAATGTGCAAATATGGCCTAAGGCTTGAAGAATTTGGTGGACGTTTAGTTTTAATAGGAATGGTGGATACTTTGGAGTCTCTGAAGCGCGTGAATGATGTTGTCTCAACGATTTCTGAGAATATAGAGATCACGGTTCGCACACTTGAAGAAAAGGTTCCTAAATTAGCTAAGTGGGCTGTGTGTATTTCAACAGTTTGTGATGTCAGACGAGAGGCAAAATTCAGATCAGAAAGAGTTCACCAGTTAATTTTTGGAGAATGTGCAAAAACGTTGAGTTTTGAAAATGAGTATGTACTGATAAAAGATCTTCGCACTTCTTTTGTTGGATGGGTAAAGGCGTCTCAACTTATCTTCACAGATGAGGCTTCTATTCGTGTATGGAAAGCATCTGGAGACGAAGTGATCGTGGATAAAAGATTCTCCAAGTCTGATCTCGACGGGAATATTTTGTACTTATCATTCGGAACCAAAATTCCAGCTGTTGAGAAAGGAAACTTTTGGGAGTCCGTTTTTCCAAATGGACGTATATTGAAAATACCAAAGCGGGATGCTTCTTACGTTGGTGAAAAAAAATTTGAGGATTTAAAAAATATTTGGAGCGATTTTTTAGGGACTCCATATTTGTGGGGAGGAGCCAGCGCTTATGGATACGATTGCTCTGGTTATGTTGGTCGTCTCTACGATTACATTGGTGTAAAAATCCCAAGAGATGCAGATCTTCAAAAAGATGCCGCAATGAAAATAAAAGAAACTGAATTGAGGTTTGGAGATCTCGTTTTCTTTCCTGGACATGTGGCTTTGTATATTGGAAATGGGGAAATAGTGCATTCAAATCTCACTCAAGGTGGTGTTGGGAGATCTCGGCTTTTTTCTCCAATGAACTCCTATGAAAAATGGCTCAAAGAGCACGTGACAAAATTTGGAAGGGTGGTCAGATGAAGATAGCAGTTCTGGTAAAAGAAGTCCCGGCGACGGATAAAGTGAAAATGGATGAGAAAACCGGAACGATGATCAGAAGCGAAATGGAGTCCGAGCTGAATCCACTTGATATGTACGCGATCGAAGAAGCAGTCCGTGTAAAAGAGAAGATTGGAAATACGCACGTTATTGCGATCTCAATGGGTCCTCCACAGGCAATCAATTCTATAAGAGAAGCTATACCCATGGGATGTGATTATGGGTATCTCATGTCTGATAAATATTTTGCTGGGGCTGACACACTTGCTACGGCTTATACACTTTCAGCTGCAATCCGAAAACTTGGGAAGTTTGATCTCATATTCTCGGGAGAACGCGCTACAGACGGCGAAACCGGACAAGTTGGTCCTTCAGTGGCGACTCAACTTGGCATGCCGGTTGTGACGTACGTAAGCAAAGTGGAAAAGATTAGCGATGGTATTGTTCGTGTTTGCCGTTCCGTTGAAGGTGGCAAAGAGACCGTCGAAGTAGAACTCCCGGCGCTTTTAAGTGTTGTGAAAGAGATAAACGAACCACGGATCCCAAATTTATCCGGGAAAATTGCATCCAAATCAAAAGAGATTCCCCTTCTGACTGCGAAGGATATAAAAGTATCTTCAGACAAAGTGGGACTTTCTGGTTCTCCAACGAGAGTGGTGAAAGTTTTTTATCCAAAACTCTCAAGAGATGGAAAAATTTTGAAAGTCAAAAATGTCGAATCAGCTGTAAACGAACTTATAAAATTTATGAAAGAAAGAGGAGTAATCTAAATGTTGCCAAATGAGTGCAAAGGGATCTGGACCATTGGAGAGGTTAGAAATGGTGAAATAAATCCCGTTTCTTATGAACTTTTGGCCTGGGGAAGAAAACTCGCAGACAAGCTGGAAATTGAATTGTCGAGCATCATACTTGGTAATGGCATTAAGGAGGAATTGACTGAACTCTTCCACTTTGGAGCAGACGTCGTTTACGCTGTTGACCATGCAAAGCTAGAACACTTCTTGCCAGATGTGCACGCAAGAATTTACGAAGCGCTTGTAAAAGAATACAAGCCAGAGATCATAATAGCATCCGCCACTACGTATGGAAGAACGGTCATGCCAATATTGGCAGCAAAGCTTGGTACCGGTCTTACAGCAGATTGTACGGAACTTGATGTGGATGTAAGAGAACGTATCTTGCTTCAAACAAGGCCTGCAATTGGAGGAAACGTGATGGCTACAATAAAGACTCCTGCCCATAGACCTCAAATGTCAACAGTTAGGCCACGGGCTAAAAAACCTTTAACGATTGACAATTCAAGGAATGGGAAGATTATCCTGAAGAGTTATCCACCGGAGTTCTACAAATCAAAATATCGTTGGATATCTTTTGAAAAAGATGAAAGTGTAGCTTCACCTATCCAAGAATCTGACGTTATTGTTGCTGGTGGCAAGGGAATGAAAGATGGAGGAAATTTTAAGATGCTCTACGATCTTGCCAAAAAGCTAAATGGTGCTGTTGGGGCCTCTCGAGCTGCCGTGGATATGGGATGGATTCCGTACTCACACCAAGTTGGACTTTCAGGAAAAACTTTGAGTCCAAGGTTTTACATGGCTGTTGGTATTTCCGGAGCAGTTCAACACATCGCTGGTATGTCATCATCGGAAGTCGTGGTGGCGATAAACAAAGATCCAGATGCAGCCATATTCAAAGTATCAGATTTCGGTATTGTTGGTGACGCATTAGAAATACTCCCTGTACTCATTAAAAAACTTTCGAATGAGGTGAATGAGAATGGCTGAATTTGCCAAGATCACTTCGAGAGTCATCGCAGAATTTGAGAAAATTCTCGGAAATAATGGTGTGATATTTAACGACAAGGACACTCTTGAAAACTATGCACATGACGAAACTGGTGGAGAATACTATTCGCACATGCCGGATGTTGTTTTGAAACCCGAAAATACGGAACAGATCTCCAAGATTCTAAAAATTGCGAATGCAGAATGCATACCAATAACACCACGTGGAGCTGGAAGCGGACTTGCAGGAGCCTCTGTTCCCATCTTTGGCGGAGTTGTCATCTCATTCGAAAAAATGAACAAAATTCTCGAAGTTGACAAAACAAACCTTGTAGCAGTCGCTGAACCTGGGGTTGTGACAAACGATCTCTGCCGAAAAGTGTCTGAACTTGGACTTTATTACGCTGGATATCCGATGAGTGTGGAAACGAGCTTTATAGGAGGAAATGTTGCGACAAATGCGGGAGGGAGCAAAGTTATAAAGTATGGCAACACGGCTCATCATGTGCTTGGAATGGAAGCTGTCCTTCCCGATGGAGAGATCGTGCAATTTGGTGGAAAGCGTAGAAAAGATTCGAGCGGGTATGATATCACGCGTTTGATGGTTGGTTCCGAAGGGACCCTTGCGGTCTTCACGAAAATCTTTCTTAACCTCATACCACTTCCCGGTAAGACCGTGGATTTGCTTGCGCCTTTTGGGGATATTTATACAGCCATTTCAAACGTTGGTCCGTTAATTGCAGAAAGCAAAACACTCCCAAGTGCGGTAGAGTTTATAGATAACACCTCTGTGATTCTTGGCTCAAAGTACAACAACATAACCCTTCCCTTTCAAGAAAAGGCAGGCGCGTATCTTATTATCCAATACGAAGGACGCGACAAGGCGGAACTTGAGAGTATATACGAAAAAGCCGGCAAAGCTTTGATAGATGGAAAGGCTATGGATGTTTTCGTGGCAGATAACAGAACCAATTCAGAAAAGATATGGAGAATACGAAGAAATTGGCTTGAGGGGATAAAAGCATTTGAGCCCCACACGCCTACAGGAGATGTTGTTGTTCCAACGTCTGAAATACCACAAATTATGGAATGCATCTCTGAAATATCGAAAGAGTATAAGGTTCAAATCCCAGTTGCTGGCCATGCCGCTGATGGTAACCTTCATCCTGCTCCCATGAAACCAAAAAGTATGGAACTGGAAGATTGGAAGAACCTTTCGGAAGAGATTTTATCCAAAATAGCCATAAAAGCCGCACAAATGGGAGGCGCGGTGAGTGGAGAGCATGGAATAGGATTCGTAAAAAAAGAGCTTCTTAAGAAGACTAAAAGCAAACAATATGAGATCATGAAATCTTTGAAAGATGCCATAGATCCCAATGGAATCATGAATCCTGGGAAATTGTTTTGAAAGTTGGCTCAACTTTTATACCAAAACGCTTTCAAGATTCCAAGGATAATACTAAAATGTGTTTGTTGAACATTAGCAAAAGCGCTAAACTAATTTGTAAAAGAAACAGCTAACGATACTAATTGAATGAATTTATGATATTTGAGAAAGGGTGAATGTCATGTTTGATTTTATGAATGAAAAGTTGAGTCTCGGCCGTTTCCCAACTCCCATTGAACCCATGAAATATGGTGAAAAATATGGAGTGAATTTGTTTGTAAAGCGTGATGACCTTGATGAATTTATAGGCTCTGGAAACAAAGTAAGAAAGTTAGAATATCTTTTGTACGATGCCAAGAAACTTTCTTGCGATGTTGTTTTAAGTGCTGGAGGCGTGCAGTCAAATCATTGTAGAGCCACGGCGTACTTTTCAAAAAAATTGGGTATGGATGTTGAGCTCTTTCTCTTTGGTGAAAGCGAATTGCAAGGCAACTTCTTGATAGACAAGCTTCTTGGGGCGAAAATCCACTCCATTACTTATGAAGAATACGAAAACGTTGCCGAGATTATGAACAAAAGAGCAACGGAATTAGAATCGACAGGACGCAGAGCTTACGTTATTCCTCCTGGTGGATCTAGTGCGGTGGGATTTCTCGGATATGCAGCAGCTGTACACGAAATTTCAAATTGGGAAAAAGCGCATGGCAAATTTGATTATATTGTGTGTGCTACAGGAACGGCTGGAACGATCGCAGGGCTTGAAATAGGAAGGCTACTTTATAATGAGGAATTCAAAGTAATTGGTGTGAACGTTACAAAAAGATCACAGGAAGATTTTCATAAAATCATGTCAGAAGAATTGGTTGCCTTCAACGCGAAATACAAAACGGAGATAAAAGAACTAAATCCGATAGTGGTAGATGGTTATGTGGGTGAGGGATACGCAATCCCCTCGCAAGAAGACTTTGAAATCATACGAGATGTAGCATCAAAAGATCAGTTGATATTCGATCCAGTATACACGGCAAAAGCCTTTAAAGGTATTATATCAATGATCAAGAAGAGCGAAATACCTCAAAACTCCCGAATACTTTTTATCCACACTGGTGGGACATTTGGACTTTTCGCATTTGCAAATCAGTTGGAAAATTTCCTAATATGATCATGATAATTGTGGTTTTGTGTACTTAATTCTAAAATATCGTGTTTTTTACAAAGGCTCAGTTCCACTTTTCTTCATTTTGAAAAGTTCCACTCATTATGAATGACTCAGATTGTGCAACGAACATTACAAGGCGCGAAGGCGCTGGCGGTAGCCGAGTGGGATTGTGCGGTGAGTGGAGTTGCCTGTGGCAACATCTTTTCCACTTCCCCGACCAAAGCGGCAGCTGCGACCAATGTTTTCCCACTTTCATGTCTGAGGCGGTAGCCGAGTGAGGGACCATCGAAGATAGTGGGTGGTGTGATTTGTTAAAGATTACACACCCCGGCCTTCGGCCACCCCTCTTGATAGAGGGGATTAAAAGCAAAAGTAGTCCTTCCTTGAGGAGCAGGATTGCACAGTGAGTGGAGTTGCCTGTGGCAACATCTTTTCCACTTCCGCAACCAAAGCGGTAGTTGCGACCAATGTTCTCCTGCTTTCATGTCCGAGGCGGTAGCCAAGTGGGATTGTGCGGTGCACAATGTTTTCCCACTTCCATGTCCGAGGCGGTAGCCGAATGGGGGACCGCGTAGCGGTGGAAGGTAGTCCTTCCTTGAGGAAGGTGGCGGCGAAGCCGACGGAAGGTGTTAGTATGCAGCGTGCCTCACGATGTGAACTGGAAGATGGATAAGCGAGTGAATCGGGCTTGATAAGACTTCGAAAAAAAATCCTTTATCGCTTGAAAAGCGATGTTTATTTGATAAATACTCATAGGTTGTAAAGTTGACGCACAACTTAAATAAATGAGTTTTCAGAGAACGTGAGTGCGCCTAATGTGTGATAATAAAAGGAAATTGCTGTACGGGAGGAGTATTGGTGCCAAGAATAGAACCTTTTGAAAATCATTTTTTGGAATATGAAAATTGGTTTGAAAAAAACAAATTTGTCTATAAATCGGAACTTTCAGCAGTAAGGTTTTTGCTACCCAAAAGTGAGGAAGGATTGGAAATCGGTGTTGGAAGCGGCCGGTTTGCTGCCCCTCTTGGGATCAAATTGGGAGTAGAACCATCTCAAAAAATGGCCAGAATAGCAATTAAAAACGGAATTAAAGTGATTAAAGGAGTGGCAGAAGAACTTCCCTTTTATGATGAACAGTTTGATTTTGCTTTGATGGTAACAACGATCTGTTTTGTAGACGATGTTCGGAAAGCGTTCGAAGAAGCTTATAGAATATTGAAGCAACATGGTGTGATCATAGTTGGATTTGTTGACAAAGAAAGTATAGTTGGAAGAGAATACGAAGCTCATAAATCAGAGAGCATTTTCTACAAAACCGCCACATTTTACTCGACAAACAGAGTCGTTTCTATTTTAAAGGAAGTTGGATTTAAAAACTTTCACTTTGTTCAAACCGTTTTTCATTCTCTAAATGAAGTGAAAGATGTTGAAGAAATCAGGAATGGGTATGGGAAAGGTTCATTTGTGGTGATAAGAGCAAAAAAATGAACAAATTGTGATCTTCGGAATGATTTCTCTGCTTTTTTTACCGCAAGAATTTTCGCTACGATTTACGTATATCATTTAAGTATAACTAAAAGTATAACTAAGAATTTGTCTTGATTCTCAAATTCTTTCTTACCATTACTTTCTTGCCTTAAAAAATTTGCTTTTCAAAGCTTGATTTCAAATTTTCCTTGACATTCTCTTGGAGAGAGGGTATAATTTTCAAAATGAATTATTAATTAATTTTTTTAATAGACGTTGAATAAGGGAATGAACTCTATGAAATGGTGCTTGGTAACTATAGGACAATCTCCACGAGACGATTTAGTTCCAGAGTTGTTATCAATAACTGACCATGATTTCAGTTATACTGAAATAGGGCTGCTTGACAGTCTATCATCTCTGGAAATTCAAGAGATGAAGCCAAATGAAGGTGATAGAGTACTGGTAAGCAGGTTGAGAAACGGAAACCAAGCAATCTTAAGTCATGAAAAAGTTGAAAGAGCATTAAATGATTTGATTGATGAGAAAGTGTTTTGCGATGCGATGCTTTTGTTATGCACAAGTGAATTCAAATCATTGATGAAAAAACGTAAAGACAAATTAGTGCTTATGCCTTCATTGATCTTGAAAAAATTTTTCGAGTCTTTCATTTCACCATTTGACTCTTTGGGAGTTGTGGTACCAGAGTTATCCCAAGTGATCGATGCAACGCAAAGATGGGAGAAAATAGCCAAAAATGTGTTTGCGGTGCATCTATCACCATATCTCAGTGATGATGAAAACGAGTGGGGAAAAGTATCTGATTTCTTTCGAGAGAAAAAAGTAAATTACGTTGTGATGGATTGTATGGGATATTCGATTTTCCACAGTCGAAAATTGGGGGCACTGAGTAATTTACCGGTTTTTGCAGCTCGAGTGATAACTGGGAACTTCCTTCGAAATTTTATTGCTCAAGGAGATTCCAAATTAAAATAAGGGGGTGTGTTTGAATGAGGAAAGTCGTTTTGTTGGCAATCGCCATCTTTGCTTTGTGGACTTTGGCTATGGCAGGAGCAAACTATAACAGTAGCATAGTTGTTGGTACGGATCAGAATCCAACCACTTTGGATCCCGCGATGTATCAGGATCTCGCTTCTGCACAAGTAATGCGAAATGTCTATGAAACTTTGGTCACTTACAATGCGAGTGTAACGAAGATAGAACCCTTGCTCGCCGTCTCGTGGAAAGTTTCCAAAGATCTTAAAACCTGGACGTTTCAACTACGAAAAGGTGTACATTTTCAAAAGGGGAGATTCCAAGATGGCAGAGAAATGACAGCTGCAGATGTTAAATACAGCTTTGACAGGGAAATTCAGAAATCGCCTATGGTACGCTTATACATGGTGAAGAGCGTTGATGTTCTTGGTAAGTATGAAGTAAGAATCACCCTTAAATATCCCTATGCACCGTTCTTGACAGTACTCACAGATATAGGGGCAGCTATAGTACCCAAAGAAGAGGCGGAAGGATGGGGAAAGGCATTTGCTCAACATCCATGTGGTACAGGACCGTTCATCATGAAAGAATGGATAAAAGATGATCACATGACATTCATAAGAAATGACAATTATTGGGGGAAAAAGCCATATCTAAAACATATAACTTACAAATTCATTCCGGATAAATCTGTTCTTTCCATCGCCTTGATGACAGGAGAAGTGGATATAACCAGCGATATCTTGGATCAGGATATTCCAAAGGTTAAATCAACTCCAGGGGTTCACGTGGTAATGAGACCAGGTGTTAATGTCTATGCGGCTTATATGAACTCCATGAGAGGACCTACAACCAACAAAAAAGTCAGAGAAGCTATATTTTATGGCGTTAACTGGGATCAGCTGGTGAAGGCTATATTTCCAAATGGTTCTGGCATAAGAGCATATGGACCAATACCCCCAGGTTCATGGGCTTACAACCCTGATATCAAAAAATTGGCTTTACCTTACGATCCTCAAAAAGCTCGGCAACTGTTGAAAGAAGCTGGATATCCTAATGGTTTAACATTGCACATTTACACTCCAGGAGATCCAAACAGAAAGAAAGCAGCTGTGATAATGCAAGCTATGCTAAAAAAGGTAGGCATAAATCTCAAAATCACAAGTCTTGAATGGGGAAGTTTTGTAGATGTAACTTCAAAGGGAAATGCGGATATTTATACTATTGGATGGACATGGTATCCAGATCCGGAATATTTTATATTCTATATGTTCGATTCCTCAAGAGTTGGTACGTATGGAAATGGCGGAGGGTACAAAAATCCAATGGTTGATAAGTACATACGTCTTGGTGAATCCACTGTGGATCGTTCAAAGAGGATCATGTATTACGACAAAGCCGAAGAACTTATAATGGAAGACAGGGTCTATGCACCGCTGTACCACAAGATGGTTGTAATGGGAGTAAATGATAAGGTACACGGATTTACGGTTTCTCCAGATATGATGATTCGACTCTACGCTCCTGGTACCAATGTTTGGGTAAGTTCTAAATAATTTTTTATGAGCTGCCAGGTGTTTTTTAAGGCCTGGCAGCTTTCAAATATTGTACAATCTGGAGGCGTAGCATGTGAGGAAGTACATTATACATAGGTTACTTCAGATGATTCCAACTATTTTTCTTGTTATGTTTATAGCTTTTGCATTGATGAAACTGATCCCCGGAGATCCCGCAGCCGTTATGCTTGGTCCTCAGGCGCGGGCGCAAGACATAATGAAATTGGATAAAGAGTTAGGCCTTGATCAACCAGTAATGATGCAATTTTTGATATACGTTAAACGAGCTTTTTCTGGGGATTTTGGAAGATCCATAATATATGGAGAACCGGTTTTTACGTTACTCTTGCAAAGATTCCCACTCACAGCTCTTTTAAGCGTTATGGCACTTTCAATCGCTATCATTGTTGCTGTACCATCAGGAATATTGGCGGCTCTAAAGCAAAACAGCTTTGTGGATTACCTTATAACAGTTTTTTCTCTAGTAGGAGTTTCCACTCCTATTTTTTGGTTTGGATTGATGCTGATGATGGTGTTTTCCCTGTATCTCCACATTCTTCCATCAGTGGGGATGGGAAATGGTACATTGCTTGACACATTCCGTCACTTAATATTGCCATCAATATCTTTGGCCTTACTATCCATGGGAACAATAGCTCGTGTGACGAGATCTAGCATGCTGGAAGTACTTAGACAAGATTATGTAAAAACCGCTTACGCAAAAGGGCTTAAGAAGAAAACGATTATTTATCGCCACATGTTGAAAAATGCTATGGTGCCAATCATAACCGTTTCCGGTTTGCAATTGGGTAATTTGCTTGCTGGTGCCGTTCTCACCGAAACGATTTTTGGTCTTCCTGGTATGGGACGACTCATGTACGATGCGATCTTAAGGAGAGACTTTTTAGTAGTGCAAGGTGGGATATTGTTTGTTGCCTTTATTTACATAGCGCTGAATTTTTCGGTTGATCTGTTGTACGCCGCCTTCAATCCACATATTACCAGTTCTTATAAAGGAGTGGCAAAATGACCACAAATGTACGAACAATCAAATGGGAATTCGCTGCAAAATTTATCCGTAGTAAATCTGCAGTTACAGGATTAATTGTCGTTGTAGTACTTGTTTTTATGGCCATAATGGCTCCTTATATTTCTCCTTTTCCGAGTGATTCAATGGATTTTTCTTCCATGATGAGTCCTCCAGGAGTCAATGGCCATTTAATGGGAACTGATCAATACGGTAGAGATATTCTTACAAGAATACTATATGGATCCCGGATATCATTAATGGTGGGAATTGTAGCAGTGGGAATAGGTGCTGGTTTTGGAATACTTCTTGGAGTAATTGCAGGCTACTTTGGAGGTATTTTAGATGCTTTAATCATGAGAGTTGTAGATGCTATGTTATCATTTCCATATATTTTGCTTGCCATTGCGATGATGGCTATGTTAGGTCCAGGATTGTTTAATGCTATGCTTGCGATAGGAATTGTTATGACCCCAAATTTTGCTCGAATTGTAAGAGGAAATGTATTGTCTGTAAAAGAAGAGGAATTTATTGTGGCTTCCAAGATCCTCGGTGCTTCGAATTCGAGAATTATAGCAAGTCATATTCTTCCTAACATTCTTCACATAATAATAGTTTACGGTTCGTTAAATTTTGCCGGAGCAATAATAAGTGAAGCCACTTTAAGCTTCCTTGGTATAGGCATTCAGCCCCCTACACCTTCGTGGGGAAGCATGTTAAGAGATGCGCAGTCTTATCTTCAAGTAGATCCGTATATGTCCATTTTCCCAGGCACTGCTATTTTGATTTCTTCACTTGGTTTTAATTTACTTGGGGATGGTCTTCGAGACATATTGGATCCAAGATTGAATATTTGAGAGGATGATGAGAATGACTTATAAACAAGCCTTACAAAAAAGCATCGATGATCTCTCTGTAGAACTTGTAAATATTGCGAAGAAGATATTTAGATACAAAGAAATTGCCTACAAAGAATACAGATCAGCCAAAGAACTGAGCGATTTTTTGGAGAGAAAAGGATTTCAGGTTTCAAAAAACGTGGCTGGTCTTGAAACTGCTTTCGTGGCCAAATACGGATCTACCCCTCCACACGTAGCGTTGCTGGCAGAATATGATGCTCTACCAGGTCTTGGCCATGCATGCGGTCACAACCTTATAGGTACGATAAGTGTCGGAGCAGCTGTGGCATTGAAGGAAAGTGGAATACTCGAACATCGGGGCACGATATCAGTTGTGGGAAGTCCTGCAGAAGAAGCTGGCGGTGGAAAAGTTGCATTGTTAAGACATGGAGTATTTGATGATGTCGATGTTGCGATGATGATCCATCCGGCTTCGATGACGACAGGTTTTGATATAGCATACGCTATAGACGAGTTCAAAGTTGAATACTTTGGGAAAGCAAGCCATGCAGCTTCTGCTCCTGAAAAAGGAGTTAATGCCCTTGATGCCATGATAAATGCCTTTGTGGGAATAGGATTGCTAAGGCAACAGTTACCGGAAAATGTACGTATACACGGAATAATAACAAATGGTGGACAAGCCTCCAACATAATTCCTGAGTATACCAAAGCAGAGATAGGTGTAAGAGCATTGGAACGTAAGGAATTAGACAAAGTTGTTGAGAAATTTAAAGCAGTTTTAAAGGGAGCCGCGAAATCAACAGGATGTCGACTCAAAATCACCAAGCAAACATCATTGGATAACGTAAAGGTAAACGCTCCACTCGCACAAGCTCTTGAGTCAAATTTCAGATCAGTTGGGGAGACGGTGGTAAAGAGAACCTATGAGCAAGGTGTTGGCTCCACTGATATGGGGAATGTGACTCAAAAGGTACCAGGGATACATGCTTATATAAATATCACGAATAGTGAAAATATACCAGCACATACGCGCAAATTTGCTATGGCGTGCAATTCGGATTATGCTTATTCGGCAATGTTGAGAGCTGCAAAAGCATTGGGAATGACCTGCTTAGATGTCATAGAAGATGGAGACCTTCTTATGAAAATAAAAACATATTTCAAAGGGGAAAATTAGCAAAAACGATGGATAAGATACTTGAAGTTTCAAATTTAGAAGTAGAATTCCAATTGCATAGAAAAAAATTCAAAGTTGTGGAAGATATAAGTTTTAGCGTGAATATGGGAGAAACGCTAGGAGTTGTGGGTGAAAGTGGTTCTGGAAAGAGTATTACAATGCTCTCAATCATGGGACTGCTTCCTTGGACCGCAAGAGTAACTTCGGGTTCTGTAACGTTTAAAGGCATTGACCTTCTTGAAGATGAGAATATCACAAAAGTGCGGGGCAAGGACATAACTATGGTGTTTCAAGATCCAATGTCTTCGCTCAATCCCTCGCTTAAAATTAAAACACAGCTTACAGAAGTTCTCATTGAACATGAGAAACTTTCGTTTAATGATGCTTATAGTAGATCTCTCCAAATGTTAAATTTAGTTGGAATGGCTGATGCAAAGAGCGTAATGGAACGTTATCCATTTGAGTTGAGTGGTGGGATGCGTCAAAGGGTTATGATAGCTATGGCTATGCTTTGTAAACCATCGTTGCTTATAGCTGATGAACCTACAACCTCTCTTGACGTTACAATTCAAGCTCAAATACTTGAGTTACTTAGAGGGTTGAAAGAGAAATTCAGAACTTCTGTGATTTTTATCTCTCATGATATGAGAATCATTTCAGAAATCGCAGATAAAGTGATCGTCATGTATGCTGGGAAAATAATGGAGAAATCCGACCGAATTCTTTTTTTCAAACAGCCACTTCACCCTTATTCGAAAGGATTACTTATGTCTGTGCCTGATCGTAAAGCTGGTAATTCTAAGAGGTTGTATACAATAAAAGGAGATCCTCCCAACCCAACAGAATTCTCTAAAGGATGTAGGTTCGCTCCTCGTTGTCCATATGCAAGTAAAAAGTGTTTCGAAATTTCTCCACCTTTGCATCAAGTGAAAAGCTCTTTTGTTTCATGTTGGCTTTATTCCCATGAAAGGGAGAGTGTGAGATGATATTGGAGACTTACAACCTAAAAAAGTATTTTCAAGTTGGGAAAAGCATTTTTCTAAGAGCTGTGGATGATGTAAGTTTTTCTGTAAAAAAGGGAGAAACCTTTTGCATCGTTGGGGAAAGCGGAAGCGGTAAATCTACCCTTGCGAGAACATTGGTACGAATATACTTTCCAACTTCTGGACGTGTACTTTTCAACTCCAAAGATATTTTTTCCATGTCAAAATCTGATTTGCGAGCTTTTAGGAGAGAAGTACAAATGGTATTTCAAGATCCTGCTTCTTCAATAGATCCAAGAAAAAAAGTTAAAGCTGTCATCGAGGAAGGACTTAAAATACAGAAAATAGGCTCAAAAAAGGAAAGAATGAGGATTATTTTAGATACCATAAATAAGGTTAAATTAGATGAAGAACATCTTAGCAGATATCCTCATGAACTTAGCGGAGGGCAAAAGCAGCGTGTTGGGATTGCGCGTGCATTAGCTCTCAAACCCTCGTT
Source organism: Thermotogae bacterium (assembly GCA_026988035.1). Classification (GTDB taxonomy): domain Bacteria; phylum Thermotogota; class Thermotogae; order Mesoaciditogales; family Mesoaciditogaceae; genus WFSH01. Next base: position 37,640 of record JALSLY010000069.1, read on the forward strand.
GCTAATACTTGACGAGCCAACTTCCTCATTAGATGTTTCTGTACAGGCAAAGATTCTGAATCTGCTGTTAGATCTTCAAAACGAATTTGGGCTTACTTATCTGTTCATAACTCACGACTTGGATATTGTCCGTCATATTGCTACCCAAGTTATGGTGGTTTATCTTGGAAAGATAATGGAAATGGGATCTGCTGAGGAAGTGTTGTTGAACCCCTTACATCCATATACCGTTTCACTATTAAGCTCGTCGCCGCACATAACTTTGGAGAAAAACGTGAAGCGAAAAGTGTTGGAAGGAGAAATACCAAGCCCGATAAATCCACCACAAGGGTGTCCTTTCAAAACCAGGTGTCCACTGGCAGTCGACAAGTGTGATAAATCTCCAGAACTTAAATTTGTCCAAGGCAGATGGATCGCTTGTAGTATGTATTGTAATGACAAATAAAGTGTGGAAGGATGTGTCAGTGAATGCTCAACCAAGTCATGTTGATTCATGATCTCCTTGATGGAGCAGATGTGGATGGTTTCAAGGTTCTAAAATTTTTCACTCCCTTTTTGAGTGATGATGATAAAATGACAGTTGAAAGAATTGAGAAGAACGGTAAGAATGTGGATTTTTTGAAGATTCAAATACGTGGATTCAATTCTAAAGCGCCAACACTGGGGATCGTAGGTCAATTAGGTGGAATTGGGGCCAGACCTGACGTTACAGGTATGGTCTCAGACGCAGATGGAGCTATAGTTGCTCTTGCCAGTGCTTTGAAATTGTTGGAAATGAAAAATCATAGGAATGATAAGATTCAGGGTAATGTAGTCATAACTACTCATATATGTCCAAATTCACCAACAATACCTCACGAACCTGTACCATTCATGGGATCGCCCATTGATATACATTCTGCTTTAAGGCATTTGGTAATCCCTGAGATGAATGCAATACTTTCCATCGATGCCACAAAAGGTAATAGAATTATCAATATGAAAGGGTTTGCTTTCACTCCCACTGTAAAAGAAGGCTATATTTTAAAGGTGTCAGAAGATCTAATAACGATTTATGAACGAGTCACCGGCAAAAAAGCGGTGATTCTTCCAATAACAACTCAAGACATCACACCATACGAGAATGGCATTTTTCATATAAACAGTATTATGCAACCAGCAGTATGGACAAATGCGCCCGTTGTGGGAGTAGCCACAACATCTGAAACCACGACCCCTGGATGTTCCACAGGTGCCAATTCGGAAATGGATCTCGAGGCCGCTGGAAGATTTTGTGTAGAAGTTGCTAAAGATTATGCAAGAGGTAAGTGTACTTTTTTTGATGAAACAGAGTTCCAAAAACTGATAAACTTGTATGGTTCTATGAAAAAAATTTCTAAAATTCAATAGAAAGGAAGAGAAATAAAAGTGGAAAGTCAAAATGATGGTGTGAACGATATCGGAGAGAGGATAAGAGAAGGCAGAAAATCAAAAGGATTAACGTTAAAAGAGTTGTCCGAAAGTGTAGGGGTAACTCCAAGTTTTCTAAGCCAATTGGAAAACGGAAAAGTCGCTCCTTCACTGAGTACATTAAGAAAAATCTTGAGTGTACTTGGTGAAAGGATGGTCACCGTTTTGCAAGATGAAACTGATGAAAAAAAATTTGTTGTCAAAGCCAACGAACGCAAAAAATTGATCGTATCAGACAAACTTTGGTATGAAATTCTATCAACTAAAAATTCATCCATTGCTATGTTCCTGATGTATTTGGAACCAGGATATGGAAGCGGAATTGATTTCTATTCGCATGAAGGTGTAGAAACTGGTTTAATGCTTCAGGGAAAAGTTAAGATATTTGTGGGAGATAAGGAATTCGTATTAAATGAAGGGGATAGCATAACTTATAACTCAACAACACCACACAGATGGGAGAATATAGGGGAAAAGAGAGCTATAGGAATTTGGAGTATAACTCCACCGTCGTTTTAGATGTATATTTAGCTTTCGGAGTCGGAAATGAATTATTAGGAGCTTTTCAAAGATATCGTAAGAAATTCAGCGATAACGAAACCTGAATATGGTTATTTAAGAATTTTCGTGATATTTCGTTAGTAAACAGATTTGATCATCAAGGGAAATAATGGTAGAATTGTTTTGTTTCTCCTTGGGAGAAACAAAATAAGGAGGTAAAATATGTTTTTAGTAAAAGGCACTATAGTATCCTCTACAAATCAAAAAAATGTGAATCGTACCCTGATACTAAATACCATCCTGAAATCTCAACCGATATCTCAAGTTCAATTGACTAAAGTTTTAAAGATCAGCAAAAGTACCGTTAGTAGGATAACATTCGATCTTATGCAATCCGGAATGCTTAAAAGCATTGGGACTACCAAATCTTCTAAAAATGGAAGGAATCCTTCTCTTATTGCCCTAAATCCTGACTACAGAAAGAGCCTCGTGGTCAAGATAGGAGTTAATTATTCCATAATCGCAATTGCAAATTTTTCCATGACTTTTGAAAGAGTAAAAATATTTAAAACCAAGAAAGATCCCGAAAGATTTGTTGGCTACATCACTGAGTTCGTAAAGAAGAACATATCAGAAAGAGTACATTCCCTTTCTCTCAGTATACCTGGAATAGTAGATAAAGATTTTCAAAAAATTATAATTGCACCAAATTTGGATTGGAAAAATCTTCTGCTTGCTGAAATGCTCAAGGAAAAACTCGATCCTCTATTTGATAATTCATTAAAAATATCCATGGATAACGAGGCGAATTTTGCCGTGATTGCCGAGATGATGTTTGGAAAGAAGATAAATGAAGATGATCGAAACGTAATTTTTATCTTGTTTGGAGAAGGAATAGGCACAGGCCTCGTGATCAACGGGCAATTGTACAGAGGAAGGTGGAACACAGCGGGCGAATTTGGACACATGATCGTGGAGATGGGTGGAAAAAAATGCCATTGTGGAAACAGTGGTTGTTGGGAAAGATATGCGTCAATAAGTCAGATCACCCGCGAAAAAATTTCGATCTCAGGCTCTAAATTTTTAAATACGCAACTAAAATCATCTACTCTTAAAACGTACTCTACAGCAGTTGCGACTGGAATAGCCAACATAGTCAACGGAATCAGCCCTGACGTTGTAATCGTTGGTGGCACTATTTCTAAAATATGGGATGAAATTTCTCAGGATGTTGTCAGAAAAGTGAAAGAGATGAGCATAACACCTGATGCTGCAAATGTAAGAATAGAATTGTCTTCCTTTTCTGAATATCCTGCGGAACTCTGCGGTGCAGCTTTGTGGTCCTTTTGGGATGTATTTGAAGGCCCGGTGCTCGTTTGAAGTTCTAAAATAAAAGGGAAAAGCGTTGCTATTTTACAAGGAGAAAAGCGAATGGGTAAAAATACCATTATTGTGGAAGAAAACGTTGGTGCTAAGAGTCGAAAAACTACTGTAGGAATAACCAAATTCGTTGGAAGCGGCGATTTTGGTATTCTGACTGCTTTAATTGCTTTAATCGTTTTTACCGGTTTAATGAATCCCAGATTTTTTTCGATCTACAATTTACAAACAGTAGGTCAGCAGTGGGCAGTTTTTGGAATACTTGCAGTTGGTGAGACTTTTGTTATAGTTATTGGCGGCGGAGCAATTGATCTTTCGTTGGGTTCTATAACGGCATTAAGTGGCGTATTAGTTGCTTTGTTCATGGTGAATTATCATATTCCTATGATCCTATCTATAATTCTTGTTTTACTTATTACTTCAGGGATAGGGCTGTGGCATGGTTTGGCAATGACAAAATTGGATATACCTCCATTTGTTACCACACTCGGAACTTTAGCAATTGCAAGAGGAGCAGCTTCAGTAATAACCCATGGATGGCCAATTATTAACCTTCCAAACAGTTTTTTGTTTTTAGGACAAGGTATGATCTTAGGTATGCCTGTTCCTGTTATCCTGCTTTTGACAATTGCAGCAGTAGCTGTTTTCTTTTTTTATTACACAAAGTATGGAAGTTATTTCAGAGCGATTGGTGAGAATGTCAAAGCCGCGGAAAAGGTAGGAATAGCTGTAGTGAAACTGAGAACGATAACCTTTGTTCTTTCAGATTTTCTTGGTGGACTTGTTGGAATAATCGTAGCTGCCCGTCTCTCGCAGGGCCAACCTGCTGTTGGTACCATGTATGAGTTATATGCTATAGCTGCTAGCGTTATAGGCGGAACAGCTTTAACAGGTGGAGTGGCAAGTATCTTTGGAGCTTTAATGGGTGCTGCCATTATTACTGTCATATGGAATGCATTAGTCTTGCTGGGAATATCTGCATTTTGGCAAGATATTGCTTTGGGCACCGTAATAGTCGTGGCTGTTACATTTGATGTTCTCAGAAGGAGAAAAAATGCGTAGGAGGCGATGAGCATGATAATTATTCACAGATTTGGTGCGACGTATCCTTAGTTGGGTGTTGGTATTTCCTGAAATGAAGTTTTTAGCAAGAAGGAGGGAGTAGTATGAAAAAGTTTTTGGTTATTTTCATGATTCTTACTTTTTTAGTATCAATAGGGGTATTTGCCACTACTATAAGAATAGGAGTAATTGGCAAAGCGGCAGAGGCTTATTGGTATCAAGTGAATCAGGGGGCGCAAGCTGCTGCAAAAGCATTAGGCATCAAAGTAGATTTTTTTGCTCCTCAAACAGAAAACATCCCAATGCAAATTTCTACCTTTCAGACTTATGTAGCTGAAGGATTCTCCGGAATTGCCATAGCTCCATCAGCCCCAGGGGCTATTGTTCCCTACATACATAAAGCAATTTCTATGGGGATCCCTGTTGTAACAATAGATACCGACAGTGCTAGTAGCGACAGATATATCTATATTGGAACTGATAACTATGCAGCAGGATATATTGGCGGAAAGGAAATGGTGAAGTTACTTAACGGAAAGGGGAATGTAGTAATAATAACTGGTTCGCTTGTAGCATCAAATTCTTTGGAAAGAATAAAAGGATTTGAAGATGCGTTAAAAGGAACAAATGTTAAAGTCTTAACCCTTTTAAACGATAAAGAGGATGTCGCAAAAGCATTTTCGCTTGCTCAGTCAGCAATAGTAACTTACGGTAAAAAGCTTAACGCATTCTATGGTGTTTACTATGAAGATGGCCCCGCTGAGGCTCTTGCCTTGAAATCTGCAGGGATGAAACCCGGCCAAGTAAAAGTAGTTTGTTTTGATATGGGACCAGATACTTTGAAATATACACGTGAAGGTTATATACAAGCTTCAACTGTTCAGAAACCATTTTTTATGGGTTACTTAGGAGTTGTGACATTGTATAATATGGCAAAAATTTCTCCTACTTATACTATGATGATGCTTCCTAAAGATCATCATATAGATACAGGAATAACGTTAGTAACATCTAAAAATGTAAACCAGTATCTCGAAAATATGAAGAAACTTGGGGTCCCTCCAACATATTAGTGAATTCTGAGGGCTTCTTTAGACAAGAAGCCCTTCTCTAAGCATTATTATTAATATGCGAATAAACCTGACAAAGTAATGAAAAAAGAGCTATAAAAATGGAAATCTTTTAATTTTTTCTTCGGTTTGGAAAATTCAAAACATCGATCAAATATAAGAGAGGATGTTTAAAGTTGGAGTCTGAATATTTTTTTGAAGCAAGTCATATTACCAAAAAATTTGGTGCTGTAGTGGCAAATGATGATATAAGCTTTGGAATAAGAAAAGCTGAAATAGTGGGTTTAGTTGGAGATAACGGAGCTGGAAAGACTACCCTTGTGAAGCAGATTATGGGTGTTGAGCGCCCAACAAAAGGCGATTTTTATCTTGATGGCAAGAAAGTTGAAATTTCTTCTCCTACGGTAGCTAAGAGTTTAGGTATTAATGCAGTATATCAAGAATTGGCTCTTTTTCCGAGTTTGAGTATTGTTGAAAATATTTTTGCTGGTTCGCAGTTGACAGGCCCATTAGGTATTTCAAAGTGGAAAATCATGAAGGAAAAAGCATACGAAAAATTGAGAGTTTTAATGAAAGACGAAGTACCACGAGTTGATACACCAGTTAAGGAATTATCAGGTGGCCAGAGGCAGGAAGTAGCTATAGCTCGTGCTTTACTATTCAACGTAAGATTGTTAATATTAGATGAGCCCACATCAGCTCTCTCTGTTAGGGAAAGGGAAAAAATTGGGGAACTAGTTACTGCCTTAAAAGATCAAGGAATATCAATCATATATATTGGGCATAATATAGAGGAAGTGTTCAATTTGGTTGATAGGTTCATTATTTTGAGCAGAGGAAAGAAGATTGCTGATATAGAGAAAAAGAATACTTCTTTAGAAGAAGTTGTGGCTTTGATAGTTAGTGGTGGAGCGATCGGAAGATCCCACCTTAAATAGATTATTTACTTGCACAGCTATCCATTAAAAGTAGAGCTTTTTCACACTATATTATAAAGACTCACTTGGAAGTTATCCTATCAGCGAAGAACTTTAAAATGAGATTTAAAGAATATTAGCCGGATTGGGTGTTAGTTTTGAGATTGGATAAAGGAGGCACTTCCATGAATAAAAGCTTTTTCGAAACTTCTAAGATATCTTACGAAGGCCCAAAGTCAAAAAGCCCTTTGGCATTTAAGTACTATAACCCAGAGGAGATTGTTGATGGAAAGAAAATGTCAGAACATCTAAGGTTCTCTGTGGCATTTTGGCATACTTTCAATTACGGTGGTTCTGATCCATTTGGAACTGATACAATGATGCGACCCTGGTCGAAGGTATCAAATCCCATGGATTTAGCCTTAGCTAAGATCGATGCGCTCTTTGAATTTTGTGAAAAACTGAATGTCGAATATTTTTGCTTTCATGATAGAGACATTGCACCAGAGGAAAGCACATTGAGAGAAACGAACAAGAATTTGGACATTGTTGTCGATCACATCAAAGACCATATGAAAACCAGTAGGGTCAAAGTTCTTTGGGTAACCGCTAATATGTTCTCCAATCCAAGATACGTTCATGGAGCAGCTACTTCTCCAAATGCCGATGTTTTTGCATATGCGGCTGCACAAGTTAAGAAAGCCCTTGAAATCGCGAGAGAAGTTGGAGCCCAAAACTATGTTTTTTGGGGAGGGCGAGAGGGTTATGACACCTTATTGAATACCGATATGGAATTTGAACTCGAGAACATGGCAAGATTTTTGCACATGGCCGTAGATTATGCTAAAGAAATTGGTTTTGATGGGCAATTTCTCTTAGAGCCCAAGCCTAAGGAACCAACAAAGCACCAATACGATTTTGATGCCGCAAGTGCTATTGCTTTTTTACAAAGGTATGATCTTTCAGATCATTTCAAACTGAACATAGAAGCAAACCATGCCACTCTTGCAGGACATACATTTCAACATGAGCTTATGTATGCACGCATCAACGATAAGCTTGGGAGTATAGATGCAAATCAAGGTGATCTCTTGCTTGGATGGGATGTTGACAGGTTTCCAACCAATCTTTATGAAGCAACTTTAGCGATGCACGAAGTTATAAAAAACGGTGGTCTGCACAAAGGTGGTCTTAACTTTGATGCCAAAGTCAGACGGGCATCTTTCAAAACAGAAGATCTCTTCGTTGTGCATGTAGCCGGTATGGATACGTTTGCCGCAGGTTGGAAAATAGCTCATAAAATCATTAAAGATGGCTTGGTCGACAAAATTGTATCTGACAGATACGCAAGTTATCAATATGGAATAGGAAAAGAAATTGTTTCAGGAAAAGCAAGTTTCAAAACTTTGGAAGAGTATATAATTGATAAATCAGAAATATTAAACGACTCTGGAATGCAAGAGTACCTGGAATCTTTAATAAATCAATACTTGCTAAATTACGATGATTGAATCTTAACATGTGGAGGTAGACATGCTTTTAGGAATAGATCTTGGTACAACGGGAGTAAAACTTGTGGCCATTTCTGAGGAAGGTAATATTTTGTTTAAGCATTTTGAAAGCTACAAACTTTACACACCAAAATCTGGATGGATGGAAGAAAAGCCTGAAGAATGGTGGAAAGCAATTTTGAAAGCGTTGAAAATGGCAACGAATGCTTTAGACCCAAATGCGAAAAAAATAACTTCAATGGCTTTAAGCGGTCAAATGCATGGTTCAGTTTTTTTGAGTGAAAAGGGAGAAGTTATAAGACCTGCTATACTGTGGAACGACACACGTAGCTTTGCTCAAAGGAAGGAGATCGAGAATCGTGTTGGAAAAAAAGTTTTGCTTGAAAAAGTTCAGAATCTTCCCCTTGAAGGCTTTACAGCTCCAAAGATATTGTGGTTGAAAGAAAACGAGCCTGAAAACTACTCCAAAGTTTGGAAGATCTTGTTACCAAAGGATTATATAAACTACAAACTAACAGGAAAAGTTGTCACTGAGTATACAGATGCTTCTGGAACGGCACTTTTTAACGTTGTCCATCGAAAGTGGTCAGAAGAAGTGATTGAGAAAGCGGGATTGAATTTTGAGCACTTTCCCGAAGTTGTGGGCTCGACAGCGATAATTGGAAAGATCTCAAAGGATGTTGCACGCAAAACAGGTATAAACCCAAACTGTGTTGTTGTGGCAGGTGGTGCAGATAACGCTTGCGGTGCAACAGGAGCTGGGGTTGTGAAAGATGGACAAGCGCTTGTAAGCGTAGGATCATCCGGAGTTGTCTTGATCCCAACAGGCGATCCGAATAAGCGAGATCCAGCTGGAAGACTTCATTTTTTCAACCACACAACAGGTAAATGGTACAACATGGCTGTTACCCTCTCAGCTGGACTATCTTTAAGGTGGTTCAAAGATAATTTTTGCCAAGAAGAAATTAAAAACAATAAAAATAAAGACATCTACGATTTATTGGTTGAAAAAGCTGAAACCGTTCCAGCAGCAAGTGAGGGTCTTTTATTCTTGCCATATCTCAATGGAGAAAGGACACCACACATGAATGCGAAGATAAGAGGATTGTTCACCAACATTTCTATTCGTCACACAAAAGCTCATTTTATTCGAAGCATTCTTGAAGGTGTCGCTTATTCACTCAGAGATTGCCTCGAAGTAATGAGAAAGCAAGAAATGAGAGTAGAGAAAGTGAGAATTGTAGGTGGGGGTGCCAAAAGTAAATTTTGGCTTCAGATCATGTCTGATATTTTAAATGTTGAGATAGAAACTTTGAAGACAAACGAAGGTCCGGCCTTTGGCGCAGCTTTAATCGCAGGGGTGGGTTGTGGTCTGTATAAAAATATTAGCGATGCGGTAAAAATAGCTGTCAAGACATCTAAGTCTATATTCCCCACCGAAAATGCTCAAAAATACGATCAAACATATAGACTTTATAAAGAATTTTACGAATCTACACATGTACTTATGGAAAAATCATTTGATATAGAAACAAAGTGGAAGCATTAACTCACTGGTTCATCGGTGTTTCCATTTTGTTTGGCTACTTTGAGAGCTTCTATGTAACACCTTCCACCGCTACGCGGTCTTCCTCTCAACTGTCGCTTGCTCCTATGGTAAAAGCATTTTTGACTCAGTATTACTCTACTCAGATTGTGCACGAACATTACAAGGCGATTGAAAACTATAAAAAAAGAGGTTTTTCACATCTATCGCTTGAAAAGCGATGTTTACTTGATAAATACTCATAGGTTGTAAAGTTGACGCACAACGTGAGTTACTCTATTCTTTTTGAATATGATGATGCATACGACTTTTTGTAGTAAAATGATATAAGGATATGAATGGTTGTGAATGGATAGCTGTAAATTCAATTTTCTCATTGTTAGGAGGCTAAAAAATGGCTCAAAAGACGAAAGTAATCGTTACAGGTGGTGCTGGATTTATAGGATCCAACTTAGTTGATGCATTGTTGGAGCGAGGGATGACACCAATTGTAGTTGATGATCTTTCAACAGGAGAACGAAAAAATGTGGATCAAAGTGCTGTTATGTATCGACAAGATATCCGAGATATTGTGGGATTAGAAGAAATCTTTAAGGCTTACAGGCCAACTTACGTGTTCCATTTAGCCGCTCAGATATCGGTTTCAAGATCTGTTAGAGAACCTGTCTATGATGAGGAAGTAAACATCAAGGGAATTTTGAACGTTTTGGAGTTGTCAGTCAAATATGGAGTGAAAAAGTTCATCTTTTCATCTTCTGGTGGCGTTATGTATGGTGAAAATCCTGAAGTTTTTCCAACTCCAGAAACGACTTGCCCGGATCCGGTTTCTCCTTATGGAATTGCGAAACTAAGTGGAGAGAAATATTTGAATTTCTACGGTAAAGAAAAAGGTTTGAGATACACCGTTTTAAGATATGGAAATGTGTACGGACCGCGTCAAAGTCCTGATGGAGAGGCTGGCGTTATAGCGATCTTTGCCAAAAAGATGCTCAAGGGAGCACCTGTTACGATAAATGGCGATGGGGAATACATACGAGATTATATTTATGTAAGAGATGTAGTTGAAGCGAATTTGCTTGCTCTTGAAAAAGGTGATGGTGAAATCTTCAACATCGGAACTGGTATTGGAAAGAGTGTGAATGATGTCTTTAATGCTTTAAGAGAACATATCAGTTATGATTCTGATCCGATTTATGGGCCACCACGTCCAGGTGATCTGAGAAAAAGTGTGCTTGATATTTCTCACGCGCAGAAAATTCTTGGATGGAAACCTGTCTACTCTTTCGAAAACGGCTTAGGCGAAACAGTAGATTTTTTCAGGAAAAACGTGTAAACGGCTTAGAAGGTGAGAGCTTTTGCAAAAAAGCCTTTGGAATGAAGAACCTTTAGCTTCGAGGGTAAGGCCAAAAGATTTCAATGAATTCGTAGGTCAAGATCATCTACTTTCAAAAGGTATGCCCTTAAGGGTTGCAATTGAGAGCGATAAACTTTACAGTTGTATTCTTTATGGTCCACCAGGGTGTGGAAAGACTTCGCTTGCAGAAATAATAAAAAACCGCACGAAAAATGACTTTAAGCATTTTAGTGCCGCAACTCAAGGTGTTGGTATCCTTAAACCTATGATGAAAGAAGCAAAAGAAGTATTTTCGAGAACAGGGCGTCCGACAGTGATCTTTGTTGATGAAATTCATAGGTTCAGCAAATCTCAACAAGATACAATGCTTCCTTATGTTGAAGATGGCTCTGTGATACTCATAGGTGCTACGACTGAAAATCCAAGCTTCGAAATAATTCCAGCGCTTCTCTCGCGATGTCGTGTTTTTACATTCAATCCTCTTTCAAAAGAAGATGTGATATTCATACTTAAAAAAGCACTCAAAACAGAAGGAATTACATTTGAGGATTCGGAACTTGATATTATTGCAGAAATGTCTGGAGGAGATGCACGCACAGCTTTAAATTCGCTTGAAGAAGCGATGGAGTTAGCAAGACAAAGTGGACTCTCTAAAGTAACAAATGTGGAGAAGCTGATTCAAAAGTCACTTCCACGGTACAGAAAACATGCTGATGAGCACTATGATTTCATATCGGCACTTCACAAATCTATGCGTGGCAGCGATCCTGACGCAGCTGTTTATTATCTTGCATCAATGTTAGAGTCAGGCGAAGATCCTCTCTATATTGCCAGAAGAGTTGTCAGATTTGCATCAGAGGATATTGGTTTGGCAGATCCAAGAGCGTTAAACATTGCAATCGATGCCTACCAAGCTGCGCATTTCATCGGAATGCCCGAATGCACAACAGCTCTTGCTCAAGCCGTGATATACTGTGCTGTAGCACCGAAAAGCAACGCTGTGTATCGTGCTTATGTAAAGGCTTCGGAAGATGTGAAAGCTCATCCTTATGAGAAGGCGCCAATGATGCTTCGAAATGCTCCAACGAAGTTGATGAAGGACATGGGTTATGGGAAGGGTTACATTTATCAGCATGATGTAAAGGGTGCCTTTTTGGTGCGAAATTATCTACCGGCAAGATTGAAAGGAAAAGTGTTTTACCAACCAACGAATAGAGGGCTTGAGAGCAAGATAAAAGAAAAACTGGAAAAACTTTGGAAGGATTTTAAAAAATGGGAGGACACCCAATGAAGAAAATCGTGTTTTGGTCTATAGTCGCAGCTGTAAGTGTGGCTTTATTCTTCTTTCTACGTGAAGTTTTTGCAGGAAACATCATACTCGATCCTTACGCTGTTAATCTTCCGTTCTTACACATCAAATGGTACGGCGTGATTATAGGAAGTTCTGTGGTTGTTGCTTACCTTATCGCACGTAATCAACTTTTGAAAGAAGGGGTAAAGGAAGACGAGTTCCTGATGGCGATGGTTGTAGCAATATTTTTTGCGGTTGTTGGAGGGCGATTGTACTATGTGGCATTCACATGGAATGAGTATTTTTCAAAACATCTCTGGCAGATACCACAACCGTGGACTGGAGGAATGGCAATCCATGGAGTACTTTTCGGAACTTTTTTTGCAGGATGGTTGTTTGTAAAATTAAAAAAGAATTGTTCTTTTACTTATTTGCAATCCATGGATGCCTTTACAATGGTTGCACCTTTTGCTCAGGCAATGGGAAGATGGGGAAATTTTTTCAATTACGAAGCTTATGGGGCTCCAACAAACCTTCCTTGGAAGATGTTTGTTCCACTTCAATATAGAATGCCACAGTATGCAAATTACAGTTATTTTTATCCTACCTTTCTCTTTGAATCCATAGCAAATCTTTTTGTTTTTTACATTCTTTACACTTATACAAAGAAAAGACGCAAGAAATATGGGCAGACGTTTTCGTTGTACCTTATACTTTATTCTACCTTCAGATTTTTTAATGAGGCATTTAGAACTGACAGTTTGTGGTTTTACAATCTCAGAATTGCACAGGTAGTTTCGGTTATTCTAATAATAATAGGAGCCATAACATTTGCGTACGTTTCTAAAAAAGGCAAGGAAGTTCAAACGGAGGTGGTGAGATCTTGAACTTGTATATATTCGATGGAACTGCTTTGGTTTATAGGGCATTTTACGCATTACCATCGATGACCACTTCTGACGGAAAACCGACAAATGCGGTTTTTGGACTCACGAAAATGCTTGTAAAATTCGTACACGAACATTTGAAGCCTGATGATTATGTGGTGTTCGTTTTAGATACAAAAGAAAAAACCTTTCGTCATACTCTTTTTGAAGATTACAAAGCTAACAGAGCTGGGGCACCAGATGATATGATAATTCAACTTCCTTACGTCGAAAAACTTGTAAAAGCTTTAGGAATATCAGTTGTGAAGCAAACAGGATTTGAAGCTGATGACGTGATTGCAACTTTGGCGAAAAAATACTCTAAAGACTTTGAGTGGGTTTACGTTATCACAGGAGACAAGGATCTCTTACAACTTGTCGGGAAAAACATTCGAGTCTTGAGATTTGCATCTATGGGGGTCACGGATTTAGTTGAGTATGACGAAAACAAAGTGGTCAAAAGATATGGTGTGATGCCTTCACAAATGGGAGACTTTCTTTCGCTTGTTGGCGATAGTTCTGACAATATTCCTGGGGTAAAGGGAATAGGAGAGAAAAGTGCGGTTAATCTTCTGAAGGAGTATGGCACTCTGGATGCCGTATACGAGCATCTTGACGAAATACAAACGAGGTACAAAAAACTCTTGAGCGCCGGGAAGGACAATGCCTTTCTTTCAAAGAAGTTGGTAGAGCTTTCTGATAACATTCATATATCAATTTCCTTTAAACCCTACAAAGGACCAAATAAGGCTGAACTGGCAAAGCTCTTTGATGAGCTTGAATTTTCAAACCTCAAAAAAGAGTTTGGTCTATATGAGGATGCAAAAACAAGATCTTCTCGTTATTTTAGAATAAAGTCGCTTGAAGAATTGGACAAAGAGCTTGATAAAGTGGGAAAAAGTGGAAGAATGGCGTTTGATACAGAAACTACGTCGCTGAGTCCTGTTGATGCTAAACTTGTTGGCATTTCATTTTCATCTGGCGAGTGCAGTTATTACGTTCCTGTGGGCCATTCTCAAAGCTTAAATCTTCCACTTAAAGAAGTTATATTGAGGTTCAAAAAGTTACTTGAAGATGAACACATGAAAATTATAGGTCAAAACATCAAATATGATATAGCTGTAATGAAGAAATATGGAGTCAACGTAAAACCATACTTTGATACGATGATAGCGGCTTATCTTCTGAATCCCAATGGGCGTAGGTTTTCTCTGGATCAGCTTGCGATGAAATATCTTGGGTACAAAACCGTTTCTTATGGAGAAGTGACTGGGAAATCAGGAGATTTTTCCAGTGTGCCAGTTGATATCGCTGCAAGGTATTCTGCTGAAGACTCAGATGTGACATATAGATTGTATGAGACTCTTAACAAAAAGATGTACGAATCCGATCTTACAGATGTCTTTTATAAAGTAGAGATGCCGCTTGTTGAAGTACTTGCTACCATGGAGCTAAATGGAGTTTATATTGATACTTCATATTTAAAAGAGATATCAAACAGATATTCGAAAATACTTTCTAATATAGAAAAGAATATTTACGAGCTTGCTGGTGGTATGCCATTCAATATAAATTCACCCAAGCAGGTGTCCGATGTGCTTTTCAAGAGGCTTAATCTTAAACCACGCCATCGCACAAAAACACGTGCCTTTTCTACCAACGCAAGCGTACTCGAAGAGATGAAAGATGAACATCCCATAATTCCTCTACTATTGGAGTATAGAAAGTATTTCAAGCTCAAATCCACATACTTAGATGCCATGCCCAAAATGGTTAATCCAAAAACCTCAAGAGTGCACAGTTCTTTTAATCAAACGGGGACATCTACCGGAAGACTTTCCAGCAGTGATCCCAATTTGCAAAATATTCCAGCTCGAAATGAAGAAGGACGTGAGATAAGAAAAGCGATAAGAGCCCAAAAAGAAGGATGGGTGATAATGAGTTCAGACTATTCTCAAATTGAACTTCGCGTTTTAGCACATGTAAGTGAAGACCCCGCCCTTATTAAGGCTTTTGAAGAAGGAGTTGATATTCATACAGCCACAGCCGCGAGAGTGTATGGAGTAAGCGAGGATTCTGTAACAGATCAAATGAGGCGAGTGGGAAAGATGGTCAACTTTGCTGTGACTTATGGTGTTAGTGCTTATGGACTTGCTAAGCGTCTTGGAATAGAAAGGGCTGACGCTGAACGAGTGATCACGAATTATTTTCAAAGTTATCCAAAAGTCAGAGAATACCTCGAAAATACTGTCACATTCGCAAAAGAAAAGGGTTATGTAAAGACAATACTTGGCAGAAGAAGAGATGTGCTTTCCATTAGAAGTAATAATCACAACATTTCCGAAGAAGGAAAACGTATGGCGATCAATGCCCCCATCCAGGGCAGCGCGGCTGATATAATAAAGCTTGCCATGATAAAAGTTCATGAACTTTTGAAAAAATACAGAGCCATGATGATATTGCAAGTTCACGATGAATTGGTGTTTGAGTTGCCAATTGAGGAAATCGAAGAAGTAAAAAAACTTGTCAAGAATTCGATGGAAGGTATAATAAAATTGAAAGTTCCCCTTGTGGTAGATGTAGAAGTTGGCTCTACTTGGTGAAGGAATGATGAATTTGTATAAGAAGATTCTCATAGCTGTTGATGGTTCAGAAATGTCCGAAAATGTCTTCAATAAAGGAATGGAGCTTGCGAAGCTTCTCAATGCTAAAACATGTGTTACGGCAGTAGTTGATACAACAACTACTTACAACTTTCCCACCAGTATGGAAGAAACAGGGACCATATTTGTGGGAACAGAGATGGAATTAATGAAAGCTCAGGAAAAAATGCTGAGGGATTTTATTAAAAGGATGTTGAAGGAGCACTACGAACCAGAAATTGAGATACGTTATGGTATACCGCATAAAGAAATATATGCGTGTGCTGAGGAGTGGGAGGCGGATCTCTTGATAATTGGAAGTCATGGAAAAGGAGGCTGGATATCAGATTTGCTCTTTGGCTCGACTGCTGAAAAACTCTTGAAGATGTCAAAATGTGATGTCATGATCGTTAAATCAAGAAAAGCCAAGAGTGTTGATGAAACCCACTCCTCCAGCGTCCAGGGAGGTTCAAAATCGTGAAAGTTTTCTTCAAAACCTATGGATGCCAAATGAACATTCGTGACTCTGAGATCATGGAAGAACTTCTCGTAAGGTCCGGACACGAAATTGTTAGGAATTTGTCAAGCGCGGATGTGGTTGTGATAAACACCTGTGCTGTGCGAGGTAAGTCTGAGAACAAAGCTTACAGCCTTATAGGAAGGCTAAAAAAACGTGGATTAAGAGTTGGAGTAACAGGATGCGTGGCTGAAATTGCATTAAAGGATCTGAAAAGGCGTGGAGCAGACTTTGTTTTAGGTACTCGCGCTTTGACGTCAATAGTCGATGCAATTGAAGGCAAAGTGGATTTTGATATGTCTGATCATCTTTCAGATATAAAAGAAATAGTTACTGCATCAAATATATCTGGTACATATGAATCGGTCACGATGAGAACATCTAAGCGTCATGCTTGGGTTAATATCATAGCAGGTTGCAATAAATTTTGTACTTATTGTGTTGTTCCATATACCAGGGGCAGAGAAGTTTCAAGACCGATGGCCAATGTGATTGAAGAAGTGAAGCTACTCGCAGATTCAGGATACAATCAAGTAACTTTTTTGGGCCAAAATGTTGATTCTTACGGAAAGGATCTGAAAGACGAAACTTCTTTGGCAGAACTGCTTCGTCGCGTTTATAAATTCGAAAATATAGAAAGATTCTGGTTTTTAACATCGTATCCTTCAGACATAACGGATGAACTCATAGAAGTAGTCGCTGAGCGACCACGAATATCGCGTAACTTTCATCTTCCCGCTCAGTCTGGAAGCAACACCATTTTGAATCGCATGAATAGACAATACACACGTGAAGAGTACATAGAGTTGATTCGCAAAATAAGATCTAAAGTAGAAGGAGCAACAATAGGCGGGGATATTATAGTAGGTTTTCCCGGGGAAAGCGATGAGGATTTCGAACAAACTCTTTCATTGGTGAAAGAAGTCAAATACGTACGGCTCAACATTGCTCCATACTCTCCAAGACAAAGAACTGTAGCGTCGAGGCTTTATTCTGATGATGTTCCAACCGCTGTGAAGAAAAAGAGAATGGCAACATTGTCCAAAGTCCAGCACGCAATTCTGCTGGAGATGAATGAAAAGCTCATTGGAAAAAGTGTGAACATAATTGTTGAAGGGAAAAAGGATGGAAAATCTTACGGTCGGACCATTGATAATAGGATGGTCTTCTTCGAAGGAGATGTTCCAGAAGGAGAAAATGTTAAAGTTAAAATTCAACATGCCACTGCCGGACCAATTTACGGTGAATTGCTCGGGAGGGTGTTGAAATTTGTCAAATGATATGACTCCGATGATGATCCAATATTCAAAGCTTAAGGCACAGTATAAAGATTGTGTGCTTCTCTTTCGAGTCGGAGACTTCTATGAAGCCTTTAATGAAGATGCCAAGTATATCTCCAAGGCTCTTAGTCTTGTTTTAACTCACCGTGGTGATAACCCAATGGCAGGAATTCCACACCATGCTTTAGATGTATACTTGAAGAAATTGGTGGAACAAGGGAACAAAGTTGCGATATGCGATCAACTTGAAGATCCAAAATTCGCTCGTGGACTTGTAAAAAGGGACGTAACGCGTGTGGTAACACCAGGAACTTTGATCACGGATAACGTTTTGACGTCTGAAAACAATTACATCGCAGCTGTTTACAAGAATGTCGTTGCCATGGTTGACATATCTACGGGAGATTTCATCGTTGAACCTTCTCTTGATGCAATTGAAAGATATACGCCCAAACACATCATCTACACCGGAGACTCATCTTTAGCCTACGTTGAAGGGGCTTTCAAAGAAAAAGTGGAAGATTGGTATTTTGATCCAAAAAATTCAGCCCAAACTCTCAAGACTCACTTTGGGATCACAGACGTATCCTTCTTAGAATTGTCTCGTGAAGAGATAGTGGCGTGTGCAGCTGTATTAAAATATTTACAGATAACACAAAAGAGAGTTCTTGGAAATTTACGAACTCCTGTGAAGTTCAGAAATGAATCGAGAATGTTTCTCGATTCTGACACGCTTTCCAACTTGGATATAATTAATTCCAGGAGTGGTGATTCGCTTTATTCTCACATAAACAAAACAGTTACTCGCATGGGAAGAAGAATGCTTAGAAGAGAGATCGTGACTCCACTTCGAAGAGCTGTTGAGATAAAACGTAGGCATGATCTTGTGGAAGCACTTGTTCATCGTCAAAGGGAATTAGACTCACTAAGAGGGATACTCTCGGGTATTCACGATGTCGAGCGCATAATCGCCCGTGTTGCATATCCGGCCGCCACGCCATCAGATATAGTTGCGCTGCGCGAGAGTCTTTCAAGGTTTGAAATGGTAAATGGTTGGATCGAATCAACAGGTATCTTCAATGATATGTATCTTGAAGAAGTCTCTGATTTGAGGAATCTTTTGGAACGTGCTGTTATGTCCGACCCAACTGGTGAAGTTGGAAACGGGAAAGTTATTGCAAAAGGATTTTCTCAAGAATTAGATGAGGCTCGTTCGATGATCTCAGATGTTGATGAATACATTAGAAGGTATCAAGAAGAAATACGTGCGAAACTCGGAACAAAAGTGAAGGTTGGATACAGCAATGTCTTTGGATATTATATTGAAATTTCAAAAGCTTATAAAGGTAAAGTACCACCAGAATACACAAGAAAGCAAACGTTAGTGAATTCAGAAAGATACATAACGCCAGAACTTTCAGAAATAGAGGAAAAAGTCCTTCATGCCAGCGAGCAGGTTAAGTTTTTAGAAACAAAGATATTCGATGATATCTGTAAGAGCATTATGAGCGAGAAAGAAAAATTGCTTAAAAATGCCTATAAGATTGCTTTCATCGATATGTTATCAACTTTTGCGCGTTTGGCAATAGATGAAGACTATGTTCGACCAGTTTTTAAAAATTTCGTGAGGCTTATCAGAAGTCGTCACCCAATAGTGGAAAAACGCGTTTCAGAATTTATTCCAAACGATATCGAGATGAACGATCACAAGCGTTTTGTGATTCTAACTGGCCCGAACATGTCTGGAAAATCGACATTCATACGTCAAATAGCACTCATTTCAATAATGGCTCAAATAGGTTCTTTCGTACCCGCAAAAGAAGCAACTCTCAAGATATTTGATCGCATCTTCACACGTATTGGAGCACGTGATGATCTTTCATCCAACAGAAGTACGTTCTTGGTAGAGATGTCAGAAGTTGCGACTATCTTACACTCTGCGACAAAAGATTCTCTGATAATCTTAGATGAAGTGGGAAGAGGAACAAGCACATTTGATGGATTGAGTATCGCTTGGGCAGTTTCTGAGCATATTTCTCAGAATTTGAAAGCTTTTACAATTTTTGCAACCCATTACAACGAATTGTCGGAGCTTGAGAAACTCTATTCAGGTATAATCAATCTTACGATAAAAGTTGTGGAAAGCAACGATAAGGTGCTCTTTTTACACAAGGTTATTCCTGGAAGCGCGGACAAGAGCTATGGTATAGAAGTAGCTCGAATAGCGGGAGTACCACAAGAGGTGGTGAAAAGAGCATATCAGGTTGCGGATGCTCTCATTTCCACCAGTCAAATAAAAAAAGGCGTTCGCTTTCTCACATCTGGAGAAGTGGAAGCAATTAAGCGTAAACTCAAAAAATTTGGAAAAGATCAGATGACTTTTTTCCAAGAGAAAAAGGGGTGAAGAAACTTGAAAAAAATAGCAGTTATGACAAGCGGAGGCGACGCTCCGGGAATGAACGCTGCCATAAGGGCTGTTGTCAGATATGCAGTGTCTAAAGGTGTAGAAGTGTATGGAATAATGAGAGGATACACCGGGCTTATCGAAAATGATTTCGTACAGTTAAAATTTTCAGATGTTGGCGGAATTATGGAGCGTGGTGGGACTATTCTGAGAACTGCGAGGTGCGAAGAATTCAAGGTTGATCGTGGAAGGAAAGATGCCTATAAAATTTTGAAAGAACATCAAATAGACGGGCTTGTAGTCATAGGTGGAGATGGGAGTTTAACAGGTGCCACTTTGATTGCCAATGAAAGTGATGTTAAGGTAGTTGGTGTTCCCGCAAGCATCGATAATGACATTCATGGCACTGACATGTGTATAGGTGTTGATACTTGCTTAAATACTGTGGTTGAAAACATACAAAAACTCAAAGATACCGCTTCTTCACATGAAAGAGCATTTATTGTGGAGACGATGGGGAGAAATTGTGGCTACATTGCACTTGTTTCAGGCATAACCACCGGAGCAGAAGCAATCGTAATACCCGAGGTAAAGGTAGATTTTCAGGCTTTGGCTGATAAGTTATTAGCTGGCAAAAAGAGAGGGAAGATAAACAGCATAGTTGTTGTTGCAGAAGGTGCTGCAAGTGCTTATACGGTTGCAAGGCATCTTGAAAATCGTACTGGTTATGAAACTCGTGTCACCATTCTTGGGCACATTCAACGTGGAGGATCCCCAAGTGCTTTTGATAGACTTTTGGCATGTCGATTGGGCTCCAGCGCAACTGAGGCTCTCCTTAACGGTCAAAACGGCGTCATGATGGGTCTCCAATCTGATGGAATCGTATCTGTTGATCTAAGTGAAGCTCTTCAGACAAAAAAAGAACTCGATCTTGAATTGTACAAACTTGCCAACATACTTTCATGAGGCGAAAGATATGAGAGAAAGAAAAACTAAGATAGTTTGCACTTTAGGACCAGCTACTACTGAAAGACATATGTTAGAGGCTCTCGTAAGGGCAGGTATGAACGTTGCTCGGTTGAACATGTCTCACGGTACTCATGAGGAAAAAGCTGCTATTATAGAAGAGCTTCGTGAGATAAGAAAAAGGCTTGGTATTCCTCTTGCCATAATGATCGATGTCGAAGGCCCAAAGATAAGAACTGGTAGATTAAAACACGAACATATTGTAATAAAGAAAGGATCTGTTCTCACGTTAACAACTGAAGAAATACTTGGGGACGAAAACAAAATATCCATTGACTATCCAGGATTACCAAACGATGTTAAATCGGGTGACAAAATTTTAATGAACGACGGCTTAATTGCATTAAGAGTGATATCTTCCACCAATAAAGATATAAAGTGTGAGGTCTTAAACACTGGAACTATAACGCATCACAGAGGATTAAATCTTCCGGGAGTTGATCTAAAAATACCACCTTTTACTCCCAAAGACATGAAAGATCTCAAATTTGCTGCGGAGGTTAAACCCGAATACGTTGCACAATCATTTGTTAGAAAAGCTGATGATGTTTTTAGAGCGCGTGAAATTCTGAAAAAGAATGGTATGGAAGATGTCAAAATAATTTCCAAAATCGAAACAAAGCAGGCCTTGGAAAATCTCTCAAAAATTTTGGATGCGTCAGACGGTGCCATGGTTGCGCGCGGAGATCTGGGAGTTGAAACTGATCCTGAAGATCTTCCAGTTGCTCAGAAAAGAATAATAAGCATGTGCAACCAACGTGCCATCCCGGTTATAACCGCTACACAAATGTTGGAATCTATGGTTAACAACCCACGTCCTACTCGTGCTGAGATTACCGATGTAGCAAATGCGGTGCTGGATGGAACGGATGCTGTGATGCTCTCGGAAGAAACAGCTGTCGGGAATTATCCAATTGAGGCTGTAGAATTTATGGACAGAATCGCGAGAAAAGCCGAGAAATATATGGATATTTCTGAAAAAATGCGCATTTTTAGCGCAAAAAAATGTAAGGATGTAAGTGATGCGATTTCTCTATCTGCATGGCAGTTAAGTGTTGAACTGAAAAGTGAGGTAATAGTTGCTTCGACAAGTTCCGGATTGACCGCAAGGCACGTGTCACGCTTCAGGCCTTCGGCGATGATCCTTTCTCCCACTCCAAGTAAATCAACTTACCACGCTCTTGCACTTGTATGGGGTGTGTTGCCAGTTATCGTGGATAAAGTTGAATCAACAGATGAGATGATAAATTTAGCTACTGAAAAGTTGCTCGCATTTGGTCTTGCAAACCCAGGAGATAAATTTGTGCTTACAGCCGGAATTCCATGGGGAATTTCTGGTACTACCAACATGATAAAAGTTCAAGAAGTTCCGAAAGTTTGATTTTTTGCAATATGCGTAAATTTAATTCTTGGGGGTGATGATTTTATGAAATCAAATCGTTTCCTGTTCTTTTTAGCAGTCTTAATTGCGATGGCAATGATTCTATCTGGATGCTTTTTATTCCCAAAGATCGGAGTACTTGTGAAACCAACTTTAATTTCACCACCTAATAAAGCAACTGGGATTTCAACAAATGTTGTCCTTTTATGGAAAGAAAAGGGTTCGTTTAAAAATCTTAATTACCGTCTTTTTTTCGGTACTTCAAACCCTCCCGCTTATCAAAAAACAGTTGATACTACTCAAACAATTGAAAACAATCTCAAGTATTCCACAACATACTTTTGGCGAGTAGCCGCTGTCAACAAATCAGGAAAGGTTGCAACAAGTGACATTTGGCATTTTACAACGATGGCGTTGCCAACACCATCGACTCCGATTTTAAGCGTCACTTCAGTCTCAACAGATTCTGTTTCCTTACAATGGACCAAATCAGCAAATGCCGCCTCAATAACTTTGTATTCTGTGACATCAAATCAATTCAGCCAGGTGGTTACACTTTCTGGAACTACAACATCTTATACTTTGACGAATCTCGAACCAGCAACTGTTTATAAATTCTTTGTTGTGGCTTCAAACACATCTGGAAAAGCGACATCGAATACAGTTACTGCAACTACTCAATCCATTCCAGCTCCTCCAAAACCGCCTCTTCCATCTACACCTGTTTTGAAAGTCACATCAATTTCAACTGATTCTGTTTCTTTGGGGTGGAGCAAATCGACAAACGCCTCAGCGATAGATGTTTATTCAGCGACATCAAATAAATTTAGTCAAATTGCATCACTTTCTCCGAATGCGACGTCTTATATGGCAAATAATCTAAAGCCATCAACAACGTACAAGTTCTTCGTCGTTGCGACCAACCCATCAGGTAAAGCCACATCAAACACGGTGACCGCGACAACTCAAAGCCTTCCCCCTTCAACACCGATTTTAAGTGTTGGATCAGTTTCAACAAACACAATAACTTTGAAATGGACACAGTCCAAAAATTCAAACTTGATAACGATTTATCAGGCAACCTCTGTTAACTTTTCTTCCATTGCAACGCTAACTGGCATAGCAACATCTTACAAAGTAAATGATTTGAAAGCGTTCACCACTTACAAATTCTTTGTAGTCGCATCAAATGAAACTGGACGTGCAACTTCAAACACAGTTGTCGCGACAACACTAAAAATTGTTATTAAACCAAATCCACCAAAGATTTTCGTAAATTCACCAAACACTTATTCAACCCTTTTAACGTGGTCTGAAAGTTCAACAAATGTCGTAGGATTTCACATATGGAGACGTTCAAATTCAAATGAAGCCTATACACTTATAGCTTCTGTGAGTGAAAACAAGAACTCTTACACGGATATTGTTAATCCAGGTCATACTTATTCCTATATGGTGAGCGCGTACAATTCTGCTGGTCAATCTTTTTCGAAATCTGTATCTATCTTTGTTGGCCAGAACTATTTCCCCATGAAGACAACGAGCTCACTTGTTACTGTAAATGCACAGCCTAGCGTTCAGCCTCAATCAACAAAAGTGCTTGGAAGCAATTCTTATTCGCTTTTGAACTTTATAAAAACCTTTAAAGCAGCCGCTTCATCAGTTCAACTGATTCCGACAAATGAGGTTATAACCTATCAAAAATTGACGTCAAACGGGACCACAACCTACACGGTGAACATATCTTACGCGTTCGCTGGACAGCCCAACGTTGAACTCCATCTTTCCTTTTTGGTTGGGGATGAAAAAGTATATCTTCAAAATTTTGCATCTTACCCAATTCTACTTCTCAACAGTATCTATGGCAACAAGCCATTATCTAAAACTCATGTGCTTTCGAATTCTTATTCGAGAAATGTGACTTACATATCTCAAATGACTTTTGGAAACCACACATATAACAACGTTCTCAAAGTTACTTTGACAGGCCCTACCATGACACTCGTTTTTTATCTTGCTCCCAACGAAGGTTTAATGAGAGTTGACGTGCTGATTGATAGTTCCACAGCATTCTCTTATACTGTAACATCCACATCCACAACGATACCACCTGTTTATCCACAAACACCGGTTATAGTGAGTCCGGCCGCTAATTCAACCGTACCTTCAACGTTCACACTTAAATTTAGCGGAGATTCAAGCACTTACACCATTTATTTGAACTCACAAACGCTGATCTCAACATCATCGACAATTGTGGAAATTGGACCACTAAGCGATGGAACTTACACCTTATCTATAAAAGCCGCTAATTCTTATGACCTCGAAACTCTAAGTCAAGCTGTAAATTTCACAGTCCAAGGTGGATGGACGGCTACTCCAACATATGTCGTTGGAGATTTCACGAATTGGGCGACGAATTCAAACTATGAGATGAGCTACGATCCTGTGAATAAAACTTATTCACTCACCACGAGTGTCCCGGCCCCAGCTTCCACATTGACTTACGGCATAAATCGCTACTTGATAGAACAAGTGTACAAAGGTGAAATTGTAAAATATGGCTACCAGCCAATTCCCATAACAAGTGAAAATGTAACATTTTACTTCAATCAGTCTATGGCGAAGCCTTTCACATCTGATGGTATAGGAGATACGTCGAAGGAAAATCGAAGTTGGTACTTTGCCTCAGACATAAATGGTTGGACCTTTTCACAAATGCAAGCATCGGGCACGACATTTGTCGCAACTGTGGCAACAAACGGTGCTTTTGAGCCGGGAACGTACGGATTCAAAATAACTCCACAAGCCGCTTTTTCAACTACCCCTGCGAGCTTGATATCTTATTACTTCAACGGATCTTACGGGGCGTATTACTTGCCGAATGGAAGTTTCTCGATTGCTACACCATCAAACGAAATCGTTGTGAAGTTCAACATTTTGAATTCAAAAATCACCTTCGAAGCGACAAATGTAACTTCGGTTTATCTAAGGAGCAGTTTTAGCAGCTGGTCGGCTAATATGCCAGACTATAAATTCAAATACGATCCGTTCACCGGTATCTATTCTTTGACCACAGAAGTACCATCCACAACTGGTCAGCAAGAATATAAAGTAGTTTACAACGGCGCATGGTATGGAGGTAACAACATACCAGTTAAATCTGGTACCGTAACGTTCTACTTTGATCCATCAATTGCTACAGATCCAAGCAAAGCTGTTGGTATAGGTGACACTTCAAAAGAATCGATGACGTGGTATTACGCAGGAGATTTAGGTGAAACGTGGAGCAAACCTCAGCAAATGCAATATATAGGTAACGGCACTTTCGTTGCTACAGAAACTGGTAATTTTAGTGTCGGCAATTACTACTTTAAAATTACACCCAACGTCAGTTGGGCATCTTCGCCATACTATTACAATGGAAGCATTTGGGGAAACTTCAGTAGTAGTAGCAATGCGGGCTCTCTTCATCTTTCAACTGCGGCATCAAAAGTGGTGGTTGAATTCAACGTCCTGAAAAGCCTTGTGACACTTCATCCTGTGATTTCTCCAACATATTACGTTGCCGGAAATTTCGACGGTTGGCAAAACGTTGTTGGCAATTCTAATTACAAAATGTCGCCTAATTCTTCCGGCATTTACACGCTTAGCATGACATTACCCTCCACGACTGGTCAATACCAGTACAAGATAGTGGAATGGACGGGAACTCAAACCGTATGGTATGGAGGACCTGGTTCTAATGCGAATTATGGAAACATACCGGTTAAATCGGGAAACGTCACATTTTATTTTGATCCATCTATTGCAAGTGGTTCTCCATCTGGAGGAAACTCAGATGTAGGCATCGGCGATACGACAAAAGAGACTATGAAGTGGTACTTCGCTGGTGACATAAACAACTGGAGATTTGCAACGATGACATATGTTGGCAACGGCACTTTCGCCGCAACTATAACAAGGCCCGCGACGGATGATTCTGCCGGTGCTTATGGATTCAAAATAACACCTCAATCTACATGGAGCACACAACCTGCGAGTTTGACGCAGTATTACTTCAACGGTGGCTACGGTGGCTACTCTTCTCCCAATAACGGTACTGTAGTAGTTCCTCAGGCAACTACTGTTGTCGTTGATTTCAACGTTTTAAACAGCTCAGTTAGTGCTAAAGCCGCCAAAATTCAGACGCTTCATCAGGTCATAATGGCGTATTTGGATTCGATGGATGAAATTCACGCAACACTTAACTCTACTGTTAATACTTCAAATCTTTCGCAGTTCAAATTTAGCGTTAACGGACACAACACTCCCATTTCTTCTGTTGTCGATGCAAATACTGGATTGTCCGGAATCTCGAATTACATCACGATAAATCTTTCTACGCCTTTGAACCTATCTGATGTGGCAAGTTCTATGGTTCTAACTATAAATAACTTTAGCCCGGCTACAGTTTACGCCAGATACGCTCTTAACAATTCTGCTTTTCATTACGATGGCCAGCTTGGCGCGATTTACTCGCCTTACCAAACGACGTTTAAAGTGTGGTCACCTGTATCAGATCAAGTCGATCTTTTGCTTTTTAAAAACGCAAATGACACAACACCATACGCGACATACGCCATGACAAGAAATTCTCAAGGCGTATGGTCGACAAGCGTGATGGGAGATTTGAACGGAGTGTACTATGAATATTCTTATCACAGATATGGCGAATGGATAAGTGCGCCTGACATATATTCCAAAGCCGCGAACGCCGATAACACTAAATCCATGGTGATCGATCTTTCGCAAACAGATCCATCTGGATGGAATGTTGATACAGCTCCATTCCCGAATAACATGGTTGATGCGATCATATATGAATTGCACGTCCAGGACTTCACGGACAATCCCAACTCTGGAGTTTCACCTCAGTATCAAGGCACTTACATGGGATTCACGCAAACAGGCACAACTTACGATGGAATGCCAACGGGAGTAGATCATCTTGCTCAACTTGGAGTTAACTACGTGCAGCTTCTGCCGATAGAAGATTATGAGGATCCACAAAATCCAGGATATAACTGGGGATACGTTCCCTACCTTTACATGGTGCCGGAGTCCAAATATTCCACAACTCCAAACGATCCGGCAAATACAATTAATGAAGTCAAACAGATGATCGAGTCGCTTCATTCAAAAGGAATAGGTGTGATTTTAGACATATCTTTCAGCCACACATCGTACGTGACAACTCCATACACAGCCGCAGTTCCATACTATTACTACAATTACAACGAGTATGGACAGAAAACGAATTACTCTGGAGTTGGAAATGATTTGGCAACCGGAAATTACATGGTTGAGAAGCTGATCGTCGACACGTTGAAATATTGGATGACGCAGTACCATATTTCAGGATTCAGATTTGACCAAATGTATCTGTACGATCCACAAACCATCCAAGATATAGTACAAACACTTCGTGCATTGGATCCCGGTGTACTTCTCTATGGAGAGCCATGGAAAGCGAGTGGATACAAATTTACGTATTACGATCAACGTGGAATGGATCTTGGTGTCTTTAACGGCTATTTCAGAGACGCGATGATAGGAACAGCTGACAATCCGACAGCAATGGGTTTTGTAAACGGCAACGCTACAAGTACAAGTGTTCAAAGTGATATAAAGTCTGGAATTGTGGGAAGCGTTCCTTTTGAGACTCTTCCAAATACATTCGCTGCTGAACCTGATGAAAGTATAAATTATTCCACATGTCATGATAACTACACACTTTGGGACAAAATAACAATGGCTCAGCCAACTTGGAGCGCATCTGAAGACATCGCAGCTCAAAAACTTGCAGGAGCAATTGTGATGCTCTCACAAGGAGTCGCCTTTATGCAAGGTGGAGCGGAATTTGCACGAACGAAAGATGGAAATGGAAATTCCTATAATGTCCAGAGTCCGAACGAATTCGATTGGTCAAGACTCACACAATTTGCAACTGTTGATAGCTACTACCAAGGGCTGATAGCTATAAGAAAGGCTCATCCAGCTTTCAGGATGACATCATCTCAAGATATAGATGATAATTTGATTTTTCTTTCTGGGCTTGCCAATGGCGTGATTGGATATGAAATAAACGGAGGCTCTGTTGGTGATTCATGGTCTGACATCGTGGTTTACTTTAACGCTAATACAACAGCAAAAACTGTAACCTTACCAACTGGGACATGGAATATAGCTGTGAATGGAGCGATGGCGTCAACGAGCTCAATTGGCACAGCTTCAGGAACGATTCAAATTGTCCCATTGAGTGCCTACGTGTTCTATAAGTGAATTAAGTGCCCTTCATTTGAGGGGCACTTGTTGTTTTTACTCGCTCAAATTGTGCACAAACATTACAAAACGATCCAAACTATAAAGAAAGAGATTTTTCACATTCCCTCGAAGTTTTCATCAAGACATATGAGCTCGCCATCTGAAAGCTCACAAGATGTAATGTCTTTCCCACTTCCATGACCGTTCTACTGTATTTTGTAAGGAGAGGAAATGCCAGAGCGGGATTGCGTAGTACGCAATATCTTTCCCGCTTTTCTGACCGAAACGAAGTTGAGAGCATCATCACTTCCTCTTTGTGTCTGAGGTGGCAACCGAGTAGTAGGCACAAGTGGTAGCCAAGAAGGGGACCGCGTAGCGGTGGAAGGTGTTAGATATGCAGCGTGCTTTACACAGAATCTTTGACCATAACGTCATTCCGGACTACAGTTGGTTCTGGATGTTTATTCGATAAATACTCATGGGTTATAAAGTTGACGCACGACGTGGGATGAAAGATAGGAATTAACGTGTTAGTTTGTTGTAAAGTAGTTGAAAGGCGTGAACAGCCACTCTTTCTATTTCAGCAACCGTTAGCTTCAACGGCTCGATCATCATTAAAGGCATAATGATGATTAGATTAAAAAGTGCTTGTATTGAAAAACCGTAAACAACAAAAACCGCAAGCGAATTCAACGCTATGATCACTGCAAAAAATTCAAATCCTGCACTGTTAGAACGCGGGCGAAAGTCGAAAACCTTTAAAGTCAGATAGGCAATTTTTGAAAATACTGCGATAACAAAGGCACAAAACAGGAAAACCAAGAGCACCCACCAATCACGAAACAGCGGTGGTATTTCAAATCCCACAATCCATCCAAGTTTGTAAAGAATCAAAACCAGCGACCAAAAGAGTGGCCCTTCAGCTAAAAAGATCGACAATCCATTTATCTTCATCATGATCGAGATCGACATTGGAACGATAAAGAGAATGAAAAACAGTGATCCACCTAAATCATTAAATGCAAAGATTATCACGGAAGCCACCACAACGATTCTTAACCATTCAGAACGTGATTGATTCATGGCATACACAAGTGGAAACACAGCTAAGTAACTTATGGCCGTTCCAATCCCGTAGATCATTTGAAATGTATAGATAAGAGCAGTTAAAGCCCCCAAAATGGCACTTTCAGCATTTTGCCGTGCTTTAGTCATCGAAGGTCGCCACCTTCCCCGCTCATAACATCAATACAAAGCTCTGCACTTAACCATTCAATTCTTTTCTAAGCCCCTTTTGTGATGTGAAACCTGTTTTTTTCTGGATATTCTTGTGTTTTACTGCGGAACTTCTTTTCTCGATTGGACTCACAGCGAGTTTTAAAATATCTTCTGGAACTTTTGAAAGATTTTCCAAGTACATTTCAAGGGCTTTGCGCATAAGATAACTTTTGGGCCTGTCAAGTTTCTGGGCATATTTTTCAAGTTTCCTCTCAAGTTTTTCTGGCAATCTAAGA
This sequence comes from Thermotogae bacterium, assembly GCA_026988035.1. Lineage (GTDB taxonomy): Bacteria > Thermotogota > Thermotogae > Mesoaciditogales > Mesoaciditogaceae > WFSH01. Next base: position 67,717 of record JALSLY010000069.1, read on the forward strand.
GATATCAATTTCATAGTATCACCTCGTATTACATTATATCACAAAGCAAAAATTCATCTGCAAACAAAAAACGTTTAACGTTCCATTAACTTCCCACCCGTATAATTTTGTACAAACAACAAATAATGGTGGTGGAGTCCACCAGAAAGCTTTTTAGCCAATGACTCCTACCCATCCCACGGATAGGAGGTTTTTTATGCTGTTAATTTTTCTAAGCATTTTGCAGTTGTTCTATGTGCTACTGCTTTCACCGTTAATCTTCGGAATCTTTTCAAAATTCGAAGAGAGAATCGAATCTAAAAAAGGACCAAGTATTTTTCAACCTTACTACGATCTTTTCAAACTTTTTAGAAAACAAGTCGTCGTCCCTGAGGTGTCGTCTCCGTTTTTTCATGTGGTGCCTTACGTAGAATTTGCATTGTACTCGCTTTTGACGTTAGTCCTACCAATAATAACGGCCTTTCCACTTGAATTTGGGCCAACGGTGGATTTCATCGGTGGAGGTTTGATCTTTGGAGCAGCAGCGCTGTTGAAGAAAATAGCATCTTTGGACAGTCGAAGCAATTATTCGCATCTTGGAGTTTCTCGAGCAGCAAGCATGGGAGCATTGGCAGAACCAATAACGGTTTTAATATTCATTATGTTAGGCGTTATCTCAAAGACAAATAACCCTTACATCATAAACAACGTACTTCAAACATCATCAAGTTGGTATCTTTCGTTGACACACTGGTTTGTTGCCGCTGCATTTTTCATGATCTTGCTTGTTGAAACCGGAAAACTTCCAATAGAACATCATTCCACAGCTGAGCTTGGTATGATTGATCAGGCAATGGATCTGGAGTACTCAGGAATGGACCTCGCCTTCTACAAATGGGGAGGATATATAAAGAAATTTTTGCTCATGAGTGTGTTTGTGAACGTGTATACGGTGCCGTTTTTCGTACCTATGAAGTATAATCTGTCTTCGATTGCCATATATACAGGAATTCACTTTTTAAAGCTTCTCGGTCTTGTGATTAGTATGGGGCTATTAGAGGAAAGTATTTCAAAATTCAGACTCTTCAAAAATTTCGATTACATGGCTATCTCCTTCTCTTTGGCCTTTCTGAGTTTCTTGGCGTTTTACACAACGAATGGAGGTTTCTAAGATGGAGAAGTTTTTCGCACTTATTGGCTTTTTTGAGATACTGCTGGTTCTCTTTATGCAATGGGAAGTGTATACCAAGAAAATCATCACAACCTTTTCCATAGCGTCTTACACGATCGCCGTCTTTTTGTTTTATCTTGGAATCATGGAAAACAAGTATCTGGTCGTTATCCTGGCAGTTCTCACGGCTGGGGTAAGAGGATTTTTTATACCATGGTTTATGAAAAAAAGAATAGTCAGGGATCCATGGAGAGAAAGGGAAATAAAACCAACGATAAGCACGGCTTTATCGATATTAATATCACTTTCTGTGGTAATCTTCGCTTACGTGCTGTACAGGATCACATTTTACGATTCGGTTCACCTTTCGGATGGTTCCATACCAATAGCACTGATTCTCCAGGGAGTTTTCTTAATGATTTCAAGAAGAAATGCCTTCATTCAGCTTATAGGCTACATGATGATGGAAAACGCCATCTTTTTATTCGAGGGCTATCTTTTTCCAGCGCTCCCATTTATTGTTGAGGCGGGAGTTATTCTTGATCTGATAGGTATCATCGCGATAGCGGGAATTGTGGTTAAGATGATGAAAAACTCCACGACAGATTCAAATGAATTCGACGAGTTGAAAGGATGAATTGAGATGGGATACATTTACTCACTTCCAATGATTTTTACCGCTATAGGTGCCGTGCTGTGTTTGAGTAGGAGCATGTATTTTGAAGAATTTGTTTCCGTGATATCTGCCCTCGCCACAGTTGTTGTGACAGGCACTGTTGTTTTTCTTCCCGATTTTTCAAATGGCTTTCTCTATATAGATGGTCTTTCAAAAATCATGCTCATTATGATATCTGCCATATACACATCAACAGTCATTTTCTCAACAACGTACATGAAGTATATAGAGAATCCTCTCTTTGAGAAGAATTTTTACTACTTTTTGATGAATCTCTTTGCGTTCACGATGTTCTTCACGGTTTCTGTTAACAATTTTGGGTTGATGTGGGTAGGAGTGGAAGCTACAACGGTCACAAGTGCACTCCTGGTAGCGACTGAAAACAACGAGTCATCCATGGAAGCAACATGGAGGTACATAATAATCGTGTCGTCTGGTTTGATAATCTCACTGCTTTCGAACGTATTCATATACAGTGCCACACACACACTTTCACTCTCGATGCTCATGTCTATGAAGGTCACAAATGCTGGTAAGATTTTAACGCTCGGCTCAATGATGGCCATTGTTGGATACGGAACAAAAGCCGGGATCTTTCCAATGCACACCTGGCTTCCGGACGTTCATGGCAAGGCACCAGCACCTGTTAGTGCCATATTTTCTGGTGTGCTCTTACCTGTGGCACTTTATGTCATGGCTCGAATACTTCAAATTGTACCTGTTGAGAGTGTTAGAATATTCTCATTTGCACTTGGATTCTTGACAGTCTTAATTGCCGCAGTATTAATGGTGGCTCAAGGACATTACAAACGCCTTTTTGCATACTCAACAATGGAGAACATGGGAATGGCTCTGATCGGTTTATCACTTGGGAAATACGCTTTCATTGGGGCAATAATTTTGTTAATATCGCATGCCTTTGCCAAGTCATCGGCATTTTTTCTTACCGGAAATGTGCTTGCGAAATACAAATCTCATAAAATGACTGATGTAAAAGGGATATCAAAGCGTATGCCTTTTACTGCCTATACACTCATGTTCTCTTCAATGGCTGTTACCGGCACGCCTCCTTTCGGCACATTCATAGGAGAGTTTATGATAATCTATGGCATGCTCTTGAACTTTCCACTCTTTTACACTTTAACACTTGTGGGATTCCTTGCACTGGCCTTCATAGCTGTAAATTTCAAGATCGGAAAGATGATCTTCTCAGAGTCCGATGGTGAAATGATGGAGAGAAAGAGAGTTGGAAGGATTGTACCCATGGTGAATACGTCCCTCGCCTTCCTTGTCGTCTTCTTAATACCGCAAATCCAGGAGATTCTTTCCAAGGGGATGATAAGATGAAGAAACTTCTAGGTGCTTACATACAAGATGGTAGGAAGTATATCATCCTTCAAGAGAATGGAAAAGTTGTTGCGTTAGAAGGAAATGCAAGTGAGTTTAAGAATTCAGAGCTCCTGAAAAACAGAAATGAGTATGTAAAAAATGTGTTAGAAAAAGAAGAGATCTATGGCGATGACGTCTTCGATTTCAGATACGGTCCTGTCACAAGCGGAGTCGGAGAAGCTGGAGTTTACCATCTTTACACATATGGCGAAAGAATTTTATCGGTAAAAATCGATACTTCTTATAAAAGGCGAGCCCTGGACGATAAAATGATAAGCTCTGATATTAACGATGCACTGAAACTCTCAGAAGAGATATGCGGTAACTTTGCCATTTCGCATTCCATAGCATTTTCAAGAGCCGTTGAGAACGCTCTGAAGATAGAAGTAAGTAGGGATATCAAAGCTTTGAAGGCGATTGCCATAGAACTCGAGAGAATTTACAACCACCTTTATGTGATATCCAGACTTGCCGGAGCCGCGGCTCAACAAGTCCTCGCCTCGCATCTTATGGGCCTTTTTGAAGATTCGCTCGTTGTCAACAAAATCTTCTCTGGTTCCAGATACCTGATCAGATTCAACTCGATAGGCAGCGTGCTCAGATTTCCATCGCATGAAGAATTAAAAGATGTGACAGATAAGGTTAAAAAAATCAAAAGCGCCTTTTCGGAATTGTACAAGAATTCAATGTCGAGCGGGAATTACATCGACAGGTTGCACCTCACCGCCACTTTAAGCGCAAAAGACGCGGAACTCATAGGGCTGACCGGTCCGAGCTTAAGAGCCTGTGGAGTGAAAGAAGACTTAAGGACTCATGATGAGATCTATCGCGGAATAAAAATAGTATCAGATGAAGAGGGGGATGCGCTTTCAAGAATGGAAGTGCGAGCCGGAGAGATTCTTGAAAGCTTGAAATTCATCCAGAAAACAGTTGATAATTTAAGCTTGGATAAAGCGATGCCTTTCATTTCAACTGAAAGTGGTGAAGGAATTGGATGGAGTGAATCCCCCAGTGGAACGATCATCTACCATGTTGAGATAGAGAACTTTAGAATCAAGAGCGTTTATGTGTCAACGCCTTCCGTTTTCGGGATGTCTGCTATAGCACATTCAATGGTTGGCAATATATTCACAGATTTTCCATTTGCTGTGGAGTCTTTTGGCGTCAATTTCTCAGACGCGGCGAGATGAGGGGTGGTATTGATGAAATGGTGGCCAATGGTTGGAATATCAAAGATGCTAACCGAGGATAAAAAGTACGAATCTAAAGCGCGTGTGAAAAAAATGGGGATTTTCAGAAGATCTTTTCACATCTATACGATAGACGTTGGAAATTCCAACATTCTCAATTTTGAAATGCGAGCACTTCAAACTCCAAAATACAACGTCCACAGATTCGGTATATATTTTGCCGCTTCTCCACGACATGCAGATTTGTTGATCGTTTTGGGAAGGCCGACAAAAAAGATGGTCGCCCCCCTTTTGGAAACTATCAATCAAATTCCAGAACCTTTCGGTGTCATACTTCTAAAAGGCTGCGGGAGTAGCGGAATTGATCTTGACGAATTAAAACTTCCAAACGTTGTGGCAAGCGTGAATGGGTGTCCAGAGCCTTCGGAGATCCTCGCCATTCTTTTAAAAATATCTGGAAGGGTTGATTAAGATGATTTGCATATACTTTTCTTTCCTGTTTTTTGCACTTGGAGCATTGACCACGTTTTCAAAGAGATTGAGCTACAGTATGGCAACGATCGCATCCGCTCTTGCATTCGTAACGGCGCTCTTGGGTATGCACACCACTTTCGCTTCCGGCACGTACCTACTCCTCAACGGGTTCAGCCTGAGCATAGGAATGGATCATACAAGCGCGATCTTTTTGCTTATCGCATCGATATCGTGGTTTGCCATTTCACTGTACTCTATAGATTATGGCATGAATTATTCCAAAAAGATGCCGATTTTCTTCAACGCTGCACTTTTCGGAATGTTTCTCGTTTTGATAGCCAGAGATGCATTAACATTTATAGGTGGATGGGAGATAGCTACGATTTTCTCTTATCTTTTGATAATGGAACACAAACACTCTTTCAAAGAAGCGTTCGAATTTCTCGCGTTTGGTGAAATTTCAACCGTCTCATTACTCGTCGCCTTTGCATCCCTTTATCTCAAGAATCATTCGCTCGCAATCATTGGAGCACACGGAACCTGGATTTTTTTGCTCATGGCTACGATAGCATTCATGACAAAAATGGGTACCTATCCGTTGCACACATGGCTTATAGGTGCACATTCCAGAGCTCCTTCGAACGTTTCCGCGTTTTTGAGTGCACCATTGACTTTGATGGGTGTTTACGGTCTGGTAAGGGCGTTATCCATAGCTGGTCAACCCGAATGGTGGGGCGTGGCGGCAATGATCTTTGGTGGATTTTCCGCGTTCTGGGGCGCTTTGCAAGCCGCAGCAGCCAAAGGGCTCAAAATATTACCGGCGTATTCAACTGTTGAAAACAACGGGATGATTCTCGCGACGTTGGGATTGTCTGTAACTGCGTACAGTGCACATTTGGCAGTGTTATCTTCTTTTGCCATGATCACATCGCTGATCTTGCTTTTTGCACACAACACGACAAAATCACTTTTGTTCATGGCGGTAGGCCATGCAAAAGAAGCGCTTGATGAAGACACGATCGACAACGTCAGAGGTATATGGACATCAGTTGGCAAGATCCCGGCAATATCCATATTGATCTCGGGACTTTCTTTCAGTGCTTTTCCACCACTAATTGGATTTCTTGGCGAATGGATGACGCTGGAAGCGCTCTTTCAATCGTACAAATTTCCATCCATGTTAGATAGACTAAGCGCCGCATTTGTGGGAATACTAATAGCCCTTGCAATGGGAATGGCAGCGTTTTCAATGGTGAAACTCACAGGATACACGGCGCTTGGATATGATCACGGCAAAAAGGCAAGAAATATCTCATCATTCACCATGAAGCTTTCTGAAATGCTCCTTTCTCTTACCGTTCTGTTGGCAGGACTCTTTTCTCCATACATATTGAAGTATTTTGGGTACGGGACTTTTCTATCCGGTCTCTTTGGAGTTCCAAAACCGTTTCTTATCGTTTCTTCTCACCCTGTCTTCGGTGTGGTTTCACCTACATTTCTGGCAGTCGTTATCGGAACTCTGTTTCTGTTTCCTCTGATATTTTACTTGGCAAAATCGGGAAAAGTCAAAAGGGTTAGCGCCTGGAACGGTGGTATAGCTCTAAAAGAGGAAGAATACTTTACGGCACCGGCTTACTCGTTTACCCTTGAGTACATAATGAGAAAAGTGTACTCTATGAAAGAGATCAAGCATGGAAACAAAAGATACGTCTCAGTCAAAGATATTACAACATCATTTTACAACGGCTTGAAACATGCAGTGGAAATCATGGCCAAATCCTTATCACTCACTTTGATGAACGGACACGTATATTCGTACGTACTGTACACGATGATCATGTTTGTTCTCCTCTTTTTTATGGTTAAGTAATGGAAAGTCAATGGATCTAAGTTCAATTTCAATGAGAACATATCGTTAACAGAAGGCCAGAAATCAAAATGCTATAATCCATTTAAGTAATGCTACCTTCCAAGATTTTAACAAGGGGTGATTTAGATAATAAGATGTTTTTAGTCAACCAAAGATCCTCTTTACATCTTATAATGTGTTTCATATATCATGAGGTCATTGACAGTTACAGAATGCTTGATAAATGCAAAAAGATATTAAAGAAGGTGAGCTAATATGAAGAAAATTCAACTTGGAAACACATCTGAATTTCTTCCCGCAATAGGCATTGGTACCTGGGGTATGGGTGGTAAATTCGAGGCTGATTATTCAAAAGATCAAGAAGCCATTGAAGCACTTGTGAAAGCTGTTGATCTTGGAATGACGCACATTGATACGGCCGAGTATTATGGTGCAGGTCACACAGAAGAAATTGTAGGAAAAGCTCTTAAGAAAATAGAAGTGAAAAAAGTTTTCATCACTTCCAAGATCTGGCCGGATCATCTAAGACTAAAAGATGCTATCAACTCTATAGAAGCCACTTTAAAAAGACTTGGAACCGATCACGTGGATCTTTACCTTGTGCACTGGCCTTCGAGTGAACTCACAATTGAAGAAACTATGGAAACGATGAATGAACTCTTAAAAAGAGGCTACACAAGGTACATAGGCGTGAGTAATTTTTCTGTAAATCAGCTCAAAGAAGCCATTCGATTTTCGAAAGCCCCAGTCGTTTGCAACCAAGTTAGGTTTAACATCCAAGATAGAGCAGCAGAAGAAAGTGGTTTGCTTGATTTTTGTGTAGAGAATCATGTGACGCTTACCGCTTATTCCCCCTTAAACAGGATGGACTTTGATAGCCCAACGAGAAGAAAACTCGAGGAAGTTGCAAGGCATAAAAACGCAACGTGGACACAAATTGCTCTCGCATGGGTGGTTAAAAAGGGAGCCTTGACAATACCAAAAGCGACAAGTAGAGAGCACTTGGAAGAAAACGCAAAAGCAGGTGATTTAGAGCTTAGTAACGAAGATATGGAATATTTAGAATCCAAGTAATCGAAAATGTACCTTTAGATACTGTTGCAGAAATCTTGAGTGCAGATCAATTTTCAAAGTCAAAATTACAAATTGGATTTTGCTGTCAGACTCAAAATTTCTTGGAAGGCGAGAAATGTGAGTTACTGCCTATTGACCGTTTTTTGAATAAGAGACAGGATCTCGTCTTTGACTCTTTCGGGATTTTTTACGCCATATATAATATAAGCGGGATCATTTATTGCAACATTCTGTGAGCGTGCGCTTCCAACAATTCCACCGATTCCTGCTTTTGTCTGAGCTTCTAAGCCGCCAAAGACCATATTGGCACCTCCACCCATACCGGATGAAGTGATCGGAATAACGTTTCCTATGCCCCAAAACCTCTGAAAAAATCCCTTATCAACTTCTATATCGGTTATATGAGCACTTATGATCGTTCTATCTTTTCTGGAAAATATGCCAGATTTTAACGAAATGCCGTTTTCATTTATTTCATAAGAAAAGGTAAGTCTGTAAAGTTGGGAGATAGCTATACCTATAAGAGAAACGATTATAAAAATCTTTACCTCCGAAAACCCCTGAAACCACCCAAGAATTGCACGATAAACCTCGTTTGATGAAAGGGCTTCTATTTTGGAATAGAGAGAATTTATTTTTGGGAGGAAAGCTATAAGATCCAGAAGACCGATCCAAAAAAACCATCCAAATCTAACCCTTTTAAAGGTATGGAACAAAGCAGGTAGAAGGGTCATCAAAATCCAAATGAACAAATACCATCCAAAGCTAATTTCATCTTTGATTGCCAAAGAAAAAAGCGCCCAAAGAAAAAAGTAAGTGAATATGGAATACCTCATGAAAAAAGAAGTTGCCGTTGGCTTGAGTTTCACTTTATTCACCTCCTTTTCTCCACATAAAATTTTACCACTTTCTCATATATTTTGAGCATTCGCGAAAGGAATATTTTTTTGATTCTATTATGTGCCAAGCATTGTAAAAAAAGTAACGATCGAAGCCGATATAGCTATTCCACCTGCAATGGCAAAAATCGATTTCCCGCGGGGCATCTCAAAGAGCACGCTCAACAGAGAACCTGTCCAAGCCCCAGTGAGCGGAAAGGGGATAGCAACAAATACCATTATCGCCCATATTCCATATTTCTCTATTTTTTCTCGATGTTTTTCCTGACGAGTTTGCGAAAATTTTTCCACAAATTTTCCCACAGATGGAATTCTTCGTTTAACCCATGGCATCATTGCCGTAAAAAACAATATTACAGCAATAGCTGGAACCATATTGAAGATCATCGATATGCTAACCACAACTAAGGGATTAAGGTGATAAACCAATATTCCAAGTGGAATTGCACCTCTCAGTTCGGATATGGGTGCCATTGCCAAAAACGCTATTTCTATTAATCCTTTCATGGTTCAACGATCTCGTTATCTATCAACCTTGCTTTTCCAACAAAAGCAGCTGTTGCGATTAAAATTCTTGAGGTAATCTTACTTACAGGCTGAAGTGTTTTCTCATCAACGATCTCGAAGTATTGAATGCGAACGTGTGGATATTTCCTCATCAGGTTGATCGCTTCAAGACGAATTTTGTAAGCATCACGCCGCCCAGATCTGATCGCTTCAGCTGCATATTCCAAAGCCTTGTGAAGTGCTATGGCATCTTTTCTTTCCTCAAAAGAAAGGTAAATGTTTCTGGAACTTAACGCCAAGCCATCTTTTTCGCGAACAATCGGCATTTCCACGAGTTCAACATCTATGTTCAAATCTTCCACCATGCGTTTCAAAATTCTAAACTGCTGAGCATCTTTTTGCCCAAAATAAGCGCGAGTGGGATTAACTATGTTGAAAAGTTTGTTCACCACCAGCACAACACCATCAAAATGCCCTGGCCTGTAATAACCACAAAGCTGATCACCAAGACGAGAAACGTGAATAGAGGTGGAAAAGTCTTTAGGATACATATCTGATATTTTCGGTATGAACAAATAATCAACTTCTTCATTTTCAAGCAACTTTGAATCTCTTTCCAGATCTCGTGGATAAGTGTCAAGATCCTCACCAGGTCCAAATTGTGTTGGATTCACAAAAATGCTGACCACTACTATGTCATTATCTCTTCGGGCTTTTTTGACAAGAGAGAGGTGCCCTTCGTGAAGAAATCCCATGGTTGGCACAAATCCCACTGTTTTTTCTTTATATCCTCTGGATATTTCTTTCATTTCGCCGACGCTATTAACGATCTGCAATGTTTTCTCCTCCTTCTAAACGTTTTTTAACCATTTCCTTCAATGTACTTGCAATTTTTTTCCTTTCAACCACTCCTGTCTTGATTCCATTCTCGTAGATAACTCCACCGGATTTTGTACCAAAAACGGCAATATCAGCGTCCCTTGCTTCCCCAATTCCATTAACAAAGCAGCCCATAACGGCAACTTTTAAGTTTGTCTTTATGCCTCTTAGCTCATTTTTCACCTCTTTGGCTAATTCTTCGACATTTATTTCTGATCTTGCACATGTAGGACATGCAACAATTTCGATTCCTTCTATCGCTTGGACAGCTCTGAGTATGGAATATGCGACGAAAACCTCTCGCACTGGATCACCGGCGATCGATATCCTTATGGTATCTCCTATTTTCTCATGAATAAGATGGCCGATTGCAAATGCCGATTTTACAACGGCATCTTCATAAATGCCTGCTTCAGTAACACCTAAATGGATTGGATGATCTGTAAGTTTTGCTATCCTTTCATTAGCCAGTATAGTTTCTACAGCGTTAGATGATTTTACGGCAACCACTATATTATCGAAAGCCACAGATTCTAACATTTCAACTTCATCCATAGCACTTGTAACCAAAGCGTCAATCCTGTCACCAAATTTTTCAAAGTAGTGTTTATCGATCGAACCCATGTTCGCACCTACTCTTATTGCTACACCATGATCAGAAGCCGCTTTAGCAACTTCCTTAACTTTCCACCTTGCCCCTATATTCCCGGGATTTATTCTAACTTTGTCAATTCCCACTTCTATGGACTTTATCGCTAACTTGTAATCGAAATGAATGTCTGCAACAAGTGGTAGCCGTGTTTTCCTTTTTATTTCTCTCAACGCCTCGACACATTCCTCATCATACACACTCAGTCTAACGATTTTGCATCCAGCATTTTCAAGCGCCTTTATTTGTTCAAGGGTTCTTTCAACATTTTTTGTATCTGTATTTGTCATAGATTGAACTGCAATTGGCATGCCCCCACCAATTTCCACATTCCCAATTTTCACAATTTTAGACATTTTTACCTCCGAGTAGTTCTCTTTTCAACTTTGAAGACCAATTTGTACTGCCTCCAGAAAAACCATACTATGAAAATTCCAATGGCAACAATTCCGATTATTGGCCATTCAAGAACCAGAAAGGAATAAAGATACACAGAAATCATTTCCATAAAAGCGTTTGATTCACCAAAACCAAGGCTCTTTAACTCTATCAAAATATCATGTGGTTTCACTTTTACGTTCAAATAATTTTCTTTTCCAACAAGAGCATAAGGAATCGGAGTTTTCGAAGTAGTTGCATGAACTCCGGTCGATAGGAGCAGATCAACGTTATAAGTTTTCAAAATTTTTTTCAATCGTTTAGATGTCTCAGCACTAAGAACTTTGCCCTTTGTTTTTGCCCAAAAAGGAGGGATGTTCATTGCAACGATGCGATGTGAGTATGTTGAAGCAATTGACAGTTCATGTGATAACCAGTTTAACTGCTGAACAGACAGTTTGCCATTCGCGTCGTTGAGCATGACAAAGTAAGTATCTCCCACTCCAGCACCATAATCATAACTCCCGAAGATGTTGTAATAATTTTGATACCCTTGGTCATTGAGATCTCTAGGCCCCGGGACAGCGATGAATGGTTTCCCGAAGTCTTTTATCTCGTGAACCAACAATCTGTACTTTGCTCGATCACCTGAGTACACCATGTTACCAAGATCGATGATGAAAGAAGTGTTAGTCGAATAAGAAAATTTACTGAGTATATTCAAGTTTTGAAAGGTATTTCCAATGACGTAAAATGAAAACTCTTGCCCTTTTCCAATATTTTGGATTCTCACAATATTACTGTAGTTGAGATCTGTCACTTTGATCGGAGAATAAGATTCGTATAACGCGTAAGATACGAAGAAACCTAACACAAGCCAGAGAGAAATGTTGGTTATAATACTGAAAGCTCTAACATGCTTTTTCACAAAGCGTGGACCTAAGTAAATAGCCGCTGCCATACCCGCTATTGCAAAAGCCACGATCCATACTATGTGCATGCCAACATTAGAAAGCCCCAGTTGAAAGCCAAAGTAAGTCAAAATCAATGACCAAATTAGAGTACCGAAAAAAGTGTAAATTGTGAACGACCAAATATTCATTTTGGCTATTCCGGCTGGAATGGAAATAATTCCTCTAACTATTGGTAAGAGTCTTGTTGTGAATACAGCAAAGTTGCCATATTTTTTAAACCATTCATTGGTTATCTCGAGATGTCTTTCAGAGACAAAAATGTATTTACCCCATTTCTTGATAAAAACACTCCCTAACAAAGCTGACACGTAATAAAGTGCGATTGAACCAATAGTGCCTCCGATTGCACCAGCTAATGCAACACCAAGAACATTTAGTTTTCCAGCCGCCGCGAGATATCCTCCAAAAGGAAGAATTATTTCACTTGGAATAGGGATCATGAAGCTTTCGAGAGTCATTGCAAGAATAATTCCAAAGTACCCACCAGATTGAATTGTCCAAGTTGTAAAGAGATTCAAATAATGAAAAATGCCCAAATCTTATCCTCCAAATCTGATTATATCGAGATAAGTAATGTACACAAAAAACGCCATGAGCAGAAAAAAACCAACGGTATGTATATACCCTTCGATCTCTGGGTTTACTCTTTTACCTGTGACCATTTCAATAAGAGAAAAAACAAGATGACCTCCATCTAATGCGGGAAGCGGAAGAAGATTTATGATCCCTAAATTGAGTGTGATCAAGGCGATTAAAGTCCAGAGTATCTGCATGCCTTCACTTGAAGCCTGGCCAACCATTTTTACCAAACCTACTGGTCCTACAAACTGGCTTAACGCATTTTTTGTCCTAAAAATTCCTCCAAGAAAGGCTAACATCTTGGTAAATATTCTGTTGGTACGTATCACACCGTACTTTATCGCATCCCAAGCACCAGGATACCAATTTCCATAAGCCGGATAGGTTGCGAGCGAATTCAACAAAGTATTAAATTGCTTTTTGTTAAGAACGACGCTCAATTTCTTTCCTTTCCTTTCAAATTCTATTTTAGTTCCTCCTACGGCATGATACGGGATAGATTTTAAGACTTTGTTTTCGTTTAATATTACAAAACTACCATTATTGTTTTGAGCATAACTGGCGGCAATAAGCGCGTTTTGGAAATTAAAAGATGTATTACATGCAATGCCATTGATCGATAAAATAACGTCGTCAGGTTTTAATTCTGTTGAAGGATCAACAGATGCCACCTTGTTTGAAAAAAGAGCCATGTATATTCCCATTTCTCGCGAACGCGGCAGCATTTGGTAGCCAAGTAAAGTGGCCGTGGCGCCATTAGAAAATTTGAGAATAGATCCATTAGTGATTTTTGTTCTATCAAGTGGAATTCCATCTACCTCCGAAAGTTGTGTACCTGGTGAAATTGTTCCATTCAATACCATGAAGTATTGTGGTCCTATTTCCTTTGGCATCAATGTTGTTTTCAAGATTTGGCCGTTATGCACGTAAACAACTTTCAGCTTTTTTTGACCCTTTACAAACCAACTAACTTCTGTTGGAGATAGGATAACATGCCCGTTTATGGATTTAATTCTATCACCAGCTTGAAATCCAACAACTGCAGCTGGAGAATTTGGAATGATCCAATCCATGCGCGCTTCCGGGAATCCCCAAGCAATGGAAACAAATATCATGATAACGTAACCAGTTACTATACTAAATAGAGGACCTGCAAAGACTATCAGAAAGCGTTTCCAAGCTTTCTTTGAGTACAGCAAACGCTCTTTGGAAATTCCTTCAACGCTTTCGATTTGTGGATCATCACCAGCCATCCGTACATATCCACCAAGCGGAAAAGCTCGTAACCTGTAAGCAGTTTCTTTTCCCTTTATGGAAAATATTTTCGGGCCGAATCCAACGGAAAATTCCGTTACATAGACTCCAAAGAGTTTCGCAAATATATAGTGCCCCAACTCGTGTGCAATTACTATTCCAACAAGTATCACGATGAAATAAAAAATACTCAACAGCATCTTCTTACCATCTCCTTGGCTAAGCGACGTGCTGCTACATCAACAGCCTCGATTGACTCATAATCATCCAAAATTTTGGGCCAGCCATTTTTCAGCACTCTCTCAACAATTTTATAAATGTGGGTGAAGTGGATCTCTTTTTTTAAAAAAGCCTCAACTGCGATTTCATCTGCGGCATTGTAAACAATCCTTGCACCATCGCCTTCTTTTAAACATTCGTACGCTAGTCTCAAAGCTGGATAGCGAGAGAGATCTGGCATTTCAAAAGTAAATTCGCCAAACGGCATGAATCCTTCAAAAGCCTTTATTCTTTTCGGATAATGGATTGCGTACGCAATCGGCAAACGCATATCAGCCTTAGAGGCGAGCATTTTAACGGTTCCATCATTTAGCTTTATCATCCCATGGACCTTTCCCTGAGGATGAAGTACAACTATGATCTTGTCTGAAGGGAAGCCGAAGAGAAAATGAGCTTCCATAACTTCTAATCCCTTGTTAAACATTGTAGCAGAATCCACTGTTATTCGCGCGCCCATATTCCAAATAGGATGTTTTAACACCATCTCAGGAGTTACATCCTTCAATCTCTCAACAGGCACGTCTCTAACGGCACCGCCAGAAGCTGTTAGAAATATCGAATTAATCGGTGATTTTTCTACCTCGATGAGTTGGAATATTGCGTTATGCTCACTATCCACCGGAATGATTTCACAATTAGAATCTCTCACATTCTTCAAAAAGAAATTTCCTCCTGCCACTATGGATTCTTTATTGGCAAGGCACAAGCGCTTGGAATATTTTGCAGAGGTTAGCGCGTACTTGAGACCAGCAAATCCAGCTATACCGACGATAACTTGATCTGGAAGCGTTTTTTCCATAAGAGCTTCTATCGCGTCTTCACCGCAAAAATCAACACCTTCAACGCGATCACCTGTTAAAGCGGTGAATGCATCTGGAAATTCTATCTTTTTTTTCAAAAGCAGCTTCACGTTCTTATGGGCACTTATTCCGACAACCTTAAAGTTTTTCAATTTCTTCAAGACGTCGAGAGCCATCTTTCCAATGGTCCCAGTGGCACCAAGTACTACAATCTTTTTTGACTGAATAACATCATCTCCTTTATCCACTTTGGAAGCTCTGAATTCGTACGTTTGGTAAAATCTTCCATATTCTTATAAGGCCTTTCGAATTCTATCTTAGATAAGGTAGATTTCCCAATTCCTGGGATCCATTTCAAAAGTTTCAATGGTTCTGTATTTAGATCAATGGGAATTGGAAGCGCGGTTAGTGAACGTTGGCCATGATCCACAACCACACAGTTAATGTGAGCACGCAGTGGCAGAATCTTTGGAATCCCAATCAATATAGGATATGTTCCCATTTGGCGTCCATAGGACAAATTTCCAGAGTGCTTTTCTATAATGACATCTCTCAAGATCGTACCTTGAGGAAAAACACGTTTTAGCATTGGATGATCAAATCTCTTCCGCAACACATATTTATGGTGCTGATAAAGCTTTTCATCAATACGCGGCGTTTTCCCACCGAAAACTTCAAATAACGGTGTTTGTGGGAAAACCATTGCTTTTCTTATATTTACGCGTCTGATCATCAACTCGGATTCGAGAATTCTCATAAGAGCCTTTTCGTTGATTCTGTAAGTCGCACGTCTTTCGCCGGTAAGACCATACAGTAAATTGATACCAGGCAGAATTTTGGGCACTCCTTCAATCCTCACGGCTCCCACTGAGTTTACCATTTGAACTACTTCCAAAAAATGCTTTTCATTGATTTTCAAGTTGTTTGCCTTGATAACTTCAGGATCAAACGATTCCACACCCATCGAAAGAATATCACCAGGTGTGTTGTATTTGGCAATTATGCCAACCATTTCCTCAACTGCTTTAATGTGCGAATACATATAACCAGGATTGGCGTTGTCAGTGTGAAGCGTTTTCAATTCTGGAGCGACTTCCCTGATTCCCATGTACAATTCCTTCAACGCTTCGGGTTGAGGACTTTTTCCACCCATGTAGGCAAAAATATTGGATACTCTTCCAAGCCTGAAGTGCCTTACACCTGAATTATACAAAGATTCTACCTCTTCGATCGCATCTTCAACCGGCCTTGACACGAACTTTCCCCACAGTGGCTCGGTACAGAAAGAACAGTGAACCTCCCTTTCACAACCCATACCTAACTCCAGTTCACATATGAGATCTGGAAAGTTCGGATGCTCCTTCACAATTGATGCACCCAAGATCGATGCACGTTTAACAAGCTCATATCGTTTTTTCTTCCAATCTACGCCAGTGAAGAGCTTATACATCTTCAACTCATATCCCCGCCACATTTTAACGTTGTATCTCTCGAATGTGCTTGGTCGTGCGATAACGCCTCCAGCTCTACTAACGGAGTACTCCGCCATCGAACCGATGAGGACTTTAAGTTTGGAATTGGATTTTTCAGCTATTTCTTGAGCTTCTCTGATGGTCATTGGAATCCCGCCCATATAATTTCCAGGTACGGTTACTCCGCCGATTACCACAAGAACATCAGCGTTTGGAACTTCTGAATGACGAATTTGTTCTATCGTTTTGTAGCCAACTTCATATCCAGCTATACGCGCAAGTCCAGCAACATAACGCGGATATGTAGACAAGTATGGTGGAACACCAAAATGAGCGGGTTCATCAACGTAACCATCTATTATAAGAACTTTCAAATAAAAATCTCCTCTTTTTTTCTGTATTGCAAAGCTTCTGCTATATGTGAAAGTGTTATTCTCTTTTCACCAGCTAAGTCCGCGATCGTGCGTGAAACCTTTAGAGTTTTCTCCATAGTTCTCCCGCTCAACCCAAGCTTTTTGGAAGCGTTTTTGAAAAAATCTTCTTCTCTTTCTTCAAGCATACAAAATTGTCTTACTTCTTTAGCCGTGAGTTTTCCATTTAATTTCTTAGCACGTTTCATTTGAATTTCAGTGGCTTTCATGACCCTATTTCGCACTTCTTGAGAAGATTCTGAGGGTTTCATGGAAGTGTAACGATCGTAATCCACTTTCGCCACATCGACGAACAGATCCATTCTATCGGCAATCGGTCCTGATATTCGCTTATTGTATCTAACAATTTCAGCCATTGAACAGGTACAGTGATGAACTCCATCGTTCGATCCGAACCATCCACATGGACATGGGTTTTGCGCTCCTATGAGTAGAAATCTTGCAGGATACGTGTGAGTTTCTCTAATACGTGAAACGGTTATCACTCCATCTTCAAGAGGCTGCCTCAACGCTTCCAACACATCACGTCTGAATTCTGGCAATTCATCCATAAAGAGGACTCCATTGTGGGCAAGCGTCACTTCACCAGGTTTTGCCCTATTTCCTCCACCAACTATAGACGCTGTCGACGCACTATGGTGTGGACTTCTGAATGGCCTCACAGTTATAGGAGTACCATCTAACAGTCCAGCAGCTGAATATATCTTTGTAGACTCGATGATCTCAGATTCTGTCATGGGAGGCATGATCGTTGGGAAGCGCCTTGCCAACATGGTTTTCCCAGCACCTGGAGGCCCCTTCATTATCACATTATGGAATCCAGCTGCAGCTATTTCAAGAGCACGCTTGGCATATTCTTGTCCCCTTACTTCTGAGAAATCAAGTTCATACTCTGCTTCTGATTCTGCTGGGAAATATCTTATTTCTGAAAAGTTGCTGTCTCCTTCCATTAACCTCACAACATTAGTGAGTGTATCAACGGCATAAACTTTTGGGATACTAACAAGTGAGAGTTCTGTTGCGTTGCCCGAAGGTACTATTGAGCTCATGTTTTTTTGTTTTTCAAGCATTATGGGTAATGCACCGTTAATCTTTCTCAAAGTACCGTCGAGACCCAATTCCCCTATCAGCATCCATTTTTCACTTTGATGAATCCTCCCTGAGGCCATAAGTATCGCGACTGCAATCGGAAGATCCAGCAAAGTTCCCTCTTTTCTTACATCGCTTGGTGCAAGGTTAACGGTAATTTTACCCCTGGGCAGATCGAAACCACTGTTCTTTATAGCACTCATCACACGTTTTCGACTTTCTTTCACCGCCGTATCTCCAAGTCCCACTATCTCCCATTCCTGCAATATTGATTTTGCATTTATATCAGCCTCTACATCTATTTTCAAGACCTTCAAACCTGACAAAACAGCACTTTTAACCCTTGAGTAATGCAAATGCAACCTCCTCCTTTCTATAAAATTATATCATCTATACAGAAAGACACATGAAGAAAGAGGGGAAAAATGGAGTTGCTGAAGTTCGTAGATATGATACTTGTAGTTTTTGTGGTTTATATGCCTCTGCTTATTGGAAAATCTAAAAGAAGTGAAGAGTCCATTTTCTGGGCATCTGTCATTTCACTGGTGTTAACCATTATAGTCTTATTTCTGATCAAAACTGGAAATGCTGAATTTAAAGAATTCGCTGTAGTTCCTTTGATGATGTCCTTTGCATTTGGGTTTGTCGCATACGGACTTTATAAATTGAACTTTTCGTGGGAAGTAAGAGCCTTTTCACCTATTACGTGGTTGGTGCTGCTTACAACAATCGACAATGTAATCTTTAGAAAATTTGGGCTTTACTATACATCAGCGTTATCTCAAAAGCTACAACTCCTATTTTGGAACATTCAGGGAAATGTGATTGTCATTGCACTTCTTTGCGCATTCATATATTTTCTTGTTTTTGCACGAAGAAATGTCCTTCAAGCTGTGATAGAAGGCTCAATGGCCTTTGTTGTTTCCATTATTGCTGGGCACATCTATTTGCTTTATGGATTGTTTAATGCCATCTTAGCCCAAAGTGCATTCAACTTTTGGAGGGTCGCTTTCATTCACCATTCTCATGCGAAATGATCTTATTGACTTTTTTTTCGTACATTCTCAGAAGTTCTACAACAAATACCATTGTTGTAAATGCCCCAATTCCTATACCAATGGACATCAAAAAACCGAGTCTTACGTACAACAAAAGAGGCGAAAACAAGAGTGTTCCAAATCCAGCCATAAGTCCAAGCGTATTATCAATGATAACAGGTCCCACCTCTTCCAGAACGAAATTAACGTTATGAGTTATTCTGTAGCGAGTAATTGTGTGTATGGAATAGTCTATAACTAATCCCATAAGTACACTTGACACAATGGCGGTGGAAACTTCAAGATACATGTGCCCAATTCCCATAACAAAGAAATTCAATATCACAGCTAAAACTATTGGTACTGACGCTATCATGGATAAATAAAAACTTCTGAAAACAATGATCAACAAAAGCATTATAAACAAAAATGCTATGATTATCGTTGAAATTTGATTCGTGACTATGGAAGAATTCATAGAGGCTGTGAGCAATGCAGGAGAAGCAACATAAATATTGTATCCCTTTAGTTTTTGTGAAAAACTTTCAATTTTTTCAGCTATTTTCTTTATGCTCGAAGTATCCGTATAAGGTGTCTTAACCAAGAACCTTGTTGAATCTTTCGAGAACCATTCAGAAAAGTACGGCTTGTAGGTTGGGTTGTGCGAAAGAATCTGAAGGATTGGAAATGGAACATCAAATTCTTTGGAAATATCGAGTGCTGAATTTACACCGTTAACTCCATGGATACCTTTTATTTCACCGATAAAACTGCTAAACTGTTTAGCGTCAAGAGATGTAAAGGGTGAGTTTTTACTCACAACTACATAAAGTGGCAAAGTCCATCCAAAATATTCGTTTGCCACTCGAGAGGATTTCCTAACAGCTGAATTTGCCTTGAAATATCCGAACTCGTCCGAATTTACCTGAACTCGAGATATAAATATTGGAGAAATTGCCACAATTGCCAGTACCACGATCATGGATATCTTATTGAACTTTGAAGATGGAATAACATGGAATCTCAACACATGCGAGAGGCGTTTGTGAAGATCAAAGAATTCAGCTACAGCAGGAATCAGAATTATTGAGAAAAGTGCGCTTATTCCCACACCTATTGCAACAAGCTCCCCAAGAGTTTTAAACGCTGGAATCCCAACAAATATGAAAGTTGCAAAACCAACTGCGGTAGTGAGAGCGGACATAAATATCGGAGTAGCTTCTTCGCGCAAAGTTTTTTTAGCTGCTTTCACGTGATTCATTTTGTCTCTGTTGTTCATATATCTATCTATGAAGTGTAAGCCGTAAGACGAGCTCACCACGATCACAAATATTCCAACTGTAGACGTAAGAATATTCAGAGATAAACCAATCATACCGGCTATTCCGTACGTCCACATTGCTGAAAGCAAAGATATCAGGGGTGGTATAGCTGCCGCTAGTACATTTCCAAGTTTGAGAAAGTAAAGCAGCCATATTAAGCCGAAAAGCAATGGAGGATACACGAGTGCGAGCAAAAGAGTAGAAGAATTTATGGAAGATTCTACCACATCATCACCTGTGATGAAATACTTGAATCCGCTTGGAATATTTTTACTAAGGACTTTTCTTACCTCATTCACGACATTTTTTGAAACGTTTAATATCACCGCAAGTACATGACCAGAAGAATCGATGAGGTTTCCTACATAAAGAGGCGATTTCAAGACTTCTGTCGCGTTCGAAGATGGAATACCATCTTTGAAGTAAGGATTGGATGAAAGTCCAGCAAATGTAAATCTTACTTTTGCAGAATCAAAAATGGATTGAACAGAAGTTACTCCCTTAATTTTTTTCAACGACTCGATCAGTTTATATGCACGTTCGGCGACATTTTTATCAAAAATACCTGGGGTTTTCAATATAACCATGATCTGATCCGAACTCCCGAACTCTTTTTTCATTTTTTTCATGGCAATGATCGCTGGATCGTTTGGAGGCACTAAAGATTCTGTTCCCTTCATTTGCAATTTTCCAATAAAGAGAATGAGAATAAAACTCACCAGAGCAAATATCACAAAGACAAGTACAGAAAGTTTCCTACTTAGCCGCATAACGAACCACCCTGTTTCTTCCACTCTTTTTTGCCTGGTACAACGCTATATCTGCCATTTCCACCACTTCTGTAAAGCTCTTGGAATCGTTTCGTTCTGCAATGCCACCACTTATCGTTACAATTAACTCCGGAACACTTTGTGAAGGATGGGTCTTTTCTATCTTTTGCCTTAAGCTGTCAATGATTTCAAAAAAGTTTTCATTTCTTTCGGATATGATGAGGAACTCTTCTCCACCAAAACGCGCTGCAAAACAACTGGCTTTTTTTGCCAAATTTTTGAGTATTTGGCCTATACTCGCAAGCACTTCATTACCTATTACATGTCCATAAGTGTCGTTGACTTTTTTAAAGTGATCTATATCTACTATGGAAATAGCAAAATTCTTTCCGTCATCCCAAAGCTCTCTAAGTTCCTCTTCTAAAGCCCTGTAATTGGCAAGTCCGGTTAGATCGTCAAAATTTGCATTGCGCCTGTATTCTTTTAACTGGGAGCCTATTTTCAAAATTCCTCCAAGTTCTTCAGAAATTATGGAAAGACTGCTACTCTCACGAGCAGAAAATGCCTTATCTCTCCAAATTGCAACGACACCTTCTTCTTTCGAATCAAAAGTTATAATTTTCGAAATCCAACTGAGCCCCTTGCACTTATCTTCACCCTCAATTCTCACGTAGCTTCGTTTTCGAGGAAAAGATGGTCTGCTCAGTTGTGAAAGCATCCATTTTTCAAGAAACTCATAATCGACTATTGATGAATAAAGATTCATCTCGTCAATACTGATAGAAAGCAGTGCCATAGCTTTTATTTTGAAAAGCTCTTTCAGCAAATCGTTTATTTTTCTGACCGTATAATTCATATCTTCCACATGGTTAAAGAGTTTTCTCACTTCTCCTCTTAGAGAAGTTTCAACCAATAATTTGTCAAGCGTATCACCAAAAGCGCGCCTTCCGTTCTCGGGGTTCAGTAGTGTTGGACTCAAAACCTTTTCCACTTCATGTAACTTCGAACTGATCAGGTTGAAACCGTTTTTCGAATCTTTTTGAATATAGGCATTGGCTCCTGAATATTTGCTCCAGAATTTGTCAAGCGATTCAGAAGAAGCGGTTAAAAGAAAAATGGGAGTGGATGAAAAATTCGGATCGTTTTTCAAGAGCCTACAAAGTTGATAACCATTAAGTCCTGGCATTACAACGTCTGATATCACAACATCCGGAAGTACTTCGTGAATTTTGAAATAGGCTTCAAGTCCGTCACTTACTATCGTAACGTCGTGGCCTTGTGAGCTCAAAAAGTCCTTTAGCACAACTCGCCACATTTTGCTGTCATCCGCAACTACGATCTTCAATGTTCTCCCCCCACTATGTTCTTTGTAGATAGTGTACAACAATTTCTGTGAAATCGAAAAGGGTTAAAAAAGTCATTCATGAAGCTAACTTTATTGGAAAGAGCTATAACGAAGTTTTGAAGCACATATAAACTCAGATTGTGCAACAAACTGTAAAAAGTCAAGATGTTTTTGATCCATCAGGGCCAGAGTTTTTGCTCCACCATCTTTCGTGTAAATACTTAAACTGTTATAGATAAACTATAATAGTTCAAACTATAAAAATACACACAAAATAATAAATTGCAACGATTAAGTGCTTGACTTTTGTCACAGTATCTGACCTCAGTTTATTCTTCCAATCTGCCTTTCAAAAAGGCATCTTCCGGTTTTCCTATTGGGATCGGGATGATATTTTCAAGTGAATCTAAAGATGATGCAAGGGTGGCAAACTGTTCTATAATTTGCTCGTTTAGTCTTTTATCATATTCATGAGATTTATTGGTACAGGCAGCACATTGAAACCTTGAGGAGTTTTTCCAGTTTCAAATATAGTTTGCCAGTACTTATAATTTTGCTTTCCACCAAAAACAGTATTGGATAATTCTTTATTTACCCAAATAGGAAGAGCTCTAAGGTTCTTTATAAATGTCCTGATTCTATCCCAAAGCGATTCGGGAAAACTATACTGGAACAATTTATCTTCATCTATTGGATTTCCTTGCATTATAAAATAGTTTTTTATTATTTGGGAAACATGTTTCAACCAATTATAAATTATTTCTTCTTTGCCTATTCTATATGCTATCAAATGAGATTCAGGAATATTTTCACCTTCTTGAATCTTATGTTCTATGCGATGTGTGCCTATATCTAGGTCAAACTGCTCTATATATATTTCTTCAGCAATGATATTCATAAGTTTAAGAATTTGCTCTTTCTCAAGTTCTCTTGGATTTTCTCCTTCTTCCAATCTGTAATTTATCGGAGTAGTTAAAGCCTCTCTATATATGAAAAATGAATAAAAAGTCTTTTCAATTGTGCTGTATGATAACGGTTTTTCCTTAGCACGCCCTCCAAAATCGACATAATCTTTTAACTTGTTCTCAGAGTTATGGGTGATCCAATCTCTTATAGAGTCTAAAATATACTTTTTCATTTCACGCGATTCACCTTTAAAATACTTAATTAAATCATCCTCTGAGAAATTATAATTGTCTTTTGATAATCCATTCTCTTTTTGGTATCTTTCAACTCTTTCAATATATAGTGCACTTCCAAGATGCCTTTGCACTGACTTATCGAAGGCAACTTGCCTCAATACAGTGCCAGCATTTGTATTAGTAGTTAGCAAAACATCTAAATCTGGATCGATTAAAATTCTAACTGGTAGTTGCCTTACTCCCAATAAAATTTGAGCTGCGGTCTTGTGTTGCCCATCAAAAATTTTTACTTCAGATGCTTCGCGATTTGTAATAATATATCCAAGTGCAACGTGTAGTTGTGGACGTTTAAGGAAAAATTCTTTAATCAATTTAGAAATGTTTTTTCCTATGGATCGCGGATTAATTCTTTCATCATGGTGCAAATATTCTATTGGTAATAAAGCAAAGAAATACCTCACACCGCTAGTTTATCTTTAAAAATATGGTATTTGTAAACATCGTTATTAGCTAAGTCGGGAAATGAAATTTTCACTTTGTCATTTTCTATTTTGAATTTCAATTGATACTTTGCTCCGTCATATTTAGAAAGCACATCATTGAGATTTGGAGATCTTCTTTTTTCTTTGAACGTTTCTTCAGAAATTTCAGAGAATTTATTAAGTATCCTTGCAACTCTAAGATCGGAATCTTGTTTTGAGCGATTGCAGGAAGAATGAGTTAAAGCAAAATTTGAAGGACCGTCTTTGCCTCCCAATTTCAACGGGATCACATGGTCTATATCCACATCGTGGTGTAGTGCTCCCATCAAAATTGGACAGAATATCAGGAAACTTGAGGTAGAGCTTCACGCATTTGCTCAAAGTATTCCTTCGGACTTTTGTATCCTATAGCACTGTGTGGAT
>JALSLY010000070.1 GCA_026988035.1 Thermotogae bacterium
GATCTCTAGCAGGATGCCATTCGGGTGTGTTTAAAGCTTCAAAATTGTAGTAAGAAGTTTCTATTTCAGGCCCTTCAACAACCTTAAAGCCCATTTTGCTGAATACCTCAACGCATTCTTGAGTTATCTGGGAAATGGGATGAAGTTTTCCAAAGCTCCTACGAGCTCCAGGTAATGTGAGGTCTATCGATTTTTCTACGATCTCACGTTGTTTTTCTAATCTCTTTAGTTCGCGAATTTTCTCTGACAACAAAGATTCTATTTCGCGTTTTGCATCGTTCAAAATTTTTCCAAATTCGGCGCGTTTTTCGGGGGGAAGCTTTTTGATCTCCTTAAATTTTGACTTGAGCATGCCATTTTTCCCAAATACATCAACCCTTATCTTTTCAGCTTCCATAAGAGTTTTCAAATTCTCAATCTTCTCTTTTATAGATTTTATGAATATTTCCCTTATCTCTTCCATCACGTTCCTCCGTCTCACTCGTGGATTTGTTGAAAAATTATAACACGCTGAGACCTAAAATATTCTTTTCTTCCGGATTTTGGGCAAGATGGTAATATTCATGCACAACGTGAGTACTACAAATAAGATATCATTCGAAAAACACTAAAAAAACGAGAAAAAGATAGCACAGCCTGTGTAGAGGTCAATATTAGTTGTTAATGGTCTCTAACCTGCTGTAATCGGATTTGACAAGAATAAAAAGTAGTTTTATAATTAATTAAGTAATTTATTTAATTAATTAGGAGAATTTTTATGATCAACAACCATTCTTCATATGCAAATACAAAAGAAGTTTTATACACTTTAATATGCAGATACCAACCAATTGCTCGAAGTGATGTAGCTAACATAGCTGGGTTAACTAGAGCTTCTGTTTCCAACATCGTAAAAGAGTTCTTAGAACTCGGACTTGTTGAAGAAAGTGACAAAGTAGGTAAAAATGTTGGAAGGAAAAAGATCTTGCTGAAAGTTAATGAGCAAAACGCCCATGTGATCGGTATAGATGTAGGGCGTAGAAACATAGTTGCCACTATTTATAACGCCGGGGGAAAGATGCTAAAAACCGAAAGGTCTTCTTTTCCTTACGTAAAAACTCTTCGTGAAAATGTCAATGATACAAAAAAATTGTTAGACAAACTCCTCATATGGGCACATTTAAAAAAAATTCAGATTGACGCCATAGGAATAGGAGTTCCGGGTCCAGTCGATCCCAAAAACGGCATCGTGTATTCAGCTCCTCACTTTCGAAAAAATGAAACCGTAAATATAAAGAAAATAATGGAAGAAACTTACAAAATTCCAACATTTGTGGAAAGAGATGCAAATGCAGCTGCTTTGGGAGAACAGTGGTTTGGCATAGGGAAAAAACATGACTCTTTTGTCTATCTGTTATTAGTTGAAGGAATAGGAGCAGGCATGATTGTGGATGGAAATCTCTACCGTGGCTCGCATGAACTTGCTGGAAAAGTTGGAAAATTTGTCTTTCCCAAAATAGGTGATAGCGGAGAAATCTGTATCCTTGAGGAATTTGGTAGTGAAATATCAGCTCTTAACATTGCAGAAGAGAATGCCAAAAAAACTCGAATGGGCTATCTGAACAGCATTATGCAGAAAAGGCCCTTAAACATCGACGATTTGATCAATGGATTCAAAGCAAAAGATCCTGTTGCTATTAAAGTCGTAGACGTGATGACCTATTACACGGCAATAACCGTATCAAACCTCGTGCTTCTTGTGGATCCCAATTTAATTGTCATAGGAGGAGACTTCATCAAAGTAGGGTCTCATTTTGTGGAACAAGTGCAAGAAAAAGCCAAAAAGATTCTTGGCGAACGCCCTTTAGCTGATCTAAAAGAATCTCCAATATACGATCTGTCCATATCCCTTGGAGCCGCGACAAGAGCGATCTCGGAAGTAGTGTCAATGAAATTAACGGGTCTGAAAGGTAAACGTTTCTGAATGTCTTTCAATAATAATGGAGGTGCAAAGAATTGATAGATTCACTTGAAACGCTCATCATCGTCCCAACTTATTGGACATATGAAGAAGGGGAAAAGGGACATGAAAACATCATCTACGATCATCCCACACCTTTGAATCAAAACGGAACTTTGTCGCGTTTACTTGAAAGTTTGAAAATAATTGATGGCAAATTCGGAGTGTTAGTAATCAGCGCAGCCAGTAACTTTGAATTGAAAGAACAGGTTGAGACTAAAGTTGACAAAATCATTGAACCTTTCAAGGAAATCTTTTCAATTGCTCAATTCTCATTCAGTGATCTGGAGATTCTGAGAGAACGGCTGAACAAATTGGGAATCAAAAAGAAAATGGTTAGTCTTGAAGGATATGGGAACATACGTAACATTCAACTGATCTTGGCACAAATAACTGGTGCCCAAGTGGTTGTCGGATTAGATGATGACGAAATAGTTACAGACAAAGACTATTTGAAGAAGATATGGGAATTTATTGGAAAAGAACATGATGGAAAATTTGTGGGAGGTATTGCAGGCTTTTACCGTAACAAAGAAGGAAGTAATAAGGTATCAAAAGGTGAAACAAAAAGCAAGAATATCTTCGATAACAAACTCAACATTATGGATAAAGCCGTTGAAATAATAGAGAAAAAACAGGATCGATTAGTAGAAACGAATTTCGTGTACGGTGGAAACATGGTGATCCATTGTCAAGTATTTCAGAATATACCTTTTGATCCTTACATAAGCCGTGGCGAAGATATAGATTATCTTATCAACGCACGAATGGCCGGTTACCACTTCTTCATTGATAAAGAACTTTTCATAGTCCATCTTCCACCTCCTTCAGGCTTTCATCTTCAGGAAGACGTTAAAAGGTTTATCTATGAAAAAGGAAAGCTTGACAAAACAAAAGAGATGCCGGAATTAAATCCAGTTCTCGCCGAGTCTTTGGAACCATATCCAGGACTCTTTCTACATGAAAATTTAGAAGCACGGAGCCTTGAAGTTATTAACAAGTACAACTTGTCACAGAAAATCTTGGAAGACGCTAAAAATTACACACAAGAAATGCTTCCTCGATATTTTAATTTTCAAAAAGAATGGCCACATCTTATGGAAGTTCTACGAGACGACGTGATGCTAAAAGAATGGTTAAAACACAAAATGGAGGTTTTATAAATGAACCTTACCCGGTATGAGAAAAATCCCATAATAACGCCACGAGGTTATGATTGGGAAGCTCTGGAGACTTTTAATCCGGCCGCCGTGTACGTAGATGGCAAGATTCATGTGCTTTATCGCGCCACTGGAGATTATCAAAATTATATTTCACGGTTTGGTCATGCCGTATTCGATAAAGAACTGAATTTGATCGAACGAGATGATGAACCATGTTTCGAGCCTAATACGAGAGTTTGGTGGGAAAGATCTGTTGAAGATGCGAGGATAACCGAGATTGACAATGAGTTGTACATGACTTACGTTGTTACAATCACACCGGCCCCTCCTGGAAAAGTACGACTTCGTTTAGGTATTCCCAATTCGCCACAGGTGATAACACGTATCGGACTTGCTAAGGTTAGCAAAGATTTTAAAAAATTCACCAGACTTGGAACCATTACACCACAAAACGCCGATGAGAGGGATACTGTTCTTTTTCCGGAAAGGATTAACGGAAAAATCGCCGCCTTACACAGACCTTCAATGTGGATAGGATCGAATTACGGCCCAAAGCGCCCTGGTATATGGTTTGCGTATCTTAACGAGCAAAACTGGACGATGTCCGATCACAAGTTCGTAATGGAGTCGGAGGAAAGTTGGCAATCTTACAAGATAGGTTCGGGATGTCCCCCTATAAAAACAGAAAAGGGATGGCTGTTACTCTTTCACGGTGTCGATGATGAACGTGAATATAGAGCTGGAGCCGCTCTTTTGGATCTAAACGAACCCTGGAAGGTTATTGCACGAACCAAGGACCCGATTATGGTGCCAGAGGAAATCTACGAAGTGGAAGGTGATGTTCCAAATGTTGTTTTCCCTGAAGGTGCAGTGGTAATAAATGATGAACTCGTCATATTCTACGGTGGAGCCGACAAAGTTTGTTGTGTGGTTAAAGTAGGATTAGACGAATTAGTCAACGAGTTACTACATTAAGCAGGGCGTTTCTATATTCGCCCTTATATTTTAAGTGAAAGGAGATGAAAAAAAGAATTTTAATTAAAGGCAACTCTAAATTTACTCTATTTTTAATTACGGAGGTGTGGTAAATGTTTAGAAAGTTGACAGTTTTGTTGGTGACGTTAGGTTTAATTGGAATGCTCGTCAGCGCGGCTACTCTGGTAACCCCTACACACATAGGTTCGTACAACGCTCCTATCTCTATAACAATGGATTTGCTCCCTCAGTATTCCATGCAAGCTGTAAATCCAGCGCGGCAACAGTATCTGAAAAAGGCATACGAAGAATGGATAAGGAAAAATCCTGATGTGCAAGTATATTTTCAGATCATATCAGGCCCTGCAGCTATGGCCAAATTACTTACTCAAGCTCGAAGTGGAACAGCACCAGATGTTTCACAGGTTGACTCTTTTGTTCTGCCAAGATTTTATCCCTATCTCCAACCTTTAAATAAATACTTCACAAGTGACGAAATAAGTGATCTGCTTCCTTATTGCCAAAAGGGAATGATACATAACGGGCAATTAAAAGCATTGTGGTTTACGACGGATGCACGCGTACTATATTACAGAAAGGATCTAATTTCAAAACCACCAAAAACGTGGGCTGAACTTTTTGAATTGGGAAAGAAATTGAAAAAAGAACATCCTGACATGAATGTTTTCATGTATCCTGCAGGCAAAAATGAAGCGACTATAATATGCCTGATGCCACTTTTCTGGGCTCAAGGCGGGAAACTTGTAGATACAAATGGTAAGCCCGTATTCAATGAAGGTAAGAATCGCGAATACATGCTAAATCTTTTGAAATTCTTGAAAGAAACTGTCGATAGCGGTATCACTCCTGAACGTGTAGACGCAATTACAGCTGAAGCTCAATTAAATCAGGATGTTGCTGCCGGAAACGTCGCAATGTTCATCGGAGGAAATTGGCAAGTTAAACAAATGGAAAACCTTTTGGGCACGGCAACTTTTAATAAAGAATGGGGTGCCGCTCCACTTCCACAAATAAGAGATAACATAGAATCAACAGGAGTTGGAGGATGGACATGGGGAATATTCACCAAAGATCCCGCAAAACAAGCAGCGATAATTCGAATGGTCAATGCGATTTATTTCGGCTCACACGGCATGTTCGGTTGGACTAAGGCTGCCGGTTATATGCCCACAAGGGAAAGCGTGTACAAAGACTATGCCTATTACGCAACAAACCCATGGATGCAAAAATTCCTTTCCATAATGAAATACGGCAGACCAAGACCTGGATTTGCAATATATCCAACAATCTCTACAAATCTTCAAGTGGCTATTTCCAGTGTTGTTAGCGGCATTTCATCACCTCAAGAAGCGTTGGATACTGCTTGGAAGAATGTTATGGAAGAATACAATCGCATGAAATAAGGATATTTTGGTAGACATTTAGGGAAGGAAGTTTTCTTCCTTCCCTAAAATTAAAAAAGTCAAGGTGATTTAACAATGAAAAATGATATATCAAAAAAAGAAACGTGGGCATGGTTATGGATCCTTCCAGTTATAGCCATCTTATCTCTGTTCTACGTGGTTCCTATTGTAAAGGTTGGACTTTACAGCTTTACGAACGCATCTTTCTTCGGAGGTAAATTTCACTACACGTTGAACACATATGGATTTTTGTTTTCATCAGGCACTTTCTGGATAATGTTAAAAACAACATTGCTTTTCGTTATAGCGAGTGTAATATTCCAATTCTTATTAGGTTTTTCTATATCGCTCGCCCTTGTTGATGGAGAGAACAGGAAACTCTTAGGAACAACGTTTGTACGCACAGCCGTTCTCTCTGCATGGGTAATACCGGGCGTGGTAATAGGTATTGTATGGAAGTTGTTACTCACCGGAGCAAGTTATGGGATTCTTAATTATTATATAAAAGTATTAACCGGGTACGCAATTCCGTTTCTTTCTTCTCCAACTTGGGCTTTAGTTTCAATTATCATAGCGAATGTCTGGAGAGGTACTGCGTTCAGCATGATAATTCTCTATGGTGGCTTAAAGCAGGTACCCCAAGAACTGTATGAAGCAGCACAAATAGATGGTGCATCTGCGTGGAAGAGACTTATACACGTTACCATCCCCCAACTAAAACAGGTAATATTCATAAATCTGGCGTTGATAACTATTTATACTTTCAATACATTCGACATGATAATGGCTTTAACGGGTGGAGGCCCGGGCAGAGCCACTGAGGTCTTGTCAATATACAGCTACGATTCTGTATTCGAGCGATGGGCATTATCACAAGGAGCTGCTTCTGCGATAGTGTTGTTGGTGATCAATCTGATCATTGTGATCTTCTATTACAGAACAATGAAAGTGGGTGAAAACAATGCATAACCGCAGAAAAGAACTGTACAGAAATATCCTTCTGTATTCGATCTACGCATTAGTTATAATTTTCTTCCTCTTTCCAGTTTTGTGGGCTCTCTCACTTTCATTTCGTTCATTAAAAGATGTGTTCAGATATCCTCCACATTTGATACCATCACATTTCACTTTCGAAAATTACACTACGGTTTTCAATACGAGCCTTATAAAGACATATCTTATAAATTCGTCAATATACGTTCTATTCACCGTAATTGGAACTATAATACTGTCTGTACCTGCTGCCTATGCGTTCTCGAGAATGAGAAACAAGGCAAAAGGACCACTTTTGATTATCATTCTGGCGTTTCAGATGATCTCTCCTTTGATCATAGCAATACCTATCTATGGTTATTTTCAACAGCTTCATTTACTCAACAATTATTTAGGAGTTATCATCGCATACATTGCGATTCAATTGCCATTCGCAACATGGCTTATGAAGGGATATTTCGATACTATTCCCATAAGTATCGAAGAGGCGGCCAGGATCGATGGTTGTACAAGATTTCAGTCCTTGATTAGAGTCGTCTTGCCTCTTTCGCTACCTGGGTTGGCAACTGCCTTGATATTTACCGTTATTCAAAGTTGGGGACAATTTCTAATACCATTTATTCTTCTAAGTAATTCAAGGCTTTTCCCGATAACTCTTGGTTTGTATCAATATCAAGTATCGGAAAGTATACACACTAATTTCATAGCATCTGCGAGTATAATAAGCATAATTCCAGCAATATTAATATTCCTAATCCTTCAAAAATTCATCGTGAAAAGTCTAACGAGAGGAGCGGTAAAAGGCTAATGGACAAAATTCGTATTCACATCATCTCTCACACACATTGGGATAGAGAATGGTACTTAAGCAGTGATTACACAAATAAATGGCTCGTGCCTTTTTTTGACAAACTATTTTCTTTATTTGAATCAAATAAAAATTACAAATTCGTCCTTGATGGTCAAATGCAAATGATAAATGATTATTTGTCCCAGTTTTCGTCTGACGATCGTGAAAAGAAAGTGGCACTCCTTCAAAAATATGGAAAAGAAAAGCGTCTTTTTTTTGGTCCATATTGGTCACAAATAGATTGGCGGATAGCCGGCTCTGAGTCGACTGTACGAAATATCCTAATTGGTCATAAATTTGCTCAAGCGTATGGCAATTTCATGAACGTTGGCTGGCTCTTGGACGATTTTGGCCAGATTGGCCAAATTCCTCAGATACATAAGTTAGCAGGCATAAACTCTTTATTCGTTTGGAGGGGTGTAAGCTTTCCGGATGATAATGTAAAATCTGAATTTCTTTGGCAAAGCCCAGATGGCTCAAAAGTGATCGCATCCTACTTCCTTAACAGCTATCGAAATTTGATGGGATTAACCACCTATCCTGAAATCGCTTCTCACAGAGTAAAAAACGAAGTAAAAAAGATGGAAAAATTTTTGGTAAGTCCCAACGTGTTACTCATGAATGGATATGACCTCGATAATCATCCTGAAGATCCCTTTGAAGTAATAAAAACTAATAGACGAAAAGAAAAATCTATTTTCCAGTCCAGTCCCATGGAATACATTAATGAAGTCCAAAAAAACAATCCACAACTTGAACTATTAAAGGGAGAGTTACTTTCAGGAAGATACCTATCTGTTTTCCCTGGAACACTTTCTTCACGTGTATATCTAAAGATGTGGAATTATCTTTGTGAATACATGCTGACAAAATTGGTAGAGCCAATTGGTGCAATGGCTTGGTATTTCACAGGTTCCTATCCTCATGATGACGTTGAAGAATTATGGCGACAACTCATAACCAATGAAACACATGACAACATATCAGGAGTGTGCGTAGATCAAATTCATGTACAAATGGAAAAACGATACGAAAAATTGATGAACAACGCAAAAAAAACCTTACAAAGTTTACTTTCATCCATCGTCGGGAAATTTCCAAAGGATTCAACTATTGTTTTCAACACGAACCCTTTTTCAATTACGCTTCCTTTGGAAGTAAACGACGAAATTGTAACTCTTAAGGACATTCCTCCTTTAGGATACAAAGTGATGCAAAAAATCACGACACATAAAATATCCTACAAAGCACAAGAAATCAAGGAGTTTTCTTGGGAAAACGATTTTTACCGTGCTTCGATCAATCCAAACGGTACGCTCAATGTATACGATAAAGTCTCTGAAACGTGGTACAGAAATGTTGGTTACTTTCACGATGAAGGTGATGCAGGTGATGAATACAATTACTCACCACCATTACAGGACAAGATCTTTACAAATCAAAATCGTGTTGCTAAAGTCCATCTCTTGTACAAAACACCCGTTGCTGCTAAAGTAGGAGTGGAAACCCAGATGGACGTGCCGGAGTCCTTAGATAGAGACAAACGTTCAGATAAAAAAGTGACTCTGCCAATTATGTACGAGATTTTGTTCGATACCACTCCTTTGATCAAATACCACTTGATCGTGAAAAATGTTGCACGTGATCACAGATTAAAGATGGCCTTTCCCGCTGGCATTAAAAACGGGGAAATTATTGCAGAGATGCCATTTGAGTACGTTAAAAGGCCCGAGTATATAAATAATTCAAAACCGATACCACAAAATTTGCAAAGATTGTTGATAGGAGCAAGAGAATGCGAAAAAGAGTACACTTTCCCGATGAAAGATTTTGTTGCTATCACCGATGACTCAAAGACGTTTAGTGTTATGACAAAAGGGTTGTCAGAATATGAAGTAAGAGAAGATACATTATTCATAACTCTTCTAAGAGCTGTTGAATGGATAGCACGAAGTAATTTAAAAACAAGAATTGGTGACGCTGGACCTGCCATGTATACTCCAGATGCACAATGTTTGAGGGAAATGAATTACGAAATCGGGCTCTTTGTGGGAAAGGGAAACATCCAGCGTTCTAATCTTACAAAGTGGGTACAAGTATTCCACAATCCACCAATGATCGTGAAAATAGGTGAGAGCGCCGGTAAAGAAGTTAGAGGTTTTTCTCTTTTGGATCTCAAAGACACGAATCTAAAATTAACAGTGGCAAAGATCGCTGAAGACGCAGATGGCGTCGTAGTTCGCCTTTTCAATCCCTACGACGAAACCATATCTTTAGAACTTCCAAAGACAAATGCAAGAATTTTCAAAGTTGACTTGTTGGAAAACACTGTGGCAGAAGTGCCAGAAAAACTAAAAGTTACTCCCCATGAAATCATTACTTTGAAATTCAAAATACCTCACCGTGACGAACAATATCCCGCTTCTTCATTTCAATTGCTTACCCCAAAGATTGACTCACCTGTCAGCGAAAAAAAGGCAGATTTCCAGGATCCAAAAATTTTGAAGCTTTTGAAGAATAAAAGAAACGAACTTTTAAATCATCTTGAACATCTGAAATTCGCACTTAACGATGATGATGGATTGGAATATCACGAAAGAATGTTTGAATTCCTTTGCACAGAAAGAACTTGCCTTGAAATTGATCTTTCCATTCTTTTAAATGAGGAAATCACCGCAAAGGGCGAGAAAAAAGAAAAGTTAAAAAAGCGGATTGAAGAAGTTGGCCTTCGTTTGAACGACTCAAGGATAAAAAGAAGAGCTTACGAATACGTGTTGGATTATTGGAAAACGGTACTGAAAGATTGAGTCCTTTGGAAGGTGAAAAGATGATGCTAATATCAAAAGAGTTTAAATTCGACGCCGCGCACAATCTCGTTCACTATCATGGCAAATGTGAA
Organism: Thermotogae bacterium; assembly: GCA_026988035.1. Lineage (GTDB taxonomy): Bacteria > Thermotogota > Thermotogae > Mesoaciditogales > Mesoaciditogaceae > WFSH01. The sequence goes on from JALSLY010000070.1 coordinate 10,304, forward strand.
AAACTCCACGGCCACACTTACAAATTGAGAGTTACTCTTGAAGGAACACCTGACAAAGAGGGAATTGTCTTCGATTTTGCGGAGTTGAAAAAAATTGTGAATGAACTTGCCGTGTCAAAACTTGATCATTCTTACATCAACGAAACGATAAAACAGCCCTCGGCTGAAAACATAGCTCTGTGGATATGGAACAGGATAGAAGAACCTTTAAAAGGCCCAAATTACCATTTGTATGAAGTGAGAATTTGGGAAACTGAAACTTCTTTCGTCACTTATAGGGGAATTTAAAAAACAAAACAACCGCCCGTTCTTAACAAAGTAGGCGGTTGTGTGATTTTATGTTTCTATTCTCTCAGAAGTAGTAGAAAAATCCAGAAGCCCAGTCAAAACTGAGTGGAAAAGTTTCTTCTCCAAATGTAAGTGCTGCACCTAAAGCTGCATATGACATGACTTTTCCCATAAGGCCAGGCAGCTGGCTTTCAAAGTTTATGAACAGCGCAGGGCCTATAAAAGCTCCGAAAGCAGAATAGCTACCCCAAAATTCAACACTTCCAGAAGCTACGGCTCCATATCCTATGTCCAACTTCCCTATTTTTTTGTTTTCCGCCGTTGTTCCCAAATCTGTGGTGTATATATTTCCAAGTTTCATTCCGCCACCAACTGTAAGTCCAAGTGGAAATGAGATTCCAGCATACGCAAAAGTGTTATTCCCAAGTTCTGTTCCAAGAGAGATTGCACCCCATCCAATTATGTCGTAGGTAACACCGATCATGATTCCAAATCCCACACTTCCCACTACGATCGTAACAACTGCAAGAGCTATCAGACTTTTTTTCACCGAAAATCCCCTCCTTATAATTGTGTGTAAGATACATGAAAATTATAACATACACATTGAATATCAATCAAATATTTCAAAATCAATCACATTTCAAGATCCACTCCGACTCAACTTCGATTATGATATAATTTCCACGTTGAAAAACAAGGAAGGGAGGAAGCCGCTAACTCAAAGGGCGCACCTTTTGAAAAAAGTATTAACACTCTTGCTCTTTATTATAGGAGTTTCTGTATTGTCTTTTGCAGGGATGCTTCATATCATCGCCGGTAATATCAGTTCCAAGCTTGGAGGCAGTACGATGACGATCTCAAGTGCAAAGATCGTCATTGGAGATACAACTATCATAGCAACAACAATCGTTGTATCAGGTAAAAAAAGTGCGAATGGAGGCGTGAATTGGACAAGCGCTGATGCAATTGGTAATGTGACTGTCATACTAAAAGACGCAACAGCGACGGCAAAGGGAATGCACTACAATTTGAAGACAGACAGCGGAACTTTTGACGAAGATGTTTTCATGACTATTGCAGCAAGCAAAGGAAATATCACCATTCAGGCATCTAAGATGAATTTTGATACCAAAACAGATCTCTACACCGGTCAAGGAAGCCCTGTCATTATCAAGAAAGGTGAAACTCATATAGAGGGTAAACTTTTTACTTATAATGGAGAAAAAAAGACATTCATCGTTGAAAAAGACGTTTATCTCTATAACACCAAAAATAAGCAAAAGGCATGGGCAGATGAGTTGATGATGAACACAGCAGATAATTCGATCAGCCTTAAGCACGTGAAAATGGAGATAACACTTGGGAGTTAAAATACAAAGTAAAATTAAGAAGGGAGTGTTTTTAGTGGTCAAAAATGTCGATGAAATTTTAGAAACCGCCAAAAGAATAGAGGAAAGTTCCTACAATTTTTATACGAATGCTCAAAAAATTGTGCCCCTGCCTTATCTCAAGGATCAGCTCAAAGAACTTGCAGAGATGGAAATAGACCATAGGAAAAAAATAGAAGCCCTAATAGAAGAGGGACCAGAAAAAGTTGCTAAAGATATAATCATAGAACGAATTCAGGACATGAAACTCAGTGATTATCTCATGCCGTCTAAAATAAATTCAAAAGCGAACTATCAAGATATTCTTATAACTGCTATGAAGCGAGAGGATCTAACTCACCAATTCTACCAAAATTTGCTGAGAGCTGCCAATTCTGATGATCTTCGTAAGATTCTCGAGTACCTCTCAATAGAAGAGCTAAAACACAAGAATAAACTTCAATTTTTGTACGACGATATAGTATACAAAGAAAACTGAAAGTGAGGAGGTGGCTTCTCCGAAATACCGGGGAATAAAAATGGGTGATTTGATGATTTCAAGAAGGGCTCAAGCGGTGCCGGCATCTCCGATAAGAAAACTTATCCCATACTCAGATGAAGCAGAAAGTAAGGGGATACATGTCTATCATCTTAACATCGGTCAGCCGGATTTGGAAACTCCGAAGATATATTTTGACAGAATTCGATCTTTCAAAGGTACAGATGCTTACACAAATTCTGCTGGACTCATGGAATTAAGAGAAAAGTTTGCTAAATACTATAAAAAGTGGCAAATTCCTTTTGAAAAGGACGAAGTGATAGTGACAGAAGGCGGGAGTGAAGCTGCTATATTTGCCATCGCTGCTGTTGCAGACCCAGGAGATGAAATAATAGTCATAGAACCATTCTACGCTAATTACAAGGCATTCGCTGCCATGTTAAACGTGAAACTTATTCCGGTCACTTCCCGCACCGAAAATGGATATGAGATGCCTCCAATATCAGATTTTGAAAAGGTGCTGACTTCTAAAACAAAAGCAATACTTTTTCCAAATCCTGGAAATCCTACAGGAGCTGTTTACACACCTGAAAAGTTGAATGAAATTGTGAATTTTGCAGTTAAACACGATCTATACGTGATTTCTGACGAAGTTTACAGAGAAATAACATTTGATGGCCTTAAAGCACATTCAACTATGGAATTTGGTAATTACAACAACCTTATAGTCATCGATAGCTTGTCCAAGCGCTTCAACGTATGCGGAGCAAGAATTGGAGCGCTTGCCACTAAAAACAAAGCCATTTTTAATAACGTACTGAAAATGGCCATGATGCGACTCTCCCCTAATCGTTTATCTCAATATGGCGCTGTAGGTCTTTTCGAATTGGATGATTCGTACTACAAAGCAATGGTTGATGAATACCAAAAGCGACGTGATATTGTTTATGACGAATTGTCTAAAGTTCCTGGAATTGTGTTGTCAAAACCACAAGGTGCCTTTTACTTTGCCGCAAAGATTCCTGTTAATGATGCGGAAGAATTTGTAAAATGGATGCTTACCAGTTTCTCAGTGAGCGGCAAAACAACAATGGTAGCTCCTTTGTCGGGTTTTTACGTAACACCTGATCTTGGAAAAGATGAAATAAGAATCGCTTACGTTCTAAAAGAAAAAGAGCTCAGACAAGCATGCCAAATACTTAAAATGGGAATAAGTGCTTACAAATCGGAAAGAAAGAGAGTCGAAGTTTAAAAACTTGAGAGAAAAAAGTGTGTTTTTCCAAGCATCCCGTGCTGCCACAGGCACCTTTCTAAGTCGTGTGTCTGGTCTTGTACGGGATGTTTTGATTGCATACAGTTTCGGCGCAACTTATCAATACGACGCTTATGTAGTTGCCATTTCCATTCCGTTCATTCTAAGAGCGATCTTTGCTGAAGGAGCTCTTTCTTCTGCGTTTATCCCTATATATGCACGTGTTGAAAACAAAAGTGCCTTTGCCACAAAAGTGATGAGCTTTTTGATTTTATCCGCAACATCAACGTCAATTTTACTGATCGTTTTTGCACCACAGATAGTTTATGTTTTTGCCACAGGACTCACAAAAAACTCTGTCACATTTCGCGATGCCGTATTGCTCGAAAGAACTGTCGCTTTTTTTGTGCTCTTCATAAGTCTGTGGTCGTGGGGAGCCGGCATGCTTAACTCGCATGGCTCTTTCTTTGTTCCCTCTCTTTCTCCAATGTTTAACAATTTTGGAATTATAGTCGGCGTGCTCTTTTCTCCTCTGTTCCACCCACCTATACTTTCGGTGGCAATTGGATTCGTTGCTGGTGGAGCTGCACAGTTTATTTTCGAAATTCCATATTTGAAAAAGCTCGGATTCAAGATAACTCCATCAACAGAATGGGAACCAAGGAACGAATTCTTAAGATCTTTTTTCTTTACAACTTTGTCGGTCGCATTGGGAAACATCAACTTTTTCGTAGACATAAATATAGCATCAAGATTGGCAGTGGGAACGATCTCTGTGCTTCAGTATGCAAACAGAATCTATCAACTCCCTATGGGTATACTCGTCATCTCATTAGCTACTGTTTATCTTCCAAAGATGGCAAAAAGAAAAGACATTTCTTCATTAAGGGAATCCATCCACGATTCATTTTCAAAAGTTTTGTTTGTGGCAATTCCATCAACGGCATTTGTGGCACTTTTTTCCAAAGCAATAATTGCTACACTTTTCGCTCATGGTGCTTTCGGAGTTCAAGCTTTGAATCTGACCTCCAACGTGTTGATATTCTATATACTTGGATTCCCTTTTCAGTCAGCTGTCATTGTTATGAGCAGAGCATTATACGCGTTCAGAGAGGTCAAAAAAGCAGCACTTGTTACAATGTTCGGAGTAGGAGTAAATGTTACGGGAGACATTTTTTTAGGGTTCAGGTTTGGAGCGGTTGGTCTTGCAGCTGCAACCACATTGGCAAGTACAGCGAGTTTTTTCTTCCTATATATACTTGAACGCCATCTCTATGGTATCAAATTCTCAACCATTTGGATTGAAGCGTCGAAAATCTTGATCGCAACCGCTTTCGCTTCCATCATATCTCTTACAGCATTTCTTTTGGAAAATCAGTTTTTATCATTAATACTTGGATTCACACTGTTTATTCTTCCTCTTTTCGCCATTCTTTTTCTTTTCAAGAGTGAGAACATTCTTGCGACAGCAACACTTTTGGGTTCAAAGAGAAAAGAAGAATCCAAAAATTTATAAATCATTTGCAAAGCTATATAAGTACAATAAAGAAGTTATTCCAAAGTTTAGAATGATGAGGTGATAATGTATGCGAATTTATGAGAGACTAAGAAGTGAACTTAAGATGAGAAGTTTGAGAATCACCTCGCAAAGAGAGGCTGTGCTTTCCATATTCGTAGAAAACAATGGGAAACACCTCACTCCAGACGAGGTGTACGAGCGGTTAGCACACAGAAACTCACACATAAGTAAAGCAACTATTTACCGTTCTATAGAGCTACTTGAAGAAATGGGGTTCTTATCCAAAATAAACTTCGGTGACGGACTGGAGCGGTACGAGCTCAAAAACGAACATGGCCATCAGCACCATCATGTGGTTTGCACCGAATGCGGACAAATATATGCGTTGGAAGAGGATCTTCTCGACGATATCGAGAAAATAGTTGAAAAACGCACTAATTTTACGATCACAGATCATCAATTAAATTTCTATGGCTTGTGTCCAAAATGTCGCGCTCGTCATGAAGAAGAATCCAAAGAATCACAAGTGCAAAAACTACAAAAGTGATCCAGAATGCTGTCACTTTTGGGTGAATTTTCACAACCGAAAGTGGCAGTTTATTTGTGAATCTTACCAACCAATCAAGTGAACCCGCAAAAGGTAAAACTCCTGTGCCAATAATTCTTTCCATAGTCGTAATTCCCAGTAAGGCAAAAAACGAAAAGAGCATTGCACCTTCTAAAATAAATATCATAAGTACTGGAACTGCGATAGCGTTAAACAAAAAAGAAGCAATGTAAATTCGCCCAAAGTTTAAAATGAGAAAGGGAATCACCCCTATATTTGCCGCAAGCGTAAAATTCAAAGCCTCTGATACCCATTTTGGCTTGAAGACAGGAATTTTGGGGCCAAGCACTGCCATTGCGATAACAGCTGAGTAAGAAAGTTGAAACGACGCATCAAAAATTATCGAACCATCGTTTAGAACTTCAAAGAGTCCTACCATTCCAAGAAGGTTTAGAAAGTTCTGAGGCCTATCGATAATTTTAAAAAATGCAAAGAGTGTAAAAAGTGATATTGCACGAAACGTTGGAATTGAAAATCCCACGGTTGCTCCGTATATGGTGATTATTACAAAGACAGCAGGATACTTAACAATACTCCACGGGACAAGCTCAGAAAGGATTAATAAAGTGATCATAGAAATTATGCCAACATGCATACCTGAAACGGAAAATATTTGGGCGTATCCACCATTCCGATACAGCCTTTTTAGATTGAACGAGACGTCTTTCCTTCCAAGAAACACAGATGCAACCGTATCCGCCTCTTTAAACATGTAGCGTTTCATTTGAAAGTACAAATAATCAGAAACTTTTACTCCCCATCTGATTAACTTGTCTAATAGAGAAAAAGACAGTTCCGTCCAAAAAACATCTACTGCTTCCACTTTTCCATCCTTTTTGTTAACTTTCGCCATGAACTCATCAGCGAGTTTTGGAGTAGTACGTACCCATCTTGGTAAAAAAACCGTAATTGCCCCTCCCTTTTTCCAACCAGAAGAAGTGTGAAACTGAACATTGGATACCCTAACAATGTTTGAATTTGATCGGCTTACTTTCCCGATCACAAATGATTCTCCATTAGGTAATGTTTGGGGAGCGATAATCCAAGAAAGTCCAACGAAGAAAAACGACAAGATCAAAATAGGATTCAAAGCCAGATTCGAAAAGAAGCAGATAATCGTTAAAATGCAAAAGCTCAAACCAATCCACCATGGAAAGAGCAACGATAGAAATGAGCCTGCAACTGTAGCTAAAAAGAGGAAAAAAAGAGGAGACTTTGATGCCATTATTTCCTCAGTTTTTTTGCGTATTCTCTAAGAGCGTCGACTGAAAATTCAACAATTTTGGGATCGTACTTTGATCCAATTTCTTTCAAAATTTCCTTTATCACATCCTCCGCATCCATTTTTTGAACGTTGATCATCATGTCGAAATCATCTGCTATCAATATTATTCTTGAGAGAAGGGGGATCTCATCACCTCTGATTCCATCAGGATATCCATTCCCGTCAAAATGTTCGCGGTGGTGTAGTACCACCTTTTTAAACCTCTTAGGAAGATCGAAACTGGAAACTATATGTTCACTCAAAACGGGATACGTTTTAACTATCTCATACTCTTCATTCGTTAATTTTCCGAATTTGAGTATTATCGCATCTGGAATCCCAACTTTTCCAGCATCGTGAAACAAAGCACTCCATCGCAGATCTTCAAGTTGATCTGTTGAAAGTTCCATTTGCTTTCCTATCATTATTGATATACCAGCGACCCTTTCTGAATGTCCACGAAGATAAGGATTTTTCATTTCCATAAGGTGGATCATCGTTCTTAAGAAACTTTTCCGATTCTCGACACTAAACTCATTAACCTGTTTCAGCGTGACAAAAGAAGAAGCCAATTTACCAAACGCCCTCATAAGATACTTTGATTCTTCAGAAAATTGCACGTCTTCTAACGCGTCGAGGAAAATATTTCCAACAAACTTGCCATTTGCCATAATTGGAACAGCTAAACTTCTGTATATATGACCAGCAGTCGCACTTTCTATCTTTTCAGCAATATCTTTAGGCAAAATCACAAAATCTTCGTTTACCAGCTCTTCGATAACTTCGAGTTTTTTTACCTTAAACATCCATTTTGCTTCTAAATCAAGACTTTTCAACTTTTCCTCATCGTGCCCGCGAACCGCAACAAATCTCCATTTTTCTCCCTTTACTAAAGACACACTTCCAGCGGTTGCTTCAGGAACAAGGTTTATCGCTATATCGAGTAAATCATTGAAAAATTCTCTTTCATCAGATAGGGGTGAAAAACTGGATATAAGTTCCACCATCTTCATAAACTTTTCGTTCATTTTCAACAGGTGGAGGTTAACTTGAGAGAGGCTATCTGAAAGATTGCTCATCTTTTTTCTTATTTCTTCTTTCTCTTCAATTGTTTTCTCAAGTTCTCTGATCTTACGTTTAACCTTAAAATTCAAAGTTTGGTTCCACGCAAATAATGTAAGAAAGATCCCACCAACAATTGCGATCACAAGTATTAGATATGGAAAAAGAGCTGTTAAATTATAAGATACATTTGCTCCCTTCCATTTTTTCATGATATTTTCTACAGTGAATTTGGGAACCTTTGAAAATCCATCGTTTATAATTTTGACAAGTGTCTTTCTCCCTTTTTTCACTGCACGATATAACTTTGAAGTGTAAAGCGGAGGAGAATACTTAAATTGTTTCATAAGGTTGTATTTTGCAAGGTAATAGATGGCTGGTTCTTTGTCTGCGATGAAAATATGCACGTCTCCCTCTTTTGCCGCTCTTACCAATGAATCGTAAGAATCATAGTAAACAAGAGTTGTTACGCCGTGCTGAGAAGCGTAGAGTGCATCGTAATCTCCTGATTTGACACCAACTTTAAAACCTTTCAAGGATTTCAAATTTGCGATTCCAGAGAGCCTTTTGTCAAAAAAGATCACTGTCTTGATTTCATCAAATGGTTTAGTGTAGTCGAGAAATTTAGCTCTTTCGTTAGAGTAAAAAATACCGTCAACGACATCGGCTTTTCCATTTACTACCATGGGAATGGCGTTCTTCCAATCGACCATCAAGAATTCAACTTTTATATTCGTAACTTTTTCCCATTCTCTCCAAAGATCGACGGATATACCGACTGCTTTTCCATTGCTATCGACAAAAGAATACGGGGGATAATTTTTATCCATAACAATTTTTAACGTTTTGATGGTTGAACCAAACAAACTAAGTGTTAATAAAGCTATTACAAATAATGATAAAGTTTTTCTCATGAAACCCCCTTTAGAGATGTTTTTCTAAACTACCATTATACATCAAAAGCGACCTCTCACGAGGCCGCTTCAAATCATTTCATAAAAAACGGTAATGATGGGAAAAGTGAACCAAAGAAAAGCGAAAGCACAGCCATCAATTTTATAAGTATATCCATAGAAGGTCCAACGGTGTCTTTCAGTGGATCGCCAACTGTGTCACCAACTATTGTTGCGTCGTGAAGAGGAGTACCTCGTCCTCCAAAATTACCCATCTCTACATATTTTTTCGCGTTGTCCAGTGCGCCACCTGAATTGGCAGTAAATATCGCGATCATTATGGCAGACAAAAGGCCCCCAAGCAAAACGCCAGCGAGTGCGCTCTTACCAAACAGATACCCAACTACAAATGGAGTGGCAATCGCAATCACACCTGGTAGAAGCATCTTCGAAATGGCTCCTGTAGCTGTAATGGATATGCAGCGCTTGTAATCAGGCATAACTTCACCTTTAAGTATACCTGGATTTTCTTTAAATTGCCTTCTTACTTCTTTAACCATGAGAAAAGCATTTTCACTCACACCATTTATAAGTAAGGCTGAGAAATAGAACGGCAACATTGCTCCCCATATAAGACCAATGATAGAATACGGACTGATCATGTTTATCACTGGATTGAGGCTTAACTGTCCTGTGGTTTGAGCGCTTGACCATATAAATGAAACTATTAGGGACAATGCGGCAAATGCGGCGCTACCGATAGCAAATCCTTTTCCTATTGCAGCGGTCGTGTTACCAACAGCATCAAGACCATCTGTGATCTCACGAACCTTTGGATCAAGTTCGGCCATCTGTGCTATTCCACCAGCATTATCAGCTATTGGTCCATACGTGTCAACGCTAACAGTATATGCCACAAAGGATAGCATGCCAAGTGCCGCTATCGCGATTCCGTACACCCCGGAAGACAGATAAGCTCCGAGAATGGCAAGAATCACCACAAGTACAGGCCAAAATGTTGATTTCATTCCGAGAGCCAGACCTCCTGTTATGTTTATCGCAACGCCGCTTTGTGATTGCTCAGCGAGATGTCTGACAGGTTTATAGTCGTATGATGTGTAATACTCACTGAATTTACTTATAGCAAGACCGGCTACGAGACCACAAAGAATTGAACCAAATGGTCTCCATATAAACGGAACTCCAGTAGCAATGACATATATTTCTTTGAAAGCATAATCCACTTTGAATACATAAACAATTAGAAACGATATGATCAGCATTACCACACCGGTAAATAGATTTCCCGACGAGAGAGCTGCACGGGCGTTGGTGGTTCTTCTCATTTTTACAAATGCTATACCCAGCATGGCAGCTACAATTCCACCACCAGCAAGTGCAATCGGAAGATACAACAACTTGTAAAATTGAATAGAAGTCATATCTTTGTCTGCGATGGCCATAAACATCACGAGAGCTATGGCAGATATTATCGATGCCACGTAAGATTCAAGGATATCCGCACCAAGACCGGCTACGTCTCCAACGTTGTCTCCAACGTTATCAGCGATCGTTGCAGGATTTCTGGGATCGTCTTCTGGTATGTGCTCTTCAACCTTTCCAACGAGATCGGCTGACATGTCAGCAGCTTTTGTGTATATTCCACCACCCACTCTGTCAAAAAGTGCAATTAGAGATGCACCAAAAGAGTAGGCACTAACAAGCATTACGCCATCTACAACAGATATTCCATGAATGTGAGGCATGCCACCTGTACGTATAGCTTCAACCGCAGAAAAAGAGAAGGATCCCTTAAAAAACATCATAACAGAGGTCAACCCAACAATGGAAAATCCAGCAACTACAAGTCCCATTACACTTCCGCCAGAAAAAGCAGTAGAAAATGCCTCAAAGAGTCCTTTTTTTGCAGATTCGGTTACTCTCACATTCGTATGAGTGGATATGTACATTCCTGTAATCCCAGCCATTTCGGAAACAAACGCCCCTATCAACATCACAACTCCATATCTTATCCTGAAAACAAACGATATGAATACGGCAATTATAATAGCTATAAGCGCTATGTGTTTCGCCTCTTCTTTTAGAAAAGCAGAAGAACCATCTTGAATAGCACGAGCCATATTTTTCATTTTTTCATTTCCCTCGGGGCGAGACAACGCATTACGCGCCATAAAATACGCCATTATCGCTGCTGCTATACCCGCTGCAAATGCAAAATAAAGCGCACTTTCCATTTTCTCCCTCCTTCAAAGTAGAATATTCAACGCATCACATCAATTTATGGCCGCGTACGTCTAACATTTACAAGTCGGCGCAGTTGCTCCCTACAGTGATTTTGCCATATTTTTAAGCGCAAAAAATATGTCTTCAGACTTTATAGGAAGCTTTTTTACTCTTATCCCCACTGCATCAAAAATAGCATTTGCTATGGCTGGAGCGGGAGTATCAAGACCAATTTCCGAAACGCTCTTTGCCCCAAACGGACCGGTTGGTTCGTAACTCTTGGCAAACTCCACCTTGATATTCTTAACATCTTTTCTTGATGGAATCTTGTACGTGAAAAAGTCATTTGTCACCATGCGCCCATTTTTATCAAATACGTGTTCCTCATAAAGTACCATACCGATACCTTGTACTGTGGCACCTTCGACTTGCCCACGCGCCAACTTTGGATTTATAGGTGTACCGCAATCCACATAACTTAGAAAATTCAGCACATCCACTTTGCCAGTTTCAAGATCAATCTCAACTTCAGCAAAGGACACCATATAAGGTGGCGGGGAAACTTCACTGACAAATGATTCGGTAACCTCAAGTTGACGCTGCTTGAACGAATAGAAAAGCTTAGTCTGTATTTCAGAGTAAGTGATAGAATGCCCGCTTTCTGATATAACCTTTCCATCTTCCAAATGTAACTCTTCAATAGGTTTATCCATTATCTCTGAGGCAGCTTTGAGTATTTCTTGAGCCATTCGTTCAGCGGCACGCTTGGTAGCATTTCCAGAAACATATGTCGTAGAGGAAGCATACGCACCTTTATCAAATGGCGTGACATCAGTGTCGGAAGAGTAAACGATGAATTTGTCTGTCGTGGTGTGAAGAGCTTCAGCAGCAATCTGAGCAAGTATTGTGTCACTTCCAGTGCCAAGATCTGTAGCTCCGATCATGAGGTTGAAAGTGCCGTCGTCATTCATTTTTATCGTGGCACCTCCCATGTCTATTGCCGGAATTGAAGAACCTTGCATTGCAAATGCCACACCACAGCCACGTGCCTTTGTTCCCTTCACTTTTGGGCGTTTCTTCTTTTCATACCAATTAAAAAGCTTTGCACCCGCCAGTGCACATTCCTCAATCTTACAACTTTGAATAATTTGTTCAACTCCCTCGCGACCTTCACCCATCATTCTAAAAACAGGGGACGTCTCTCCCTCACGAATGGAATTTTTGAGCTTAAAGTCGATTGGGTCCATCCCAAGCTTGTAAGCAAGCTCATCCAACGCAGAATCAAGCGCAAACATACTTTGAGGAGCACCATATCCTCTAAAAGCGCCTGCGGGCTCGATATTTGTGTAAACAACATCTCCTTTAAATCTCACAGCTTTCACCTTGTTGTACAGTGGAAGAGTCTTAGAACCAGCCACCATAAAGGTCGTGAGTGCATGTTCTCCATATGCTCCTGTATTCGAAAGTCCATCCATGTCGATTACTCGCAATTTACCGTCTTTGCTTGCACCAACTCTGACTTTGAATCGCATGGCGTGACGGGTATTTGTAGCAGTCATTGTTTCTTCACGAGTATAGACACAACGAGCAGGCCTACCTGTTTTGAGTGTAACAGCTGTAACATATGCCTCAACATGAATGGCTTGCTTCCCGCCAAATCCTCCTCCAATTCTTGGCTTTATAACACGTGACTCAACACCAAATATATGCCTTATGATCCTTCTAACATGGTACGGAACCTGCGTTGATGAGATTATCGTAAGTCTTCCATTTGGATCGAAATATGAAATCGCGGTATGAGGTTCCATCATGGCGTGAGATGGATTTGGGGTGTAATAAGTACCCTCCACAACAACATCGCATTTTGCAAGTTCTTTATCAACGTCTTCTATATGCATCTCGTAATGACTCGCAATGTTGCGAGAAGGATCATACGCACCAGATATTTCTGGCTCATCATGTATTACAGGCATTCCATCATCACTTGCATGTTCGTAGTCGAGAACAGCAGGAAGTACTTCATACTCAACCTTTATCAACTTAAGAGCACGATTCGCTATTTCTTCGGTTTCAGCCGCCACAATTGCAACCGCATCCCCCACATATCTAACCTTTTTATCAAGAACAAATGTGTCATAAGGTGAAGGCTCCGGATACCCTTGACCCGCACGAGTATAAGCAACTCTTGGAACGTCTTTGTGAGTAAGCACACATACAACGCCTTCAAGCGCGAGAGCTTCGGAGGCATCCACGAATCTTATGATTGCATGAGCATGAGGACTTCTCAGAATTTTCACCACAAGAGCATTTGGAATGTTAAAATCATCCGTAAAAACTGTCTTTCCTTTAACGAGAGCATATCCATCAACTTTTGGAACTGATGTATCAACGACTTTGAACTTCGTGGATGTGGTAAGTGTTGTTCCCAAATCTGGTACCTTCATGACAATTCACCTTGATTTCCGGCAGGTACAGAAGCGCTGTTCCTGCGGAGTTCCGCTGCTTTCATTATTGCATGATTTTGGCTCACATAGCCTGTACATCTACAAAGATTGCCATTAAGATATGTTTTTATTTCTTCTTCGGTTGGATTGGGATTTTCATTTAGAAGTGCTTCAGCAGTCACAACGAGGGCTGGAATGCAAAAGCCACACTGTACAGCTCCTTCCTCAACAAGTGCTTTCTGTACCGCTGAAAGCTCGCCCTCTTTTGAAAAAGCTTCAACAGTCTTAATCTCGTGGCCGTCAACAGCAGCTGTAAAAGTTCTACACGACAACACAGGATTCCCGTCAAGCTGCACGGAACATGCCCCACAGCTTGCCGTATCACATGCATGTTTGACACTCTTGTATCCAAGACGCCTTAAAGTTTCAACAAGTAGTTCTCCTGGCTCTATTTCGATCGAATGTTTTCTATCATTAACCTTGAATTCCACTTTCATAGCAAATCCTCCTCATTGCTTTTTTAAGAAGGGCCCCAGCTAATGCTTTTCTATATTCAGCACTTGCTCTCATATCCGTTCCTACTTTTACAACACTCTCCATTAAATTGGCAGCTTTATCTATGGAATTTAAAAGATCCTTTCCCTTCAAAAAATCTTCAACTTCCCTTACTCTCTCAGATATCATGGGTCTTGATCCAACCACAATGGTTATCTCTTTAATCAGCTCATTCTCAAGTGACAAAGCAATCCCAAGGTTAAGCGTCGCTATATCAAATGTCGATTTGGCAAACTTTTCAAAAGCCATGAACTTAGTATTCTTTGGCAAATAAACTGCTGTTATGATTTGATCGCGTTTCCCATCTTTTATAAAGTTCTCTAACGTCGTTTTATGAAAATTCCCATCGTAGAATTCCACTTGTGACTCTGTCACCATAAAAATTGTTATAACATCCGACCAACCAAGCTTGAAAGCTATTGAACCGCCAATTGTTGCCATATTCCTGATTTGCGTACTTCCAATATCTTTAGCCACTTCTTTGAAAAAGCCGTTATTCTGAGATGATAGTATCGGATTATTCATAAAAGTTGTTAGTTTTGCGTTCGCTCCAATTTTCACAATACTTCCATCCTCAATTTCGTCCATTCCAAGAGTTTTGAGATCTACAAGACGCTCAAGCCGTGATATTTTAAGTTGAGCAGCTATCAAACCACCACTTACATAAAGCGAATTAGGAAGACTACCCATTTCATAAGCTTCCTCGATCGTTTCCGGCCTCAAGTACTCCTTTATTTTTAACATTTTGTTCCCTCCTCGATCATTCGATACACAAGATTAGCACAGAGTATTTTACGATACTTAGCACTACCCCTAACATCATCTATAGGATGAACGCGTTCCTCCACCATTTTGGATATTGAATGTGTAAAATCCTCATCGATATGCTTCCCTTTCGCAAACTCTTCAACATCTCTAAGCCTCAAAACGGTCGGAGCAACAGAACCGTACGCAATTCTGAATTCGTCAATTATCCTGTTCTTGCAACGAATCAACCATCCAACACTGGCAATCGATATTGTCATGGAATTGCGTTGTCCTACTTTCTCGAAGTAATGGACACTCCAATCGTATTTAGGAATGTGAATTGCTCTTACATACTCTCCGCTTGGTAAAGCAGTTTGCCCAGGTCCAGTCACAAACTCTTCAACTGGGACAACACTGCCGTCAGAAATTTCTATTTTGGCATTCAAAAGATAAAGGGCAAGAAGTCCGTCACCAGCTGGCGACGCATTGACAACATTTCCAACTAAAGTACCACGATTTCGTATTTGAGGAGATCCTACAGTGTAAATTGCATCATAAAGAAGCGGAAAATTTTTTATTAACGGCTTGAAATCCATCAACTCCGAATAAGTAATTGTTGCGCCGATAACAATTTCATCAATTTTATCTTTTAAAAAGTGAAGTGTTGGTATTCTTATGGTACTGACCACTCTCTTCGGTTTGATTTTTCCAATTCTCACTTTAACCAAAAGATCAGTTCCACCTGTCATTAAAAAAGAGCCTGGTTCGGAAAGTTGTGTTTTTAATTCCTCTTCAGTGTTGGGAATCATAAAGACAAAATCCACTCACACACCCCCTCCTAATTTGTTGGCTTTTCTTTTTTAACACATTGCTTCTAAAAGCACGCTATTGTTAAATCAATGATACCACAAAAGCAAAGCAACACAAATCGTTGGAAATGATCCACATGAGTAACTCACAAACTTAAATTATGCGTCAACTTTACAACCTAAGAGATTTATAAAACAAACATCGCTTTTCAAGCAATAAAGGAATTTTTCGAAGTCTTATCAAGACTCGTACAATAAAAAGTATAAAAATAAAAGAGCACAACATCTTAGCAAGAAACGTTGTGCTTGTTAAACAATGTTGGTATTTATTGCAAGTTGCGAGATAGCCAAAAAACGAATCGTTTTTTCACTTCAAAAATTCAAAATTTCTCACAAAAATTGCTATGATACGCTCTCAAAAAGCAACACGATTACCGACCCTTCTTGCTGCTTTGACGAACTCTCCTGAAGTTTCTGATCCTTTTCTTTCCCGGAGTTTCCTTTTTAAAACGACGATTTGGTCCTTTAAAATCATCGTTTATCGTCTTTTCAATCAAAGGATGAGCAATTTCAGATGAATTTAAAACCATTTTTAATAGAGCAGCAGCTATATTAACAGAAGGATAGTTCTCATCAACAAGAATTTTTACAATCTTTGCATATCTATCCAGATTTTTTTCTTCAGCAATTTTCCTCACTTGTTCGATCAACACATCTGTCTTACTTCTTTCCACATCCTTGACAGATGGAACCTTAGCAAATTTTACATTCGCCTTTGCATACCTTTGAATGATTTTCAATTTATTTATTTCTTTTCCGGTCACAAACGTGAACGCTTTCCCGCTTTTTCCCATACGTCCCGTTCTACCAACCCTGTGAATGTAATATTCATGGTATTGTGGCAAGTCGTAATTGAAAATAATCTCAACGTTTTTCACGTCAATTCCTCTTGCCGCAACATCCGTTGCAACGAGTATTTTGGTATTTCTACCTCTGAAACTCTCCATAACTCTATCCCTTAATGACTGTCTGATGTCTCCATGAATTGCATCTGCTTGGTATCCTAAAGATTTCAAAGCATTTATGAGTTCATCAACTTTTCTTTTAGTATTACAAAAAATGATGGAACTTTCAGGATTATACATGCTCAAAAGGCGCGAGAGAAGAATTGGTTTGTCGCTTTCACGAATTATAAAATAGAGTTGTTCCACATTTTCCATCATCAATTTTTCATGGGGAACCTTAAGTAATTGCTGATTTTTCTGGAACTTCTTGCTGAGTTCTAAAATAGCTTTTGGTATCGTTGCAGAAAATAATGCAATTTGTCTTTCAAAGGGAATTTCGTTCAGTATCGTTTTTATATCATCGATAAAGCCCATGTTTAGCATCTCATCTGCTTCATCAATAATAACCATTTTAACATTATTGAATTTCAAAGTTTTTCTTCTCATGTGATCCATAATTCTTCCAGGAGTTCCAATGATCACTTGCGCACCTTTTTTTATGGCCCTTATTTGCAAATCTATCCGTTGACCGCCATAAATTGCAACAGCACTGGCTTTCCGTCTGTATTTAAGCAAAATTTCCAGTATACTTGATACCTGAATTGCAAGTTCCCTGGTAGGACAAAGTATCAAAACTTGAGGATTTGGATTTTTCTCTTCAACTATTTCCACAGCTGGTATTGCATACGCCAGCGTTTTGCCGGTTCCTGTTTGTGCTTGACCTATAACATCTTTACCTTCCAATAAAGGGGAAATTGCCAAAGACTGAATAGGTGTTGCCTCCTCAAATTTCATCTCTGCTATAGATCTTTGCGTTTCATCTGACAAACTCATTGATTTAAATCTCAGTTTTTCCATAAAAAGTCCTTTCTTTTTCCATTTTGGAAGTATACACTGTCGGTGTAGTTCACGACTATTCGCAAGTTCTTATTCAATTGAAAGCAGGCATCACTTTTTTCTATAGCAAAAACTTTTTGAGCAGTCGCAAAAAACCTTGATAACATATTTTACCATCAATGAAGAAGTAAAAAACAAATGGGTGTACAAATTTGCCTTTTCAACCGAAGCAGCAGCAAAATAACAAGCATTTTATAAATTTTCAAGAAAGTCAATCACGAAATTAGATGAAAATAAGCGTTTTTAGCATATTAATTCCATCTATATGCGATTAGAAGCAAAAATCTAAGATTATCTTTGATTTGCTACGCAAATTGCGATTTTTGCTATAACCACGGCATTTTGATTGATTTCGATTTTAGTGTATATTCTTTATTGAGTTAAAGCGGAGAGACCGAAAGAGCTTGAATAACACGGCATAATGTAGTATCATATTCGAAAGCAAGGTTCGTCAAAGAACTTCGTACAAATAAAATTTGTTGTTTTCAGCAACACACAATTTGTAATTTCACCTCATTGAGGAAAGGGGGAACTTTAATGAACAAGAAAGAATTAGTGGATCGAGTATCAGAAGGTACAGGATACCACAAGAAAGAAATCAAGGAAATTCTCGAGGGAACGCTGGACGCGATCTCTGATGCACTTGCAAAAGGAGAGAGAGTTCAGCTCGTCGGATTCGGAACATTCGAGGTTTCCAAAAGAGCTGCACGCGAGGGCAGAAATCCGCAGACAGGAAAGAAGATAAAGATAGCAGCAAGAAAGGTGCCAAAATTCCGCCCTGGCAAAGCTCTTAAAGATCAGGTTCAGTAATTTGAAAGCGCGCCCAAAGGCGCGCTTTCTCAAGAAAGAGAGGCAAGATGCTTTTACTTGTATTCCTTGTTGTAGTGTTAATTTCTTCAGGTGCTTTGATCATCTGGAATATTTTGCTTTTGAGAAACTATGAGCATAAAAACATTTTAGAAAGTAAAAAAACGCTCTGGTTTTATACAATGATGGGGATTTTTGGTGTATTTCTTTCTACACTTATGATAGTAATGTTTGTGATTGTTTAGTAGTTATTCCAAAACCAGAGCACCTCACTAAGAAAACTACTTTTTATAATCTCTTCTTTCGGCACAGTTCTTCAATTATGTGATCTCTCATTTCCTTAGGACTAATACCATCAATTTCAAAGCTCTGAACCAGACGATCGAGTTCTCTCCTTATCATTGATTTCACATGATTAAGAAGTCTTTTACGTCTCTTTTGAGACAAAGTACCATCTGACAAGATTTGAAAAAATCTGCTATCGAGAGCCCTGACTAATCTTTCCACCCCTTCGCTTGTTACAGCATTTGTAAGATATATAGGAACTTCTTTGCTTCCTGCCGTCATAGCACGGAGTCTTGACAATAAAATCTGCGAGCGTGGGTTATCAGATTTGTTTATCACAAAAAGATCCGCAATCTCCATGAGACCAGCTTTCATCATTTGAATCTCATCACCGTTATCCGGCGATAGAACAACTATGACCGTATCCGCTATGTTGGATACGTCAATTTCAGATTGTCCCACACCAACTGTTTCAATTATCACATTATCCATACCGAAGGATTCAAAAGTATCGCATGCTTCATATATCGATGGAGATAATCCACCAAGAGCTCCTCTATTTGCAAAACTTCGTATAAAAAATTTTTCGTTGGTGGCATGCGACTGCATTCTAACACGATCTCCGAGAAGAGCACCACCAGTGAATGGACTTGATGGATCCACCACGATAACGCCAACATTTTTCCCATTCATTTTATCAAGAATAGCACTTATAAGCGTTGACTTGCCAACTCCAGGACTGCCCGTAATACCGACCACGTGGGAAGTTTTCTTTTCCAGTTTGTCAAGAAGGACATTGGCCGTCTCCGGATCTTTTTCACAAAGCGAAAGCATTTTCGCAAGTGAACGCCTGTCATGAGATTTTATTCCCTCCAAAAATTCATCTTCACGCATTCGAGTGTTCGACAAATTTCCTCACCTGCTCCGCTATTTCTGAAGTTGGAGTTCCTGGACCGTAGACTTCCACAACACCTATTTCTTTCAACCTTTTAGCATCTTCCTTCGGAATTATTCCTCCCACAAAAACTGGCATGTTGCTTCCCATTTTCTTAAGAAGCTCAAGAATTTTGGGAACCAGTTTCATGTGTGCACCCGAAAGTATAGATATCCCGAGAACATCCACATCTTCATCAACAGCGGATTGTGCTATCTGTTCAGGAGTTTGTCTGATCCCAGTGTATATCACTTCCATTCCGGCATCTCTTAAAGCTTTAGCGACGACTTTTGCACCTCTATCATGCCCATCAAGTCCCGGTTTGGCAATCATGACTTTTATCATTTTCATCTCCTCCTCACAGCGTGATCGATTCTTTGTATTCTCCAAAAACTTTTCTCATAACATTTGCGATCTCACCTATCGTGGCATATGCTTTCACAGCATCAACAATGGGATACATTATATTCTCATCTGATTTCGCAACATTTTCTAATCTTTTCAAAGCATTCTCAACTTTTTCATTGTCTCTGCCCTTTTTTAAAATTCGCAATTTTTTGATCTGCTCTTTCTCAGCATCATCATTGACTTTTAATGTTGTTTTGAGTGGCTCCTCTTCTGATGTGAATTTGTTGACCCCCACCACGATTTGTTTTTCAGATTCGATAGCTTGTTGATATTCATAGGCTCTGTTGCTTATTTCCTGTTGCACATACCCTGCTTCAATAGCTTTCACCATACCACCCATTTTTTCGATCTTGTCTATATAATCAAAAGCTCGCTTTTCTATCGAATCAGTAAGTGACTCTATGTAATAAGATCCAGCCAGTGGATCAACCGTCTTAGGAACTCCAGATTCATATCCTATTATTTGCTGGGTGCGGAGGGCTATTCTGACTGATTCTTCAGTTGGAAGGGCAAGAGCTTCATCACGCGAGTTGGTATGTAATGACTGTGTCCCTCCAAGTACTGCTGCAAGGGCCTGAATAGTGACACGTACTATGTTGTTATCAGGTTGCTGAGCTGTCAGAGTAGAACCTGACGTCTGTGTATGAAATTTAAGTCTCATTGCAGAATGATTGGTAACACCAAATCGTTCTTTCATTATCTTTGCCCACATTCTTCGAGCAGCACGGAATTTCGCTATCTCTTCAAGGAAATCGTTATGAGAAGCGAAGAAGAAAGACAACCTTCTACCAAACAAATTCGGATCCAGTCCCGCCTCTATAGCGGCTTTCACGTACTCTATACCATCTGCAAGTGTAAAGGCAACTTCCTGAACTGCGTCAGCACCTGCTTCTCTTATATGATACCCACTTATACTTATGGTATTCCACAGTGGCATTTCTTTTGAACAAAACTCAAATATGTTGGTTATTATTCTCATTGAAGGCTGTGGCGGATATATGTACGTACCTCGCGCTATGTATTCTTTCAATATATCGTTCTGAATAGTTCCTCGAAGTTTCTCCCTACTTACTCCCTGTTTCTCACCAACTGTCATGTACATGGCAAGAAGTATTGAAGCGGTGGAATTTATTGTCATTGAAGTACTGACTTTATCAAGTGGAATCCCATCAAACAAAGTTTCCATGTCAGAAAGAGAATCAATCGCTACCCCAACTTTCCCGACTTCCCCAAGAGAATGAGGATCATCCGAATCATAGCCTATTTGTGTAGGAAGATCAAAAGCAACAGAAAGGCCACTTTGTCCTTGTTCTAAGAGATATTTATATCTTTTATTAGATTCCTCTGCATTACCAAAACCTGCATATTGTCTCATCGTCCATAGCTTTCCTCTATACATGGTTGGTTGAACACCGCGAGTGAAAGGGTACTCTCCTGGAAACCCAATATTGGAATAGTCACCGACATCAAGTGGAGTGTAAAGCCTTTTCGTTTCCCCACCCCAAGTAGTTTTGAATTCTCCACGTTCTGGATATTTTTTAAGAATTTCTTCTGTTTTCTTGTCCCATTCCTTGTATTTCTCATTCAATTCACCGTTGTTCACCGTAACTCTCCTCCTCTTTCGGCATTTTATTCTCTATAACCAGAGAGATTCTATTGAATTTTATGACCACTTTTTTCCCTTTAGCGTCTACTAACTTAGATGTCACTTTTTCTATCTCACTTGCATCTTTAACATAGATAAAATAGGATGAAGGAGTTTTCAAAAGTCTGTCAAGGCTCATCGTATCACCTTTGTAAATGAATTCACCTTCGTAAGGTCCCTCTTCAGGTAGTGGAAACGGAGATAGTATTTCTATTTCAGTTTCTCCGTCTGTAGCAAGTATATTTTTTCCACTTTCAAAAACGTAAAACGTTGCCTTACCATGCCCATTTTCCATAATCTTTGAAAATCCCATTTCAGTTTGCTCAACGATCGTAATAGCAAGATATTGTCTCTGAAGACGAATTCGCTCAGCCAAATCATAGTCAGGATACCCATCAATCGATGGAAGAACAGACTTTTTCCCGCCTCCGAAAAGTTGCTGCTGAAGGGCTTTCAACCCCCCTTCAGCCATATCCCATATTTTTTCAAGATTATCAATCGCATACTTCCGATTTGGACAGATAGAGTCCAACGCGCCAGCAAGTATCAATATCTCCACCAATCTTTTGCTTGGACGCCTTTTCTTGAGGCGGCTTAAAAAATCCTGAATGCTTTCGTATCTCATCATTTTTCGTTCTTCTTCAATGTCTTTGCCAAATGCCAAACCCACGCCTTTGATCGCAGCCAAGCCAATACGTATACCGTTATTTTCTGTTTTGAAAAGAGCTTTAGATTCGTTGACATCTGGTGGAAGAAGTTCCAAGCCAAGACGCTTGGCTTCGTTTGCATAAATCGAGAGCTTCGCAGGATTTGATATGTTAGAATTCATCAATGAAGTAAGATATTGAGCAGGTTTTGTCGCCTTTAAGTAAGCAGTCCACGCAGTTATATAAGCATATGCTACACTGTGGGACTTGTTGAAGCCATAAGACGCAAAAGAATTTATGAGTTCAAAGAGTCTTTTGGCCTTCTCCCTATCATATCCCTTTTCCATGCATCCATAAATAAATTCACTTTCAAGCTCACTCATAAGACTGGTTTTCTTTTTAGATACCGCTTTACGAAACACATCAGCTCGAGCTGGCGTAAACCCTGCAATCTGTGTTGCAATTTTCATTATTTGTTCTTGATAAACTATCATACCATAGGTATCCCTTAGCAACTCATTAAGACCAAAGTCATCTTTGCTTACCGAGAGTCCATGCATTCTTTTTATATATTCATCAGCCATACCTGAATACATAGGACCAGGACGATTTAAACTTAAAAGAGCGACAATATCTTCAAAACACCGTGGAGCCATTTTCTTTGTCAACGTCGTAGCAGATGCGCTTTCAAGTTGAAAAACACCAAGAGTTTCTCCACGTTTCAACAGGTTGTAAATACTTGGATCGTCAATGGGCAATTCATTCATTTTTTCTCTATTTGCACCTTTTTCAAGGGTTTCCTTAATGTTGGTCAGCGTTCTCAAACCCAGAATGTCTATCTTTATCACGCCGAGAGAAGCAAGCGATTCCATATCAAACTCTGTAACCCACGTGCCGTCATTAAAAACAAGTGGCAATCTTTCTGTTATGGCTGTATCGGATAACAATATCCCAGCAGCGTGTATGGTCCTATGATGCACAAGTCCCTCTAACATCTGGGAATAATTCAGAGTTTCACCAATCGTCGGATCATGCGAAATGCGCTCAAGGGCAGGATTCTTAGCGATCGCATCTTTCACGGAATCGTAGCCAGAGACCCTCCACGCCAAATCATTTACGACTCGCTCATTTAAATCTAAAGCTTTCCCTACAGCACGTATGACAGCTCTTGCCCCGAGCGTCCCGTAAGCACCAACTTGTACGACACGGTCCTTACCATATTTTTCCATGATACCATTTATCAATCGATTACGTTCAGTATCCTCCACGTCTATGTCAATATCCGGATCCCCAGCTCTTGACTCATTTAAAAACCTTTCAAAAAGCAGATCATACTTCAAAGGATCTATTGTAGTAATACCAAGCAAATATGCAACAAGTGATGAAACTGAAGAGCCTCTTCCAGGGCCAACAATTACACCAAGTTTTTCGGCTGTTCGTACAATATCTGAGACAACGAGAAAATATCTGGAGAAGTTTTTCGATTCTATTACTTTTAATTCTGCATCAGCTCTTGATCTGCGCTTCCCTTTGAGATTTTCAAAACCTATCATCTTTCTCAAAGTCGAACGATCATCTTCTGAGATCTTTGGAAGTTCCAAATTTGGTTCAATACCATATTCTTCGCACTTCTGAGCTATCTCAAGAGTATTCTCAAGAGCGCCTTTTACATGACCAAAAAGCCTTTCCATCTCCTGTGGAGATTTAAGATAATATTGGTCACTCCCATAGGCGAAATTTCCATCCCAGCGCATGTTTCTTCCAATCGATACAAACAATCCATGTGCCTTTGCATCTTCTCTTTTCAAAAAGTGAACATCATTTGTAGCCACAAGTTTTATTTTGTACTTATTTGACAGATCGATGAGTACTTCATTCAGTTCTTTCTGCTTTGGAAGCGCTGTATCCATAAGTTCCAAATAAAAATCATCACCAAAACGAGATTTGTAAGCTTCCACTAATTCTTTTGCTTCAGTAATTTTGCTATTAAGGATTAAAGAAGGAATTTTCCCACCTATGCATCCTGAAAGGATAATAACGTCTTCAAGAGATAAAATTTCTTCATCCGTGAATCCCCTTTTCTTTTCACCGGCAAGCAAATTCAGGGCTTTCACAATTGAAAAATACCCATTGCGATTTTTTGCAAGGACCGTGAGATGATAACGCTTCCGCCCTTCACCAACCAGATACATTTCACAGCCAATTATAGGTTTTATGCCGTTCTTCAAAGCAACTGAATGAAACTTTTCAGCACCAGCAATTGTGCCATGATCTGTTATAGCCACAGCACTCATACCCATTTCTTTAACTGTTTTCATCAACGGAGTGATCCTCAAAATTGAATCTGTTAAACTATACTCCGTATGAAGATGAAGATGAACAAAGTCTGTCACTTTCTTCACCATCTAACTGTTTGACCTTCTCTTAGCTAAATGCCAATATTCATTACTAAGTCACTCGGAATGTGCATTAAGATTACAAGACGATCCGAATCTTTAAAGAAAGAGATTTTTCACATCTTGCTCAAAGTTTTCATCAAGACATATGAGCTCGCCATCGCCAAGTTCACAAGAGTGAGGAGTGGATGTGCAATGTCTTTCCCACTTTCCTGACCGTTCTGTTGTCCTTTACAGTGCGCGTAGGCGCTGACGGTAGCCGAGAAGCGACAACTGCAAAGCACTCACTTATGAGTATCTGAGCGTGCCCTGATCTCTAATAGAGTCCTTGGCCGTAATGTTATTGTGGGTTTGACAATCATAACAGAGTCCTTGACCATAATGCCATTCCGGCCTACGAGCCGTTGAATGGAGTCCTTGACCATAATGTCATTCCGGGCTTGACCCGGAATCTAAGGATGAGATCCTGAAACAAGTATGAGATCCCGGATTAGGTCCGGGACGACCTACGGTCGGTTCAGGATGACGCTTGATAAGACTTCGAAAAAATTCCTTTATCGCTTGAAAAGCAATGCTTATTTGATAAATACTCATAGGTTGTAAAGTTGACATACAACTTAAGTAAGTCAATCTTTTAAAATGTTGCTCCATTCCACCCCCACATCGAGCCCTTTACATTTGCAAAGTTTATGTATATTCTATCTGCTTCTAATTTTAAATGTTTCCCGAGGAAATCGCAAATCGCCTTTGAAAGCTTTCTTGTTTCCGATTCCGCGAGTCCTATACTTCTCAAATCAACAAACGCGCATAGTTCTTCACTTCCACCGAATAGCATTTCTTTTTCTTCCAAAGAGACCATGACATATCTTTCAGGTTTTCCAAGCTCCTTAGCAATGAAAGAAGAAAGTTCTCTAATCAAAGAAAACTTTTCATCTATTTTTGCGTTGGTTTGTACACTAAAATAAGGCATCCCCTACACCTCCATTTTGATCGATCATGCTCATACCATTTTACCACATCACATTGACTCCTGGATTCATTGACATGTGATGGTTTAAAGGTATATCATATATATGCAAAATGTATAAAATTTTTGGGAGGTGCTTTTATGAAAATCATGCTTGCAACAAACGAACCATCACTTGAAAGCCAAATAGCAGACAGATTCGCAAGAGCTCCATATTTTCTAGTATACGAGGATAAGTCCAACAAGTACAAAGTTATAGAGAACAACGCGGATATATCGCGCGGTATGGGGCCAAAAGCTGTTCAAATTGCCATTGACAACAAAGTTAAAGTGCTCATTTCAGCACTGCCAGGCGGAAACGCCATGGAGGCGTTGAAAAGTTCTGAAATAGATGTCTACGATGGCAGAGGTTTAAAAGTCTCTGAAGCTTTAGAAAAATTCAAAAACGGAGAATTGAAAAAAGTATCATGAAGATTGCTGTGCTTTCAGGAAAAGGAGGGACAGGCAAAACCACTGTCGCAACGAATCTGGCATATTCGCTGCGACAGAATGGTAAAAAAGTTCAACTTCTTGATGCCGACGCAGAAGAACCGAATTCTCATATCTTTTTCAACGTGGATTACGTTACGGAAGAACCGGTGAACATCCTGATTCCAAACATTGATAGAAGCGCATGCACCCACTGTGGGAAGTGCGCCCAGGCGTGTGAATTTTCAGCGATCAGTGTTTCACAAAAACATATAATGGTGTTTGAATATTTGTGCCACGGCTGTGGAGTGTGTTCGATGGTTTGCCCAGTAAATGCTATATCTGAAATGCCAAAAGAGATCGGAAAAGTAAGAGTTGGCCTAACACACGAAGGCATAGTGTTTGGAGAAGGAGTTTTGAACATAGGAGAACCGTCTCCAGTTAGAGTTATAAGGCAAATGAAAAAGCATATCGATCAAAATATGGATGTCGTTATCCTGGATTCTCCACCTGGAACATCTTGTCCTGTTATTGAAACGCTTCAAGGTATTGATTTCGCGTTGCTCGTTACCGAACCAACCCCATTTGGGCTACACGATTTGAAATTATCTATCAGTATCATAAGGAATTTAAACGTGGAAACTGGCGTCGTTCTAAACAGATACGATGGAGTTTACACAAAAATCGAAAAATACTTAAATAAGGAAAACATCCCTTTGTTGATGACCATTCCATACGATGTGATCATCGCACGCAGCTATTCAAACGGACAACTTTTTTCTAAAGTTAGAAAAGAGTATGTCGAGGAGTTTATTAAACTCTTTCAAAGAATCGAGGCGATGGCTGCGTGTTAAGACAAATCGCCATAGTAAGTGGTAAAGGTGGAACTGGGAAAACAACGCTTTCAGCGTCATTTTCATATCTCACGCGAGAACGCGTAATGGCAGATTGTGACGTTGACGCTCCAAACTTACATATAATATTAAAACCAGAAGTAAAAAATGCCCACAAATATATCGGTTCAAAAAAAGCTATCTTGGACCAATCAAAATGTGTGAAGTGTGGTATATGTCAGCAAGTGTGCAGATTCGATGCCATCAGCTTTGATGATGACAAGTACTTCATTAAAGAATACGCATGTGAAGGCTGCAACGCGTGTGTTATGAAATGCCCAACGAAAGCATTGAAACTTATCGACTCTTTGAGTGGAGAATATTACTTATCCGAAACCCAAAAAGGGCCTATGGCTCACGCACTCTTACAACCCGGTGAAGAAACAACTGGGGGACTTATTGCAGAAGTGAGAAAAGAGGCTGTAAGAGTAGCCAGAGAAAAGGATATTCCGATCGTGGTAATAGATGGGGCTCCCGGCATAGGATGTCCAGCAACATCATCCGTAACTTCAGCAAACTACGTTGTCATCGTTGCAGAACCAACTATGAGCGGGTTACACGATCTTAAACGTATAGTTCAAACAGTCGAACATTTTAGAATACCAATGGGAATCGTCATAAACAAGTACAACATAAACGAATTTCAAACAAATAAAATAGAAAAATACTGTGAAGACAGATCATTGGAAATATTGGGAAAGATACCATACGATGCAACTGTCAAAACAGCAACTGAACAAGCCAAATCCATTATGTTTTACGAATGTCCTGCTTCCCATGAAATACGAAAAATATGGAACAAGATCGAAAATAAAGTGATGAAGAGGTGATGAATCATGCCATGGGTTAGAGAAGAACAATGTAAAGGATGCGCAATTTGTGTTGATGCTTGCCCGATTGAAGGTGCAATAAAGATGGATAGCGGCAAAGCTCACATAAACAACGCTATCTGCACGCGATGTGGAAAATGCATGGAGGTCTGCCCAACAAACGCTATAAGACCAAACTCCGAAAATCCGGCGCTTCGTGGATTAGGAAGAGGACGTGGAACTGGAATGGGGTATGGTAGAGGCCAAAGGCGTGGCATGGGCCGTGGTCGCGGAATGAGAGATTGGTGATGACTTACAAGTACGTTTACGGTCCGGTTCCTTCAAGAAGACTTGGCAGGTCTTTGGGGGTAAGTCCCATACCTTCAAAGACCTGCAATTATTCTTGTGTTTATTGTCAATTAGGGAGAACCGATCATATGACAAACACGAGACAGGATTTTTTCGATCCGAGGAAGGTGTTGAGCGAAATAACAAGCGCTGTGAAAGAAAATCCCAACGGGATCGATTACATAACTTTCGTTGGAGAAGGCGAACCCACCTTGTGTGCTTCGCTTGGATATCTTATTCATCAAGTTAAATCCAGAACGCATTTACCAGTTGCTGTAATAACAAATGGTTCTTTACTTTACGATCCATTTGTAAGGAATGAGCTTTTGAATGCAGATGTCGTGCTTCCCTCTTTAGATGCAGGTGATAGTGAAACTTTTCTGAGAATTAACAGGCCGCACAAGTCAATAAATTTTGATTCAATGTTAAATGGGCTCAAAGAATTTTCAAAAGTTTTCCATGGGCAGTTCTGGATCGAGGTAATGCTTGTTAAAAATCTGAACGATTCTGAAAAAGAACTTAAAAAGATCTCAGAAGCACTCGAAGATATAAAACCAGATCGTGTTTACATAAATGTTCCAATTCGTCCACCAGCCGAATCATGGGTTGAGATTCCTGACGAAGACACGATAGTCAAAGCGCATGAAATTTTACATAGCTACGTCATTGCAAAATATGAAGAGGGAGACTTTCACATAGACGACCCTTCTCAGCTTTACGATGCGATCTTGAAAATATGCGAACGTCATCCAATGAGAGAAGAGCAAGTAAGAAATCTTGCAAAGAAATTCGTTGCAAACGCTGATAAGATCATTGTGAATCTCAAAAACGATCCAAATGTGAAAGTCATCCAATATAGAGGAAAAACCTTCTTCGTGGTAATCCAAAAAAATTATTTTTAACCCATCAATCCAGCTTACAACCTTGAGATTGTGATATACTCGATACACTTCAAAATTGAAGTCCAAAAAGTAATCATCGGCGATGACATTGCCTTGCAGGAGCCTCCGCAGCGTAGCGAGGACAGATCCGAAAGACAATTGTCAGAGCCATCAACACTTATCTTTTAAAGTTAAATTAGTATACACTATATTAGTATACACTATAGTTGAAAAATGATATAGAGGAGGAAGGTATGAAGAATTTCTGTGTGGTGGTAGGAGCCGGTCTTGCTGGTGCCACGACTGCAAGAGTTTTGGCAGAGGCTGGTGAACGTGTTCTCGTGGTGGAAAAATTGCAACACATCGCGGGTCATGTTTATGATGAATTTAATGAAGATGGGATATTGATTCACACTTACGGTCCACACATATTTCACACCAAAAATGCGGGTGTTTTCAAATTCTTGAGCAAGTTCACAAAGTGGCACTATTACCAACATAAAGTGCTAACTTACGTGGATGGAATGCTTGTGCCTTTTCCAATAAATCGAGACACGATTGCACAGCTTTTTGGAGTGGAAATATCAACAAATGACGTGAAAAAATTCTTAGAACAAGAAGTGAAAAACTCCGAGTTCAGAGATCCACCAGAAAATTTTGAAGACGCGGTTGTTTCACA
>JALSLY010000071.1 GCA_026988035.1 Thermotogae bacterium
CTCATGAGTATACGAGTATAAGGATGAAGAGGTTCTTCGAAAAGGTTGGGAGTTTTGGCAACCTCAACGATCTTTCCAAGATACATAACCGCTATTCTATCACATATATACTTTGCACTGGCGAGATCATGAGTTATAAAAAGATAAGTAAGGTCCAACTCCTCTTTTATATCTATCATTAATTTCAATATCTGCGATCTCACGGATACATCAAGCATGGCAGTGGCTTCATCTGCAACCACAAATTTTGGATTGGTAACAATGGCACGTGCAATGACAACTCGTTGGCGCTGACCACCTGAAAGATGCCGCGGAAATCTATCATAAAATTCCGCTGCCGGAATGAGATTAACTTTCTCAAATAATGAAAGTACACGCGCTTTTCTCTCGGCAGGAGTACCAATTTTGTGTATTTCTAATGGATGAGAAACTGTCTTCCCTATTCTCATGTAAGGATTTAAAGATGCCATGGGATCTTGAAAAATCATCTGAAAGTCGCGCCGCGCACGCCTGAGCCGCTCTTTTGAAAGTTTTGTAATATCCCGCCCGTCAAAGTTGATTTTGCCATCTGTGGGATCGGTAAGGCGAATCACGACTCTTCCTATAGTAGTTTTCCCACTTCCTGATTCTCCAACAAGTCCAAGTGTCTCCCCTTTTTTTATTTCAAAAGAAACACCATCAACAGCTTTAACCGTTGGACGTTCCTTAGAAAAGAGCGCTTTAGTCCATGGTATTTTCAGAGGAAAGTGCTTTTTTAGATTCTCAACCGACAGCAGAGCTTGTTTTGTCGATATTTGCATTGATTTCACCTCCATACAACCAGCATTTCACCCTTCGTCCTTCAATCTCAAAGATAGGTGGTTCTTTCTCTTTGCAAATATTTTTTGAGAACGGGCATCTTGGTGAAAATCTACAACCCTTAGGCGGGTTTTTTAGATCTGGGAGGCTTCCTGGTATATATTTCAATTCTCTATCTTCCAACTTTACATTTGGTATTGACTCCAAGAGCAACTGTGTGTAAGGATGCAAAGGTTTTTCGTAAACGGGATACACATTACCATATTCGACAAGGTGCCCAGCGTACATTACAACGATCTTATCCACAACTTCCGCCACCACACCGAGATCGTGGGTTATGAGTACCATCGACATATTTTTGCTTCTTTTTAATTCTTTAAGTACTTCCATTATTTGTTCCTGGACAACAACATCCAAAGACGTTGTGGGTTCATCAGCTATTAAAATAGAGGGTTTCAATGCTATCGAGAGTGCTATCATGACTCTTTGTCTCATCCCACCACTGAATTCAAAAGGGTAGTTGTTGAGTCTGGAAGGATCTATCCCAACAGATTTCAGAGCCTCAGATGAAATTTTTTCCATCTCATTCTCGTTCATTTTAGGATGATGTGCTTGTATCAACTCAAAAAACTGCTTTCTTATACGCATAATTGGATCAAGAGAGGTCATGGGATCTTGAAAGATCATAGAAATTTCTTCTCCTCTTATTTTTCTTAACTCCTCTTGATGCATTTTTGAAAGATCCTTTCCATTGTACACTATTTCACCCGAGATTCTGGCGTTCGTTGGGAGGAGCCCAAGCATGGCAAGACCCGTTGTTGATTTTCCACATCCGGATTCACCGACAAGTCCGATGGTTTCACGACTTCCAATGGAAAATGAAATCTCATCAACTGCCTTTACACTTCCTCTTCTAGTTAAATAATCTATACGGAGATTCTTAACTTCTAAAAGTGCCATGGTTTTTCACCGCTTTTCTCCTATATTGGGATTGAAGTATTCATCGAGCCCTTCCGCAAACATACTGAATCCAAGAACTATCAGGATAATTGCAAGCCCTGGAAAGAATACCATCCACCAATCATTTTGAAGTAAAAACCGTTGCCCATTTGCCAGATCGTACCCCCAGTCAGGTGTTGGTGGAACCATGCCAAGACCAAGAAAACTTAATCCTGCTTCCGTCATGATGGCATCTGCTATATTCATTGATAAAACAACTATTGTAGAGGGAAGAACGTTTGGCAGTATATACTTAGAAATGATAGTCATATTCTTCGCACCGATCGAGCGTGCTCCCTCAACATACAACTCAGATTTGATAGTGCTGACCTGACTCCTAATAACACGATAGTAAGTTGGGATGTAAACAACTGCGATGGCAAGCGATATGTCAACTACCCCAGGTCCAAGCATGGCAACAATCGCTATAGCAAGTATCAATCCTGGAAAAGTGTAAATTGAATCCATGATCATTGTGACAATTCTATCCACAGTGCCACCAGCATACCCAACGAAAAGACCGGCTGGAATTCCCACAAAAGCTGCAAGCAGAGTGGCAAAAACTGCTATTACAAAAGCCGTTCGTGATCCCCAAAGGAAACGACTGAACACATCATATCCGAGATTATCTGTCCCCATGATATGCCCCCATTGGGGCGACAAAAAGGGAGCTCCAGATGGTTTTATAGGACTGTATGGTGCTATAAGTGGAGCGAAGATCGCTATTAATATAAAAAGCGACAGCAAGATCAATCCTACAAACGCCATGACACCCGAAGAATCTCCAAGTAAATCTTTCAATCCTCGACCTATTCTTGCACTTATCATTTGATTGTCATAATTTGTATTTGCCATCAGTACCTCACCCGTGGATCTATCCACGCATTTATTATATCCACCAATATGCTAACAGCGGCAATGAAAAACGCAAAAAAGACTATAGCACCCTGTATGGCCGGAAAATCTCTGTAAGCAATCCTCGATATGAGATAGCTTCCAATTCCTGGCCATGAAAAAGTAGTTTCTGTTAAAACCGCACCTGCTAAGAGAAGAGCAAACTCCAATCCCATAATCGTTAAGATCGGAGCCATTGCATTTTTGAGTGCGTGACTGAAAAGTACCTTTTTCTCTTTCACTCCACGCGCACGAGATGCTACAACGTATTGACTCGAAAGCGATAGAATTACGTTGGATCTGACCATTCTCACGAATATACTTGATATCACGACTCCCAGTGTTACGGATGGAAGAATCAAATGGCGGATAGTGTCAACAAAAACCGGCCAATCGAGGTTGAGTATGGAATCAATAACATATAAACCTGTATAAACGTGAGGAGGAATCATAAAAGGTGAGGATCTCCCAGAGACTGGAAGCCAGTGAAGCCACACCCCAAAAATAAGCTGCAACATAATCCCAAACCAAAAAACCGGAAAAGAATAAACAAAGATTGAATAAACTCGCGCTACAACATCCAGCGTTCTTCCATAATAATAAGCCGCGTACGTACCAAAAAATATACCAATAAATATCGCAACGATCATGGCAAAGATCGTTAATTCTAACGTCGCGGGGAACTTCTGCATGAGTTCTTGTATCACAGGTAATGATGTGAGAGTGGATCTCCCAAAGTTTCCGTGAGCTATGTTTAATAAATAATCTCCGTATTGAACTATTATGGGCTTGTCAAGACCCATTTCTTTTTCCATTGCCGCCACGATCTGAGGAGGTGCTTTTGGACCTACCATGGCTAAGACAGGATTACCTGGTAGGACTCTCAAAATGACAAAAACAATGGTAAGTATTATCAAAATCATGGGGATGGCGAGCAAAACTCTTGTCAGAATATAAGTCTTCAAATACAATCCACCTCCTTGAAAAATTGCGGAAATCGTGAATCGTTAGGTAGATACAGAAAAAGGCTGGGCTTTCACCCAGCCCTGAACCTTCTCACTTTTTGTACAAAAGGTAATATCTGAATATTTGAACTGGGCCCAACAGTATGCCTCCAATGTTTGGCTTAGTTGCAACTTGTTGTTGCCCTTGGAAAAGAGGAATATATGGCGCCTCATTTGCCATTATCTTCTGGACCGCATCGTAAAGCGCCGTTCGTCCAGGAATATCACTAACAATTCTTGCATCTAAAAGAAGCTTATCTACTGTTTTGTTGGAGTAGAAGGAACCCATCGCGGGGCTAGCTTTAGACTCTAAGAAAGGCCACATGTAATCGTCCGGATCAAAGTAGTCCGGATACCATCCAAGCAAGAACATTCCCATTACTCCTTTGGTAAAGTAATCTACGTACGTGGCCCATTCAGCATATTTAATGTTGCATTTTATTAGGCCTGTGG
This sequence comes from Thermotogae bacterium, assembly GCA_026988035.1. Lineage (GTDB taxonomy): Bacteria > Thermotogota > Thermotogae > Mesoaciditogales > Mesoaciditogaceae > WFSH01. Next base: position 4,149 of record JALSLY010000071.1, read on the forward strand.
ATTCAAACACGTTTTTGAGGGTTAAAGCAAGAGATGCCTCCGTCGAGCCATAATGGCTTGGTGTATACCACAAAGTGATCTTAAGCGGATTGTCTTTGGAATAGCCAAGGGATTTAAGAATGGATACAGTCTTTGATGGATCGTACTTTGGCATAACGCTCTCATGTCCCCACATTCCGTCAGGAACAAGGGTATAGAGAGGACTCACAAGTGATGAGAAAACTTCACTCGATATTTTAGCTCTGTTGACCGCATATGAAAGGGCTTCTCTAACTTTTGGATTATCAAATGGTTTAATCTTTACATTGAAAACTACTTCCCTGATGAATGGGCTCTTTCCTGCATATGCCTTAAAGTTTTTATTCTTCTGGATCATTTTGAACTGCTGCGGAAGGAAAGTTCTGTAAGCAACATCGATTTCACCATTGAGCAAAGCCATGTACAGATTGTTGGCCGCCCTGTAAATCTTTATGAGTATAATAGGCGTTTTAGCAGGTTCACCATAGTAATTCGGATTCCTTCTAAGCTCCATCTCTTGCCCTCTCACAAATTTGGTTACCATATACGGTCCACTTGCTACAGGAAGCCCATTGTACACACTATTAGCTGAATAAACTTTCGGATCAACCGGATAGGCTATTGGAAAAGCAAGGATGTTGATGAAAGGCGCAAACGGATACTGAAGTCGGATCTCGAATGTCGTGTCGTTAATAACTTTAACATCTTTTACAACATCTGCCAGCAAAAACGATGGGTTTTGCTTAAGAGATATGGCTCTGTCAATCGAAAACTTGAATACTTGAGCGTTTATGGGATCTCCATTTGAGAATTTCAGTCCTTTTTTGAGATGAAAAGTGTAAGTTATCCCATCGGACGATATTTCCCAATTTTTTGCCAAAGACGGAACAATCTTTGTCGTCCCAGGTATGTACTTCACTAAGCCAGTCATGACATTTTGCAACAGGTTATCTGACAGATATTCGTAAGCCTTCGCAGGATCGAGAGAAGTAAATTTGTCGGTCGTACCAACGATCACGTAGTTTTTAGCCGCAATAGCAAAAATAGACACAGCAGATGCCAATAGCAGTAAAACCACTATAAGGATAGAATACTTCTTCAAGAATAACACCCCCTTATTGATGGGCATAACTGCCACTCATTTTTTAATCATGAGCTCCTTTTTCAAGAATGGCAATCATGCTCTCATGTTAAATTATTTTAACATGTTAAACTCTCTATGTCAATGTTAATACTTTTAGGAAAAAGTGAGATCAAATTGACATAAAATAAGCTCAAATTTCTAAAAAAATTTTATGTTCTTTTGAACATTGCCTTTGGAATTTTCCAACTTCCAGGAAGGTACAGTAAAAGCGCCATAAGAGCTGCACCAGCGTTTGATAATCCCATGGCCCACCAAATTCCATCGGAACCTATTTTTAAACTCCACCCCATCAGATATATGAGCGGAATCCGCATAAACCACAAGCGGGAGATCATCAACCACATGCTTGCCATTGTGTGCCCTGACCCGTTAAAGGCCGCCATAAAAGTTTGCATGATTGAAAAGAAAGGCATGAAGAAAGCAATAATGAACATCAAATGAGTGCCTTGTTTCACAACATTTTGATCCGTAATGAAAATTTCCATAAGCGGACGCCTGAAAATTATCATCACAGCTGAAATTCCGATCATGATCAGAGTGTTCAACAACAACGTCTCTTTCAAACTTTTCTCCGCTCTGTCAATCTTGTGTGCTCCAAGGTTCTGCCCTATGATCGCGGCTGACGCCGCAGTCACTCCCATTGAAAACATGGTGGCAAGTGATATTATTCTATTGCCTATACCAAAAGCCGCAAGCGTGTAATTTCCGAATGAAGTTATTATAGCTGTCATCACGACAAATCCCAACGCTTGACCAGACTGACTCAGTCCAAGTGGAAGCCCGATTTTCATAATATGAGAGAGACGCTTCCATTTTGGAATCAAGTTCTTTTTGGTAACTTTCAAACCGTTCTTTCCGGAAAGCAAGAGGTAAAATGCGTATATTGTGAAGACTCCTCGAGTAATGAAAGTAGCCAACGCAGCACCAAAAACACCAAGTTTTGGAAATCCAATAAGCCCAAATATGAGAATTGGATCGAGAGCCATGTTAGCTATAACGGAATAAAGAGAGAGTTTCATCGGTGTTATCGTATCACCATATCCCCTTAAAATGGAAGAGTAAATCATAAATCCAAAAGTGAAAGGAATGGAAATAAAAATGGTTTTCATGAATATAGATGCGAGAGGTATTAACTGCTCTGACGCTCCCATCCAATGAACGATCGAATCTGTCAGGAAAAATCCAAGAACTCCCAACCCGATTGACAGAACTGCCATGATAAACAATGTTTGTCCAGTGGCTTCCCCCACCATATCTTCTTCACCAGCACCATGATGTTGAGCCACAAAAGAAGTTCCAGCCATTCCAAATCCTCCGGCAAAGGATATAACTAAGAATATGACTGGCCAAGAGAGTGTTGGGGCATTTATAGCAAGAGGTCCCAATTTTCCAAGCCAAAAGGCATCTACTATGTTATACAAAGATTGAAGCAAATTTGCAGCTACTAATGGCCACGAGAGCTTAAAGATCGTTGAGATTATTGATCCTTCTGTTAAATCATGTGCTTTACTCACTTAAATTCACCGCACTTTTTTCGGCCTTTGGAAGTCTCAAAGCTGTTATTGCCGCCGCTGCCAATGAAAAAACGCCGATAAAAAGTACGGTATGTAATCCAATCGAATTGATCATTAAACTTATCCCCACAAAGATGGAACTTGCCATACCCCATGAAATTCCCATTCCAAGGCTTGAGGCAATGCCTTTTCTATGCGGCAAAAATTTTTGCATGTACGAAACGTTAGAAGCCATTGTGAAAAATGCAAAAAATGCCATTATTATATACATCACAAGCATAATGTAGGTGTTTCGTATCAACACCAAAGCTAAAGCAAAAGGAAAAGCTGCAAATATAGAAAGCACATTCACATTCTTGGGGCCTATTTTGTCAGAAAGGATGGCTCCTAAATAATTTCCAAGGGTACCGGCCAATGTGGAAAATGTAAGAAAGTATCCCCCCCATACTAACGGCTGCCCTATCTGTTTGAGATAAAGAGGTAGCAAATTTGAAAACATCATAAGCGTTAGCGAACGCAAAACGATAACAAAAACCAATCCCTTCACTCCTCTAACAGATAAGGAATCTTTCAATCCAAAACCAGGCATCTGCTTTACATGATCTGCACTTTCTTTGAATCTTGGAAGATACAAAAGTGAGAGAACTGCAATGATCACCCCAAAAAAGCTCAATAAATACATCGAGCGGAAACCGAACAGTTTCACATACCAGACTATCACCACTGGCATGATCGCTCCTCCAAGACTCCCGCCAATTGAAAATAGAGACATTGCTGTATGTTCATGATAAAAGCCCATTTTCCCAACGAATGCAGCTGCATTCGGATGGAAAAAGCCATTCCCTATCCTTCCCAGTGTCAAAAAGACAATTAACATGACTAAATTATTGACAACTCCTATTAAAGGTATAAAAATCGCTGACAGCAAAACGCTAAGGATTTGCATTCTCTTTTCACCAAACTTTATACCTATAGTGGCACCTATTGGTTGTATAAACGCTACGATCACGCCGAGACTTGCGGCTATAAATGCTGTTGTCCCTTGTGAAAGGGAAAAAAGCGTCATTATGGCAGGCCACAGTGGCGTGAGCATGGCACTATATCCATCAACCGTAAAATGATTCAAACTCGATAAAGCCAATTGAGTTTTTGACGAAGTTTTTCTCATTCTTCACCTCGAATAAGTTCGGTTTGCGTACTATTTTACACCATCAAGTTTTTAAATGTCAATTGTTCGAGTTGACTCATAAAAAATCTACACGAAAATGAATCGATGAGTCAAAATAAAAATCTACATGAAATCATGAATGAATGATGGATAATCTTCTCAAATGCCTTACCGCTCTTAAAGCA
>JALSLY010000072.1 GCA_026988035.1 Thermotogae bacterium
TCCAGGGACATCTTCCATGAGAACATGCCCACCTATCATAAATGCTACAATGAGTTTCTCTATAACCTCGTCTTTGCCAAAAATGACATGCGATATGTTGTTTATAATCTTCTTTTTCATATCTGCAATTTGCACAACTTCCACCTCCAAAAAATAAAAAACGGCTCCCTTAAATTCAGGAGTCATCGGCCAACCAGCTTTAGGCGAACTCCACCGCCTTCCTTATCATATTAATCTTATTTCTTGACGATCGAATAACATTCGTTTTTCAAACTTTAAACAATTAAAAAATGCGGATCTGCTTTCCTCCAAATACAAAGGTTACGCATCCTTAAATTTAAATGCTTTTTGAAAACTCAAGAACAGTTTTGCTTAAATGCCACTTGACATTTTTCCTATAGGGGTATAATATATCTTTATAGATATATCTGTGTAGATATAAGAGGTGAGCATATTGGCAAAGTATCCCTTTTTAAAATTTTTGATGCTTAGATTTTTGGCACAAAACAATGAAGCGAGTGGCTACGATTTCATTAGATATTGTAAAGAAAAAGGCATTCCGGCATCTGCTGGTACAGTGTATCCGCAGTTGAGGAAATTGACAGAAGATGGCATTCTGGCAATGAAAATTGACAGAAAAAGCAACCATCGTGGGAGAAGGATTTATTCTCTAACAGAAGAAGGGAAAAATTTTGTAAGTGAAATCGAAAAAAACAAAGAGGGTATGAAAAACATCTTGAACAGGCTCGGAATAGTCATGAGTAAAGGTCTTGACACCATTCCACCAGCGATAAGCAAAACAATGGGGCCAATCTTCTACCAATTGCATTCCACAGATTGGAAAGATAAAAACGATGTTAAGGAATTGCTGAGAAATTTAGAAAATCTTGAAGCTGAGTTGAGGAGGTGGATCAATGAAGAGTAAAGCCATATCTGTTGAAAGTTTGAAAAAGTACTATAAAAAGGTCAAAGCTGTAAATGGAATTTCTTTTGACGTTGATTACGGTGATCTTTTTGCCCTCCTTGGTCCGAACGGAGCCGGGAAGAGCACAACGATAAGAGTGCTCACAACTCTCGCAGCACCTACAAGTGGAAATGTCAAAGTAGCTGGTTATGATGTTATCAGGGAAGATAAAAAAGTTAGACAAAAAATAGGGCTCGTTTCTGACAGGCTAATACTATATGACAGATTGACAGTTCTCGAAAATATCGTTTTCTTTTCAAAACTGTACAACTTAGATAAAAAAACTATAATCACGAGAGCTGAGAAATTACTCTCTCTACTACATATATGGGAATGGAAAAACACCGTAGTTTCTAAACTCAGTACAGGCATGAAACAAAAAGTGAACATTGCAAGAGCTTTAATACCAGAGCCAGACATAATATTCTTGGATGAGCCAATGCTTGGTTTGGATCCTGAAGCCACCAGAACAATAAGAAACTTCATAGCTGCACTTAACAAAGATGGAAAAACAATCATTCTCACCACTCATGTGCTTTACGAGGTAGAACTTTTGGCCAACAAGGTAGCCATAATGAACAAAGGGAAGATAGTAGCTATAGATACACCCAGAAATTTACGAAATCATTTCAAAAGAGAAGAAATAGTGGAAGTTGAAACTGATTCACCGATTGGTGACTTGAATTTCGATGGAGAAATTTTAGAAAAGATTGACAATTACATGAAAGTAAAGGTTGAGGATCTTGATTACTTTCTGAAAGAACTAACCGAAATGAATATAAAAATCAAAAACATAAAAACATTTGAGCCATCACTTGAAGATATATTTATCAAAATAACCTCAGATGAAAAAGACGGGGTGAAATCATGAAAGTATTTATGATCGCTTGGAAAGATTTGAAAACTTTCCTCAGAAGTAGAACCATGGTGATTTTTTCGATAGCTATGCCGATCATCATGATGTTGATGCTTGGATACATATTTCCACAAAATGTTGGTAAAATCAGTGGAAAAGTTGGATTTTACTCGCAAGACTTGCTCTTTAAAGCCACGATAAAAGTTGCAAATGTGTCGAACGCCATCTTTTTCAACTCTAAGGAAGGTTTAATTCATGCTCTTGCAAAAGATGAAATTGTCGTTGGCGCAGTGGTACCAAAGAATTTTACAGCTGATATGGCGCTTGGAAAAGCACAAATAGACGTTATACCAAATCCTGCCAATCCACAAGCTGGCATCATGATGGCTCAGATGATCCCAACTATGGCGGGAAACTCAAGTTCTTCTAAAACGAAAAAGGTAAAAGTGAATCTCACAAATGTTGATGGCAGCGCGTTTAACTACTATGACTTTATGGCACCAGGAATAATGGCTTTGGTGGCCATAATGAGCGTCGCAAATGGACTAGCAGCTTCCATTACCAGAGAAAGAGAACTCGGAACGATGGATGGTTTGATGGTGACACCTATTAACCGTGGAAACATAGTTGTTGGGAAAATAGTTGCTCAGACGGTTAGAGGTCTCATTCAAGCCATAATAGTTTTAGGAATATCCATGTTGTTCTTTAATGTAAAAATTCTTGGATCCATTTGGAGTACTATACTTCTTTTGATACTTGGAATATTCAGCTTCATTGGAGTAGGTATAATAATCACAGCCAGTGTAAAGGAACAAGAAACAGCCCAGATCATGATGACCACCATAACTTTTCCAATGATGTTTTTCTCTGGCATCTTCTTTCCAGTGGATCAAATGCCAAAATTTGCACAGTATATATCTTACATTTTTCCTTTGACATATGCGGCAGACGCGTTAAGAAAGGTTATAACGCTTGGGGTGGGATTTTCGTATATTTCTACCGACGTAATAGTACTTTTGGGGTTCGCAATCGTAAGTTCATTAGTGGCCACGATAGGTTTTAAAAAATTGATTCAGGATTAATGCGTTGAAATAATGTACAAAAAAACCGCCCGTTTTCTCGGGCGGTGGTGAGGAGGAAGCGCTCAGACGGTGAATTTCCTTTATTATTAAAAAGTATAGCACAAGATCGTTCTGTGTTTCTTGATTTTATTTAAAACTTAACCTTCTATTTAATTTTGGAATAAAACATATACTGATGTTGGTTCAACATTAGTCGTACCTGATAGGGATTTTATCGTTGTTGTACCAGCTTGATTTCGATCTACAACTAAGTTCCAAATACCTTTGGGAAGTTTGAATTTTATCGATGTTGTTTCTCCGTTGTATATTACAACAATGTTTTTCCAACTGTCTCCATTTGCATTTCCCTTTATTTCGTATGCGACCATTGCAATTGGAGCTCTCAAATACTTTGTAACCTTTTTAAACTGCTTTGGGAAAAATGTGATGTGAGACTTTATTTGTTTTGCCGTGTACATTCTAAAAGCTGGATGTTCATTTCTCAACTTCACAAGCCCCTCGTAATAATTGTTAATTTCTTTAAACTTTACAAGATTAGCCCAATTCAAAGCATTTACGGCATCGCCAGCGTTGTAACTGTTCCCGTTGCCACCTTTTGTTCGTGCAAATTCAACGCCCTCGGTGATAAAAGGAATTCCTTGAGAAGTCAGAATTATGGCGTTTGCGAATTTTTGTGCGGCTTTCTTCTGCTCGATTGTCCAGTTTGGCTCAGCACCGTTTATCTTATCCCAGAGTGTGTAGTTATCGTGACACGTTGTGTAATTTATCGTTTCTGCGGGTTGAGCGGTAAATCCAGAGATCAAGGGAGAGTAATCGGTTTCCCCAACGACGCCGCGCTGAATTAAGATGTTCTTAGAATTATTTCCTTCAAGAAATCCTTTGGCTTTTATGTTGAAGACTCTGCCTATTATGGCATCTCTAAAATCATCGTTAAAGACGGCAATTTTCATATTCTTTTGGTCACCTTTACCGAATAAAGGTGTTACTCCCCATCCACCCCAAGGTTCGCCGTAGAGGAGAATTTGTGGGTCAATGGAATGGAGCTCGTCGATTATTTTTTTGACCGTTTGTTTGTCGAAAAGGCCAAGGAGATCAAATCTGAAACCATTAACATGATATTCCCTCACCCAATATTTCACAGAATCAAGTATGTACTTACAGGCCATCGAATTTCCTGCCGCAAAAGTGTTTCCAACGCCTGATTGATTAAGGTAAGCACCCTTTGCATTTACTCTGTAATAATAATAAGGAACTGTTTGATCAAAAGCAGACTGTTTTCCAATGCCCGAAGTGTGATTGTAAACAACGTCCATAATCACGCCAATACCAGCACTATGGATCGCTTCGATCATTTCTTTAACTTGTCGTATCGTTGCAGCAGGACTTGAGGGATCGGTTGAATACTGGGCTTCTGGTACATTGAAAAGGTAAGTTATGTAGCCCCAATTGTACTGATCAAAGGGTTGATTCCAAAAATCTTGAATAGGCATGAGTTGAAGGTCAGTGACGCCAAGCGCTTTGAGATGATCAATGCCTGTTGGAATGCCGTTGTAGTTGGTTCCACGAACGGTAAAACCAAGATACTTCCCTCTGTATTGAGCAGGGACTCCAGAGTTGGGATTCGATGTAAAATCTCTAACATTTACTTCGTAAATCACAGCATCCGTTGGGTGTAGTAGTTTTGGAGAAACATCCTTATTCCAATTTGACGGGTTCGTTTTGTCAAGATTCACAATCATCGATTTCCTGTTGTACATGTCAGCGGCGTAGCAGTAAATGTCTGGAGTTAGACGAGTTTTGCCGTAAGAGTTAAATTCGTAAAGGTAATAAACTCCGTTCAAGTCGCCCCTAACAGTTGTAGACCAAACGCCTTGTGAGTTTCGAGTCATTGGATAAGTGGCGTACGGGATGTTAGAATCAGGTGATTTGTAAAGAAGAACCTTGGCCGATTCAGAAACTGGAGACCAAACCTTAAACGTGGTTTTACTGGGGGTATAGATCGGACCAAGTTGCCCATTATAGTAAAATTTCGGATCGTTCAGAGCTTTGTAAGCGTAAACTGTTGCTGGTTTAAATCCCTTAATATGCAGAGTCATTGGTTTTGCAACATCATATGTTGAAAGGGATTTGGCGAGTGTTATCTCAATGTAATTTGTTTTTGAGAGGCCACCGGCTACAACAGGACCAACATTTTTTATCGGCCATTTTCTTCCACCAACTGTAAATGTCAAGATCTTCCGCCAATTTTTTGTGTCTATCGCATTTGTCAAAAATGCATCAATCGTTGTCAAGGAGTTGAGAAAAGTTCCCATAGATCTTGGCGATATATCTATTTTTTTAGGGTTTGTGTACCAACTGCTTTGTCCTTCCACCAGCCAAATTTCAGCTACACCTGTTTTGGGAATATTGGCAAACCTATCTTCAGAAACGTCTTTAGCTTTCCAGTTATCGAGGCGTACAATAAATCCTAAAGAAGTGTATTTTTGATCAAACTTGATGATCGCATAAGGGCCGTAACTGTCCTTTCCCGTAAACTGGTAAGCTGCCCCAGGTAAACTGACAGGTTTATGAGGCCATATCCACAAATTCCACCCTGTATAGTTGTTATCATACCGATGGTAATGCACGATCAGAACTGTTTTTGCACCAAAGCTCGCAGCTGTTTTCCCAATGGAAAGGCTTTTAAAATTTGCAGCTAACGAAATAGACGCGATTAGAGCAATGACAACAATTGCGATAAGTAACTTTTTCAAGAGTACCACCCCCTAAAAGAATTGTGAGAAAAAGTGGAAATCACCACTTCTCCCAAAAATTTACTTTTACACTTCTTTTGAATAGTATTTGAAGCCCTATTCCGATAAGGTATGAGGCTATGAACGCCAAAAAGACTTGACTAATAGATGATGAAAAGCCAAACAAATCAAATGCTCGTATTATAAGAAAAGCAGAAAATAACACGCCTCCTATTCCTATGAGATTTTTATTTACCAGTTCTCTAATGCCCTCAACTCCAAAAAGGATCGCGAAAAGAATCCCCATCAAAAATCCAAAAGTAACGTTCATAAACCCAAAGATGGATAAAAATAGAAGTAACCCAAGAAATATCAAAAAAATTGAAAAAGCTTTCACTGCTATCACACTCCCGCTCTTTGCTTTATGATCCAATTTTTTCGTGGTCCAACCTTGAGAATTTCGTTTATGTCATCTGCGTCTTTAGTTAGTACTCCTATAGCCTTAGCCTGCTTTTTGGCAGAATTTGTAAAATGAGATGATGTGACCACCACCGCACGTTTCAGATGTGGAAATCCGTTTTTCTTCCAGTAATTCATACCTGCAAATGCAGCCATTATCGCATCGTTCCCAACGTTATCTTTGTAATGTTTTGCCTGTACGGCGATTTTCCCATTCAATATCATATCTATTCCAAAATCTGGTGAGTTAACCGAAGAAGTCGGATTTTTCACTTGCCACCCACAGGCTTCAAAAAGATTCTTGAGGAACTTTTCGAATTCCTTCCCATCACCATTTTTTCTCATCCTATTAAACCGATTTGAGAGTTTTCTGAAGGTGATAAAATGTTTTATCGATGATGCCATTGCATAAAGCATTGTGGCAGTTGAAATGAAAATTCCTATCATCACAATGATTTTAAGATTTGATTCTGTCATAGATTACCTCCGGGTTTGATTATATCATCCCACAGTGGTATTATAGTGCCAACTGGGGGGTGATTTTTTGACCAGTGAGGTTTTTATGGATGTCCTTTCACAGGGTATATATGTGCTTTTAACAGTTATAGCACCTGTTATGTTGCTAAGCCTTTTGGTAGGGCTTACTATCAGCATATTCCAAGCAGTTACCCAAATAAACGAGCAAACGCTGACATTTGTACCTAAAATATTGGTTGTTTTTTTGACTCTTGCTTTAACCGGAACCTGGATGATGCAAAAGTTAGTCGAGTACACTCAGATGCTGTTTACTCATTATCTGTCAATGATTTGATGCCATGAGCTTTCAAATTTTTCTGCAAACGAAATTTTTAGTGTGGCTAATGCTGATCAGTCGCCTTAGCGGTTTATTTTCTTTTTCACCATTTCTTGGAGCAGTATTTTTCCCCACAGTTGTAAAAGTCTTAGTAGTGGTAATTTTGTCGTGGATTCTTATTCCATACGCAGGAGTCGCCATTTCTCTTTCCACACCTGTGGGAGTTATTGCTTGGATGATATTTTTAAATTTCACAATTGGTATGGCAATAGGGCTTTTTGCAACCATACTTTTTTACGCTGTACAGTTTGCAGGAAGGATATACGGCTATCAAATAGGATTTGCTGTTGCCAATGTGCTTGATCCACAGAGCCAAACTCAAGTTCCTATACTCGGGCAACTGACGTATCTTATTGCTGCATTCTTGTTTGTTTCGATCAATGGACCTGCAATTTTACTGATGGCAGTTGCGAATTCATTAAGGAGAATACCGTTGAATAGTTTAAGCATTGGAACTGGATTTGTCCCCACTTTTTGGAAAGAAGTTGGAACGATCTTCTCCATTGGAATGCAAATAGGATTTCCGATAATTGCTTTTATGATCACAGTTACCATTGTACTTGGCGTAATGTCAAGGATCATGCCTCAAATGAATGTTTTCATGGTTGGCATGCCGTTGAATGTTTTCGTGGGCTTAATAATGTTTGCTGCTCTTATCCCAATATGGTTCACGGTTTTCGGGAGTATGATTGAATCTTTATCAACGAAAATAGCCATGCTTATTGGCGGAATGTAGGAAAGCGATATGTGGATAGATTTATCTGTTTTCGCTGATCCAGAGAAAACGGAAAAAGCAACACCGCGTCGGAGACAGAAAGCGAGAGAAGAGGGAAACGTTTCTCAATCCCCTGACTTAAATACAGCAGTTTCGCTTCTGGCGGTAGCTAGTGTTGTTTATTTCACATTTGGAGGATTATATAGGGATTTTTCAAGATTGATCCTTGTATTTTCTTCCAGTTTTTCTGGTTCTGCGACAATGTCTATTTCACAAGCAATGAGATATCTTTCTTTTGCCTTCTCTACGGCTTTGCAATGGCTTATACTTGTAATGGTTGCTGGGGTAGCCGGCGCAATGCTACCTTCTCTTTTGCAAACAAAATTCGCTTTCTCGTTCAAGTCTCTCGTTCCGGATCTTAACAAGATTAACCCTATAGAAGGTTTAAAAAAACTTTTTTCTCTCAGATCGATCGTCGAATTTCTGAAATCGCTGTTGAAGATCACGGCAAT
>JALSLY010000073.1 GCA_026988035.1 Thermotogae bacterium
AAGGGTGATGTGAGAGAAGAGTTTCAAAACGCTGTCAATACGATCATGGAAAAATTGGATGATTCTCTATGAAAAAAGGGGGGAATTGCTCATGAACAAGCGCATTCGTTTGGGAATCATAGGTTCCGGGATAGCTGCAAGAAAGTTGCACCTTCCAGCTCTAAGAAAGTTATCCGAATTTTATGAGATAACAGCAGTTGCAAGTGGACACGTGGAGAATGCTGAAAAATTTGCTAAACTGTTTGAAAAGAAACCACGTGTTTTCAATGACTATCATCATCTGATGATATCAGGATTAGTGGATGCTGTTGATTTGGCTGTACCACCTCAATTTAATTTTGAGATCGTGCAAGATGCACTCAGAAATGGCATCCATGTGATATGTGAAAAGCCCATAGCAGAGAATGTTGAAGTAGCGAAAAAGATAATCAATATGTCTCGATCGTACGATCGAGTATTCATGGTAGCTGAGAGTCAACGTTATGATCCAGAGCTGAAACAGATTACTGATTTAATACGCATGGGCAAGATTGGAACACCAGAGTTATTTGATTGGAACGTTATAGTTAATTTCGGAAAAGATAATGAGTACGTTAATACACCCTGGCGAAAAAATCCAAAACATATAGGTGGATTTTTGTCGGATGGAGGAGTGCACAACGTTGCATCGTTACGTGCAATCTTCGGCGAAGTGGAAGAAGTTTCTGGCATGGTATCCAAGGTGAGTGATTACATAGGCGGAGAAGACACTATGGTGCTGAATATGAAATTCATTAGTGGAGTCATTGGAAATTATTCTGTGAGCTATGCCCTCGATGCACCGGCTCATAGGAGTTTGAAAATTTACGGGACACGCGGCAAAATGCGTGCCACTCCTCGTGAGGTTGAGGTGATCAGAGAAAGTGGAATCGAAAAGTATCCCTCACCCATAACAAATCTTTTCGTAGAAGAGTTTAAGGAATTTTACTCTGCAGTAAGCGCAGGTATTCCAATAGAACTCGGAACACCAGAATCAGCCTTGAGAGATCTTGCAATTATAGAAGCTGGAATAAATTCATCAAGAACTGGATGTGCAATTCGAATTGAAGAATTACTCGAATGAATGTATCATAGAAACACCCATTGGCAAAATCACGATTTCAGTACTCAAAGGAAAGGTTGAGCAGATAAGCTTTTCGGATTTTTCCTCTAACTTTGATGAATTTTCCATTTCGTTACCGATGATGAGAAAGGTGGTAAAACAGCTTAAAGAATATTTCAATAAAAAGAGGAAAAAGTTTGATCTTGCCTTGGACTTTTCAAAAGCGACTGAATTTCAAAGGTCTGTTTGGAGAACAACGATGCAGATCCCCTATGGTGAAGTTAGAACTTATGCACAGATCGCGAAGAATATTGGTAAGCCTTTGGCTTACAGGGCAGTTGCCAATGCTCTTGCCTCCAATCCATTTGTCTTGGTAGTTCCTTGTCACAGAGTTGTTTCAAAAAACGGGATTGGGGGATTCAGTGCCGGAGTATGGAGAAAAAAATGGCTTTTAAATTTTGAAAAAATGGAGGAGGATATACTTTGATAGTGAAACCTTTCGATGCGCTCAGGCCTACAAAAGAAGAAGTTGAAAGGGTTCAATGCCCACCATATGATGTTGTAGATTTTAACGAAGCAAGGAGATTTGTTGAGGACTCACATTCGTTTATGAGAGTTGTCAGACCAGACGTTATTGCAAATTCTCAAGAAGATATATATGAAGTGGCAGCGAGAGAATTTAATAAACTCATCAGCGAAGGAGCACTAATTCGCCATGGAAAGCCTGCGTTTTACATTTATTCTCAAACTATGGATGGTCACACTCAAACAGGCCTTGTGGCATGTGTCGCTGCAAGTGAATACCCGGAACGTATAAAACGTCATGAATTAACAAGGGTTGAAAAAGAAGAAGAAAGAACTAAACATATCCTTAAAACGCGAGCTCACACAGGTCAAGTGTTTTTGACTTACAAAGCTATCCCCGAGCTAAAGGAACTTATTAAAGTCGAGAATGGACATCTACTTTATGAAGTGAAAAGTCATAATCCTGAAGTCACTCATAAGATATATTCGATCGATGATTCAAGTTTGATCAAGCAAATTCAGGATGTATTTGAAAAGATTCCAAAACTTTACATTGCGGATGGTCATCACAGAGCAGCAGCCTCTGTTCGCGCAGCACAAAAATTAGGTGGAGATGGTGAGTGGAATTATTTCATGGCAACTATATTCCCACATGATGAGCTTCAACTAATGGGATATCATCGTGTTGTCAAAGACCTAAATGGTATGAGTGCTGGTGATTTTATTGCACGATTAGAGATCGCGGGATTTGATATTACCCGAGTTTCAAAAAAAGTGGAACCGGCTGCCGCACATCACTTTGGCATGTACCTAAATGGTTATTGGTATGAACTCCGCGCTTACAATGTGAACGAATCAGATCTGATAAAACGTTTGGATGTTTCAATTCTTCAAGAAAGAGTACTTGGAGCAATACTTGGAATTAACAACCCACGAACGAATTCGAGAATAGATTTCGTAGGCGGAATTTATGGCGTGGAAACGCTTCAAAGTCTTGTCAATAGCGGAAAATATGCAGTTGCATTTGCACTTTATCCAACGAAAATCGAAGATGTTATGGATATAGCAGATGCCGAGTTGACCATGCCTCCGAAATCCACATGGTTTGAACCTAAATTGAGAAGTGGGCTACTTGTTCACAAGTTTTAAAGGAGCTGTAAAAAAATTAAGAAATTAACAGATCGTCAGAGGGAAGTTTATGATTTTATAAGAGTATTCACAAAAACAAATGGATATCCTCCTACTATACGGGAAATATCTAAACATTTTGGATTTTCCTCTCCTTCGGGATCGCTGATCCATGTGAATGCTCTTCAAAAAAAGGGGTACATAGAACGTGATCACGCTTCTCGAGGAATTCGCCTTGTATCCGAAAGTCCGCTTTCTGTAAGCTTTGTTGAGATTATAGGAAAGTTTTCGAAAGCCGGCTTAATTTCTCTCATGCATGAAAAAAAGCATATTCCCATTCCATCAGAAGAGTTAGAAGCTTTTGCCATTGAGAGCTGTGTAGAACTACCGAAATTTGATATATTAATAGGGGATTATGTCATTTTTGAAAGCGAAAAGAAAAAACCAGGTCTTTCAGTATGTCAAATAGGTGGTACGCACATCGTTGGTACTTTTGAAGGAAAGGAATTTGTGACACTTAAAAATGTAAAATATCGCAAATTTAAAGTTTTAGGTTCTTTTTATGGAATAATAAGAATTCCACACAAGGAGGAATAAAGATGAGTGAGTTTAAAGTCGTAAGCTTTAGGATAGGGGATGAGGAATACGCATTAGACATAATGAAGATCGACAGTATAGTCGAAGTTGATAAGATCACAAAAATACCTCAAGCACCTACTTTTGTTGAAGGCATCATGGATTTTCGTGGAGTTGTTATACCAGTTATAAGTGGTACGAAGAAGTTTTTGATCTCGTCAAAAGTGGAATCTCAAAGAGAGAAAAGTAACAGGGCGATCGTTATAAACACAAAAGAAAAAAAAGTCGCAATTCTTGTGGACGAAGTCAAGGAAGTTCTATCACTTTCTCAAGAAAATTTGGAAGAACCACCGGACGAGATTTCAAGTGAGTCCAACAAGTACATAAGCGCAATTGCTAATATAGACGGAAGAATGATAATTGTCCTCGATGTCGATAAGATCTTGAGTGCAAAAGAGGCCATTGAACTTTCAAAAATCAAAACTGCATGAAAAGTGAACCAGACGAAGGGAGGTAGTGCGACACTTAAAAAGGTGTCGTGTGTGTTTATTGAACGTAAATAAAGCTTTTTTAGAGCAAAATGATGGTCCATTTGAGCAATTTGCGGAAAAATTGAAACAATTTGGTATAAGTGTACTCACGCCAAAAGATTTCAACGATCTATTCAAATTGAACACCGAAGTTGCGAAGGCAGGGAAAACTGAACTTCAAGGTCTTGATCTCGTCGCGATCAATTTGGAAGTGCGCCCACAGAAACTTGATGAAAAATCCATCCTTGATGGAATAGAACCTTGGAAATACTCCGTGATCTACTCGGGCGTTAAGAATTACAGAAACTCTGTTGTTCTGGTGGATCCAGATGATTTCGACTCAGTAATTGAATCACTAAACGATTGCGGAGATATCACACTTCAGGACAGGAGACTTCTATCGCTTAAAGCATTGTACAGATTGCTAAGAATTGGTTCACTAACTCACAAAGAGTTAAGTGAACTTTTTGCAACAGAGAAATTCGAAACTCTCATACTTGAAGAGATTACTCCTTTGCGTTACGGTGAGAACCCACACCAGTTCGCATACATCGCAAAAATAGCCAAGGAAAAAGCATTCTTCGACTTTGTAGAAGAAGATATTCTTGGGAGCATGAGCTATAACAATCTTATCGACCTTCATCTTGCAATGATCACACTAAAATATTTGGGAAAGGGGTTTGCTGTGCGTGTTCACCACGGTACCATAGTAGATGCCAAGAAAAGGAACTTCAATTTTGACGGTGCAAGAGGAGTTGTTGTCGCTAATTTTGTCAACGATGATCTTATCTCTGCTCTTGAAAGAAACGATCTGGACATCGTTGCATTACCAGATGTTTCAAAAGTAAAAGCACGAAAAGTTTTGCGCATTGACGAAGTATTCATCCCTCCGTCAGATAAAATATACAGATACTTTCATGGAAATTTCATTGTTCAAACTCCTGACAATCTTGAAGATATGCGCTTCTTTTCAGAAAGCAATGATGCTCAATATAAATGTGCAAACATTATAGCGGCGTTATCCAACTCCATGTCCTGCTGTATCTTCAAAGATGATGAAATGATATCGCTTGGAAGCGGGCAACCTGATCAGATCGACGCACTTGAGATCGCTTTAAAACGTGCTGAAAGAAGTTCCCGAAGCGTTAAAGATGCAATATTTGCTTTCGATGGTCCAATAAAGGACATGGGCATCGTTGAAACTTTGAAAGAAGTAGGAGCCGGGACGATTATAGAACCTGGAGGAGTCAAGGAAGACAAAGAAGTCAAAAAAGCTTTTGAGAATTCAGGAATAAATCTTATCTTTTCAAGAAAAAGGAGATATAGACATTGAATTCCCAAAAACTAAAAGTTGGAATAGTTGGTCTCGGTACTGTTGGAGGGGGACTTTACGACATTTCGAAAAACAATAAAGAATTTGAGATTGTAAAAGTTTTAAATAGATCACGAGAAAAATACAAAATCCACAACATTAAAAGTCATCAAATAGCCAGTAACTTAGAAGAGCTTTTGAACAGTGTTGATATAGTCGTGGAAACGGTTGGAGGCGTTGAATTTGCAACTGAAGTTGTGAAAAACGCCCTCAAATTTGGAAAGCATGTTGTTACAGCAAACAAAGCACTTATTGCCAAAGACGGTGTTGAACTGCTAAAACTTGCAAAAAATGTTGAAAAGTTTTTGCTTTTTGGTGCAAGTGTTGGAGGAGGAATGCCTGTTTTTAGAAATCTTAAGTATCACAGCATAGGTAGAATTTCACGTGTTTATGGTGTGCTAAACGCCACATCAAATTTTGTGCTCTCAAAAGTTATGGAAGGCATGAAGATCAAAGACGCCGTTTATCTTGCTCAAAGTGAGGGATACACTGAATCAGACCCAACAGATGATCTCTCAGGAAAAGACGCAGCGAGAAAACTTGCAATAATTTGTGCCTTCATCACAGGAAGCCTTCCAAAAGTAGAATCAATTCCAACAACCTCTTTAAATGTTGATGAGGAAGTGGTAAAATTTATTGAAAAGATGGAAATGGTGCTCAAACCGCTTGTTTATATGGAACCCAGGAATAAAGGAGTGGAGCTTTGGGTCGGACCAGCTGCCATTTCAAGGAATTCGAGAATAGGATTAACTGAAGGAACTGAAAACTGCTTGATCGTTGAAGGAGAAAACGGAATCAACTCTATAAGCGGCGTGGGAGCTGGCAAGAACCCTACTGCTTTTGCTATTATGGCTGATATTATTTCTATAGTGCGTGGCGAAGCCTCCGAATTTAATTTTAACCAAGTCCCTCTCAATATTCTTAAATCAAAATTTGAGAGTGTGGGAAACGTGAAGATATTCAGATCCTCTCGTTAATCCAATCAACTATGGTTTTTCTAAATTCGTCAGACAGTTCAGGATCACAGAATATCTCATGATAACCTCCATCGAAAATGATCATTTTTTTATCTTTTGAAGATACAGAAGAAAACAATTTCTTGGTCCCTTCAGGTGAAACAACCCTATCTTCGGAACCTGCAACAAACAAAACAGGTGTTGTGAAATTCTTGGCACTTCTGAAAACGATGCCAACATTTTTAAAAGTTTCTGATGCCAATCTCGCCGTTATTTTGTTGTGGACAAGAGGGTCACTTTGATAATCCTCAACTATTTGGGGATTTCTTGACAGATACTTTGCCTCTATACCATTGGAAAGCGCCAAAGTTGGCAAAAAAACTGACAGAAGATTAGCCATAAATTTCAAAAACCAAGAAATGTTATCAGAAGAAAAAGCACCACTTGATAACACAACTCCCTTGAGTTCGCCTGGATGTTCTTCAACGTACCTTGCAGCAATAAGCCCACCAAGACTGTGTCCGAGCATAAAAAGAGGAACTTCACACTTTTCATTCTCAATAAAGAGTGCGAGATCTCTCAGAAACTCATTAAAAGAACTAACACGTCCTTTTCTTCCTGGGTTTTCCCCATGCCCTCTTTGATCGAATCCAACCATTTCCAATCCTGCTTCGTTGAATTCTTTTGAGATCGCATCGTATCTCGCAATGTGCTCACCTAAACCATGCACTATTACCACCTTAGCGCGACGATCGTTCACTGGCCATCTGCAAAGTGTGGTCTTTCTTCCGGCTAATTCTATTTTTTCCGATAACATCTCGTCACTCTCCCTTAAAATCATCTTTTTCGATCGAGCTATTGGTTCAGGTGCGAATGGAAACTTTTCCTATCACGTTTTCGATCTCTGAAATTGGTATTGCACCTATTCTTAAAACTGTTGGATGGTCTTTGGTGAAATCCAAAATCGTGGATGCGATACCTATTTCTATTTTACCCCCATCCACGTAAAGATCTACAAAATCTCCAAGCTGTTCATAAGCACTCTTTACCGATGTTGGACTTGGATTACCGGACCTGTTAGCACTTGTTGCAGCAATTGGACCAAGTACATTAGCAAGCTTTTGAAAAAAAGAATTATTCGGCATCCTGAAACCGACGGTATCACCATTCCCGATAACGTTTATAGGAATTTTGGCAGACGCTTTCAATATCAAAGATAATGGACCAGGCCAAAATTTCTCTATCAGTTTGAACGCCTCAGGTGGGACATACTGAGCAAGTTCAAGGGATTCAATTTTAGAAATGTGGAGGAGTAAAGCTTTAGAACGATCGCGATTCTTCACTTTGTATATTTTTTCTATTGCTTCACCTCTTGAAAGCAACGCCCCAACACCATATACAGTTTCGGTTGGAAAAACTACGATACCACCACTTTTCAAAATTCTTATCGATTCTGAGAGAGCATGCTTATCCTGAACAGATATTATCATAACATCATCCTCTCAAAAAGCATATAACAAAAAAGCCACCCTTTGGGTAGCTCTTTGGTGCCGAGGGCGGGACTTGAACCCGCACGAGCTATAATGCCCACATGGCCCTCAACCATGCGTGTCTGCCTATTCCACCACCTCGGCAAGACAGATAAATTATACACGTTCTATTTTAAGTTGTCAAGAATTCGAGTTGACTCATAAAAAATCTACACGAAAATGAATCGATGAGTCAAAATAAAAATCTACATGAAATCATGAATGAATGATGGATAATCTTCTCAAATGCCTTATCGCTCTTAAAGCAGGTGAGAAG
>JALSLY010000074.1 GCA_026988035.1 Thermotogae bacterium
AATTCTTCAGGGGAGCAATATATTTTCATATAAATTCTCCCCTCTTGTGCTTTTTAACTCTTTATTTTTCAACCGTCACCACAAGGAGTTTCCCATTCGTGTATTGAACGCCAACGAGATGGTCCTGACTTACATTTAATTTTTTGACCATAACTACTTTGTCTGTTAGAAAATTGAATAGCACGAGATTTGAAGTGGTTCCGTCTACAAAACCTGCTATGTCATTTGAAACGAAGAATGGTGAAGACATGTAATACCAATCAATTTTGGATGTTTGATGAGCGTCTAAAAATGTGTAATTTTCATTCTTTTTCACAGCCACCACGAATTCTCTCTTTGAATTTCCAAAACATAAGTTTCCGTTTTCACTCCATGCACTGTTCGGCATGTTCAAAGTTGGCCATGCTATACCTTTGTAAAGTAAACTCTTTTTGCCACTTTTCAAGTTCATCACGAAGAGATACGAGTTCCCATCTTTGTATTCGGTGTACGCTATCTTTTTTCCATCGTTTGAAAAACTCGGGGCTGATATGTAAGCGTCCTTGATGCTTAATATCTCTTTGGAAGTGTTGGTTTTGTAGTTGTACAAAAGCAATTGGCTTTGTAAGATCACCGTTGGTGAAGCCGACGTTGCATTTACCAAACTTGTTTTGAAAGTTGCAATGACAATCGTATTTTTGAATATATCTATACCGTTCACAATAGAAGTTGAGCTCATGATCGTTGTAGGAAGGCGTAAGTCTTTCATTTCACTTTTGGAGTTTACAACGTACAATTTTCGAGGAGAAAATTGAGAATGAGGGGAAACTTTGAGAACCACAATATTTCCGTATGGATCACTGTTAACGTAAAAATCCTGAGGATTTCCGTGTAAGTTCCACTTTGAAAGGTCTTCATACACAATTTTTATCGTTGGTAAAGACTTCAACGAAATGTTTATAGGAGCAAAAGATGTTTTATCTTCCGATATCACAACAGTTTTATAAAACTTGATTGGTGGGCCATAGGGCTTGAAGGTTGTGGAATTATCATCCCATTGTATTATTTCTCCTTTTTGATACTCGTAATAGTAATTTTTCGTTATATATCTTCTGTGAACATTCAAAGTTTTGAATGGTGGAATCATAATATTTAAAGTTTTCACGCTTTTGGATGTACCACTCGCTCTTTCGCCAGGTAGCAATTCGTTTATAGGTATTGTTATGTGCCACTGCCAGCTGTTCGTATCAGTGATGGTATAAGTATAATTATAATCATTGGGAGAGTCATTTGATTTGGTAAGAACTAAACTCCATTCTCCCGCAGCCACAGATGATGAGCCAACAGGCCAAAATTTGTATTCGTTTGGGTAAATATTCTTTATTCCTTTCGCCGTTGTTATTGATGGCATCACTGCCAAGAACATCATGAGGATCGTAACGAATATGATTTTATCTTTCAACTTTCTCATCTCCAATGCTTATTAATATAAAGAAGACAAACTGCTCTTATATTCAGAATAAGTAACTGTTTTATCAAAACCTACTGGTGGAGCGGTAGGATTCCAAAAGGGTGATTCATTATCATATTGTATTATTTCTCCTTCTTGATAATCATACAAATAGTCTATTTTATGGTATCTTTTGTACAAATTCCATTCCTCGAGGGGGGGTATAACAGCACTATATGTCTCACTTACACTATTCGTTCCACTCATTCCTCCCTCAATGCCCAATACACTTAAAGATATACTGACATGCCATTCCCAACTATTGGTACGTGTTACATTATATGTGAAATTTAAAGCTATACTTGAATCATTTGACTCATTTGCTACAATCTCCCAAGCACTACATCCCAAATCCACAGAACCAGTGGACCAATACTTATACCGAGGATAGTATATTACTGTATCACCTAAACCCACGCTACCGATTAAGGCAACAAGAATCGCAACTATTAATGCACTTAGTATAACTCTTTTCATCTAAAACATCTCCTTTCAATTTTTGTCATTTTCGAAATCCCAAACTATCTCGAATAAAAAATGCCTCTAAGGTGATTTGCATTTGTACATTTTCCCCCTCCTTTCACTTATGCCCGTTTTGCAATTGCAGGCAAGCTTAGCTCATAATTTGCAAAATGCTGAAATTGAACATTCAACACCACAGCAGTTTGAGGTTTTTTTGAATTGGTGTTATTCGTATTCCCTGTATCATCACAAAAAAATTTTCTGTCAGATAAGAAAAAGAAACTTAAAATCATGACTGTAATTATCACAACAGTTAGAGTCCTTTTCATGTATTCTTCCTCCCCACCACAAATTCTCATTTTCATCATACAATATGCGTTTAGTGAGGACCAAATTTAGCGATCTCGCAAAGCCTTATGAGATAAGGACTTAAGAGTGGTGAAAATTGTTACATTACCCCCCTTTTGGACACTTTTTCTGTTATAATTTGATATAATGTTTTAAGTCAGGAGATGAAAAGCCTTGAATTATAGCTTTCTTACGTTGTTAAATGAAATAAAAGCACATGGTTCATTTTCATTCCCTTTTATTAATTTTTGCCTGGAGCAAAACATTTCGAAATGCGAAAGAGCTTTTATCCTGGTTTTAAAGAACCAACTCCTTTTTGAAAACTTAAAGGCTTTAGACGAAGTGAAAGAAGGGTTAAAATATTGCTCTGACAAAAACATCGTTTATCTATTTTTGATGAAGAAACTTGAGTTACTCAGGCGACTTGGAAGGAGTAAACGCGCAGAACAAGTGTACAAACATCTCAGGAAAGATATTTCAGATGTTTCTCCAAGCATAAGGGAATTCTTTTTAGCCGAGCTAAGCGGTCATAGAGCATTGGACGGAGAAAAAGAAGTTATTTGCAAAATAAATTTGGATAGTGATTACATGAGTAAGTCTGCCAAGGCCTATATTGAAATGAACATGGGGCGTGGCTTGGTAAAGAATGGGTCTATAGAAGAGGGATTGATTCATTTTGAGAGAGCTTACAAACTTGCAAAAGAAGCGAAACATCCATCTGCAATGATCGACGCTTTGAATCTATTGGCTTGGTACGGCATTAAATATGACTTGGACGATGCCACAAATTATGCGAAAGAAGCACTTTACAACGCAGGATATTTTTTTGAAATGATAAATCCAGCCATTTTTGATACAACAATTGAAGTTATGAAAAGCACGAATGATTTGTCACTTTTCGAAGTGTCAAGGGATTTTTTACAGATGTACGATAAACTCCCAACCGAATTTAGAAGAAAATACAAAAAGCGATTCACACAAGCAAAGCGCATGCTTTCCACAACATTTTACAAATCAGATGGAAAGACGAGAAGATTGTTGAGGAGAATGAACAAACAAAAATCTTTAGGAAAAGTAGATATTTCATACCAAGAAATCTTCAATCTACTTCATTCGAAAGTGAAAAGCATACGGGGAGAAACGATAAGAAAGATAATCTCAAAGAATCCTGAATTCTTCAAAGAAATAGAGCTTTCCAAACTTCCAAAAGGCTTCGCATGTGAGATTGCAAAGAAAAAGATAGGGCTTCAAGATGGAATAGAATCGATAATAAACGTTCAAAAGAGTTTGGATCCATTCATCCAAGCGAGAAAAGATTTGGTGGTAAAATATCTTGAAAGGATGCCAAAGCGAATAAGAGAAAGATTCATCCAAAGATATCTCACACTCGACGATGAGGAAAAAGAAATCATAGACAGATTCGCAAGGGATTACGTCAGATATGACATACGTTGGGGCATGCGTGTGAAGATGCCGGATGAGATGGAGAAATACACCAAATCCTTTCATCTCAAGAAGATTCCAACAGCTCTTGCTTACTTTGCCTTGGATGATGAAAAGGAAAGAAAAAGGCTTGTGAACACGTTGGAAAAGCTGAAATGAATAGATAAGTGCGCTACACATAGTATTACCATATGTTATAATGAGTAACAGAGGTGATCACAACATGAAAACCAAGGTTATGAGTGTGAGAGAATTTAGAAGCAAGATGTCCAAGGTTTTGGGAGAAAGTGAAATTATAGTCACAAAAGATGGCGTGCCAACGGCAAAAGTCGTGCCTTTAAGTCCTCTTGAAAAACTGGACTTTCTCACCCAAAAAACGAGGGATGCTTTCAGAAAAGCAAAGGTAACCGATGAAGAAATAGAAAAAATGTATTTGAAAGCGCGAGGAAAGAAAAGTTGAAGGTTGTACTTGATGCCAATGTTTTCATATCCGCTTTCATGAAAAGAGGAAGTAAACCATACAACGCCATGAAAAAAGCTCTAAGTGATTTTGAAACGATAGTTCCCCAGCAATTCGTAAATGACATTTATTCTTTTGCAGTACAAGCCAGGAAAAAGAAAGTGAAGATAAATCCAGATGATTTCATAGTGGCGATCGCTGAGCTTGAGAAGTTTGGTTTAATTGAAGTCGTTGAAGTGAAAAAGGTGGTCAACATTTCTCAACACGAAGCGGATAACCACTACATTTCAGCGGCAATAGAAAATCATGCTGAAATTAAAAATACGCTGTTGTACAGTTCTAAATAATAATTTCTAAAAAAGCCGACGCTTCTTGACGCATCGTTTAATATTCTTGACATCACTGAACCTGTACTGTTTTTCACGAAGAAATTTAAAGGCAATCTAAGAGTTTTTTTCATAAGGTCCATTTTAAGGTCTCTTGAAACTTTTTGCTCAATTATGGAAGCGGTATAGTTTTGAATGAAATTAAATGCAACCCTTATTATCACTATGATAGCCAAAAAGACGGACCATTTCACAACTTGCAACATCTCTTTCTTAGGTATCACGGTGTCTATGAAATATTTGAAAATGATAGGGTAAGGTAGGACACTTAACACCACTATTGTGGATGATGCAAGAGCAAGAATCATTAAAGCCAAATATTTCTTGTAGTAGTTGAAAATGAGTGAATTTCCTTTATGAAAAAACATGATATCCCCCTTTAAACATCTAAATTAGTACTTTATTTCACATTTTATCGCTTTGCCTATGTTTCCCTTCCTCTCTAAAAGTAACACTCAGTAGATCACGCTCACACTTCCATCCAAACTGTTGGCAACAAAGAGCATGCCCGTTGTCGGATCAAACGCCATACCCCTTGGATGTTCTCCTACTTTTATCGTTCTCACGACTTCGTTCGTACTGCCATTTATGACACTGACTGTGTTACTCAATAGATTGGAAACGAAGATCACATTTCTCTTCGCATTTACTGCTACTCCATAAGGACTTTTTTCGACTCTTATTGTTTTCACAAGAGTGTTTGTCTTTCCGTCTATAACGCTAACCGTATCACTCCCAAAATTCGTGACGTAAACCATACTGGTGATCGAATTGACAGCTATACCAATGGGCTGCTTTCCAACCTTTATTGTCTTTACAACTTCATCCGTTTTTCCATCTATCACGCTAACGCTATTGGATTTGGTGTTGACAACGTAGATCTTGTCCATCTTAGGGTTACACGTGAGGTAGCTTTTTGTATTCTTTCCAACGTTAATGACCTTTACAACGCTGTTGTTTTTCATATTTAGAACGTCCACAGCATTCTCCCACTCATCTGCGACGTAAATTTTGTTCGTTCTCATGTTGATGGCAAGACCAAATGGCTGGCCTCCGGCAGCGATCCCCCCGCTTACAGAAAGAAGATGTATCTTTTTCACGATTGAACCCGTCTTCAAATTCACCACGTTAACCGCTCGATCTTCCGACATGCTAGTAATGTACAAAGTGTCGGTATTTGGATTAATCACCGCATCCACCAAACTTGGTCCGATTTCTATGGTTTTCACAATTGATAATGTTTTTTCGTTTAAAACGCTTATGTTTCCAGCAAAATTTACAACGTATGCTGTATGATTTTCTGGATCAATTGCCATGTTGAAAGGTTGATGGCCTAATCTTACAAACTTAACTACAGAATTTGTTTTGCAGTTTATGAAACTCACACCGTTGCCGTTTGCGACATACACCATATCTCTTGCCTTGTCAAAAGCCATTCCCCACGGCATGCTTCCAACTTTTATGGTTTTCACAACTTCGTTTGTATTCCCGTTTACGACGCTGATCGTGTTACTGTAAGAATTTGCGATATAAATCGCATTTGTTTTTGTGTCAGCAATCATACCATTTGGAAGAGATCCAACCGGTATAATCTTTACGACTTTATTCGTCTTCCCATCTATAACACTGACGCTTGCACCATCCATGTTTGCCACGTAGATCATGTTCGTGTTTGGATCGACCATCACTCCAACCGGGTTAAGTCCCTTCGTACCAATACTTTTCACAACTTTATTCGTTTTCCCATCTATCACATTGACACTTTCATTGCCATAGCAACTCACAACGTAAATCATGTTCGTTTTAGGATTAACAGATATGCCTACAAGAGAAGGAGAAATGTTTACAGTTTTTACCACTTCATTTGTTCTTCCATCTATAACGCTCACATTGGCACTCAATTGATTTGAAACGTAAATCAAATTCGTCTTTTGATTGACGGCAATTACAGATGGACTTGTTCCAACTGTTATGCTTTTCACAACGGAGTTTGTTTTCGTATCTATAACATCGACTGTATTGTTTTTTTGATTTGCAACGTAGACCTTATCGTTATTTTGATCATATGCAATTCCCAATGGCGTTTTTCCAACCTTTATGGCTTTTATCACTTTGGCCGTTTTCAAATCCACAACGCTGACATTGTTGCTTATTTGGTTGGAGACGTAAAGCATATCGTTTTGTGGATTGATAGCTACGAACCCGGGCAAGACTCCCTGTTTTATCCCGTATTCTCCTGGCTTCCATATCCATATCGTTTTTCTTACCTTCAGTGAATTCATGTAAGCGGTAGATGATCCCGCCATAACCACACTTCCCAATACGATGACGATTGCCAACGCAATCACGAATAAAACTGACTTTCTTGTTCTCATAACGTTTCTCTCCTTCCAATAGTTATCTTCATCGCTTGGATTCGAAGAAATTGAATTTTTTGGATAACGTAACTTAGAATAGTAAGACAACTTTTATGAAAAAATCAGTCCGGGCTCAACGGAGCCCGAACATATTTCCTCCTCAAAAGAGTGAATCTACGAAATTCAGGAGCTGTTCTCGAGGCACGAAAACGGCGTTGAAGCTTTGGAATATATTCCTCACCATCAACGGAGATTTCAAAAGAAGCACGTTCTTCTTTCCAAGGATGTACGCATGTGCCAGGTAAGGGTCTAAGCCGAGCTCTTTTACGATACTCTGAGCACTCTTTAAAGTTAAAACTTCAAAATTGAAGCCGTTGTAGCCCATCATCTCTTCCACAGCTTTGGCGTCCCATTTACCAAACCACGAATCTTGGTCACCGAGATTGTAGCGTAGTGGCGCGATGATCACTTTTAAGTCTTTGGCTTTGTACGTGTTGTACACTTTCTCAAGCGTGTTCAACATCGTGTCCTTTATGGTTATATTTGGACCTTCCAAGGCAAAGTTATACGGGATTTTCCAAACGTACAGGATTACCACATCGTTTTTGAAAGACGATAAAGATGCACGCGTTCCGTCAGAGAAAGTCATAT
>JALSLY010000075.1 GCA_026988035.1 Thermotogae bacterium
GCAGTAGATGAGCTAGCTACTCCCATTTCTCCTGGATCCAACTTGTATCCTAAAATAGGATTATATGTTTCTGCATTGATCACGTTATTCATAACTCGCCTCAATTGTTTCAAAGTATGAAATGCCATCTCAGGCAAAACCCATTGATCACTAATTGATCACTAATATTGTATCACACACTATCAATTCAGAGATACATTCGTACATATTACTCAACATGTACTTCTTGTAAAGAATGCGGAAAAATTTGTAGAATCAAACCTATATTTGTTTATATTCTTATCCTTGTAACACAATGAGTGCTTAGTCGAAAAGTGTATTACTAAGACTTGTGATACAATAAATCGGTTTAAAGAGCATTGCCCTTTGGCACGTACAGAGCTCACTATGTAATAAGGAGTGATAACATTTATGCATGTCGATATAGTGATTTTAACACTTGCCGTGGTTATGACCTTAGGGGTTATTGCATTTCTTTTCAGTGAAAAGACACACATATCGGCAGTCCCGATACTCATAATTCTCGGATTGCTTTTTGGGCCTGTATTAGGACTTATAGAACGGCCAATTGCGCATGAACTTTTCAAGTATGTAAGGGTTTTTGGCCTTACCATAATTCTTTTTGCAGAAGGTCACAACTTAGAATGGCCATTACTTAAAAAGCATATGGCAACTATAGGCATCCTTGACACTGTGGGACTCTTTGTGACAGCCATTATTTCTGCCTTTTTCTTTTCATGGTTTTTCCATCTTCCATTTCTTGTTGGTTTTCTTTTTGGAGCCATTATATCCGCAACAGATCCAGCAACGCTGATTCCACTTTTCAAACAGCATAAAATCAACAAGGATGTGAAAACAGTATTGGTGACAGAATCCATTTTTAATGATCCACTCGGGATCGTTTTAACCACTTTGGCGGTTGCTTTAGTGATGCCTCAAGCATCAAGTGCGAAATTCGTAGAATCTATAGCACACTATACGACTCTTTATCCCGCTGCAGTGGTTTTCTTCTTCTACGAAATTGGAATTTCTGTTGCGATCGGTCTCGTTTTTGGAATAGTTGGGTACTGGTTTATAAGGCTATTTAAGCTTCAGAATTTTTCTGAAATTTATTCTCTTGCATTGGCATTCAGTGGTTTTTTCGTTGGTGAGTGGCTTCAGGCTTCTGGTTATCTTGTAGCCACAACTGTGGGCATTGTGTTTGGGAATCATGCTATTTTCTTTAAAAGACGTGGATTTTCAAATGTAGCGAGTAACGCCATAGAAAAAGAATCGCATTTTAATGAAATTCTTTCTGATTTTTCAACGATCTTTATCTTTATATTGCTTGGTGCAAGTCTTGATCTCAAGGAACTTGGAAATGGCACTTTTTTAGCAATTGTACTTGCGTTTACAGTCGTACTCATTGCGAGGCCCGTTGCTGGTCTTACTCTTGTGCCACTTGGAAAATGGTCAAGAAAAGAGTACTTGTTTTTTTCTCTCGAGGGTCCAAGAGGTGTGGTTCCATCTGCTTTAGCAAGTTTTCCTTTGACTTTGGGAATTACCTACAAAGATCCCCAAATGATTGGCTGGGGAGAAACGATACTCACTGCAACGGTTATAACTGTGCTTGTTTCTGTTATTGCTGAAACCTTGTGGATGCCAAAACTTAACAAGGAGCTTCTTGAAAATATTGGTGCGTAAGCCTATTTGTAGAAAACAAAAGTAACTAATAACTCATATTGTGCAACAAACATTGCAAGATGATCCAAACCTATAAAGAAAGAAGTTTTTTTTACAGCTTACTCGAAGTTTTCGTCAAAACATATGAGCTCGCTATCTGAAGCTTACAAGATGTGAGCGGTAGCCGAGTAGGGGACCGCGTAGCGGTGGAAGGTGTTAAGTATGCAGCGTGCTTTACACAAAGTCTTTGACTATAACATCATTCCGGCCTACGAGCCGGAATCTGAGGCACTAAGTCAAATAAGAGATGCCGTATCAGGTACGGCATGACCTTCGCAACAAGTTGCTACGCTGAATCAAGTATGAGATCCCGGATCAGGTCCGGGACGACCTACGGTCGGTTCAGGATGAGCCTTGATAAGACTTCGAAAAAAATTCCTTTATCTCTTGAAAAGCGATGTTTATTCGATAAATCTTATAGGTTGTAAAGTGGTTGACGTACAACTTAAATTACTTAATATTGATGCACAACGTGAGTTAACAATAAGTAAAAAGGACTCCTTTAGGAGTCCTCTTGGAGATTATTTATCTTTTGATTTTGACTTTTTTAATGTGAGGCTTTTCAAATTCACAAATACCAACTGGACATTCCTTTGCTCCTATGTGAGCTATGAATTCGTCCTTAAAATTTTCATAGATACTGAGAAGAGGAAGGTTTATGAACTGTCCAAGTGGACAAAAAGCCGTGTCTACAATTCTTTTAGATATTTCCTGGATCTGATCAAGTTGCTCTGTTTTGCCCTTCCCTTTAGAAATGTCGTCTAATATTTTATAGATCATGCGTGTTCCTTCTCGGCATGGTGTACATTTTCCGCAAGATTCGTGCATGTAAAATTTAGCTGCTTTTTTGGCTAAGTCTACCGCACAATTTGTATCGTCTATCACAAGTATTGCCCCAGAGCCAAGAGAAATGCCATCTTTTATGGATTCATAACTCATAGGAATATCAAGTTTGTCTGGTTTTACAAATGTTCCAGCAGTTCCACCGGTTTGAATCATTTTTAAACTTTTTCCATTGGCAACTCCACCGCCAAAGCCATAAAGAATTTCTTTTAAGGTGGTTCCCATCTCAAGTTCTACAACTCCACGATTTACCACATTACCAACAAGCGAAAAAACCTTGGTACCTGGGGAATCCTCTGTTCCGTAACTTCTAAAGGCTTCTGCACCATTCAAAATTATCCACGGAATATTTGCTAATGTTTCTACATTGTTGATGAGCGTTGGTTTCCCAAATAAACCGTGCTCGGTAGGATAGGGCGGTTTCATTCTTGGGCGCCCAGGCTTTCCTTCGAGAGATTCCATCAAAGCAGTTTCGTCACCCACAACGTATGCACCTGCTCCAGGTCTCACAGAAATCTTAAAAGAAAAATCACTTCCTAATATATTTTCGCCAAGCAATCCAATTTTTTCTGCTGTTTCTATAGCTTTTTGAATTCTTTCAATTGATTCGTAATATTCTCCTCTAATATATATATATCCCGTGTCAGATCCTATAGCGTACCCAGCAATTGTCATCGCTTCTAAGATCGAATAAGGATCACCTTCAAGGATTAATCTATCTTTGAATGTTCCAGGTTCTCCCTCATCAGCATTGCATAAAACGTATTTTTTGTTGCTTTTGGAATTTTTTGTCATCTCCCATTTTAAGCCTGTTGGAAATCCAGCACCTCCTCGTCCTCGAAGTCCTGAATCTTTTATAGGTTGGATCACTTCGTCAGGTTTCATTTTCAAAACATTTGCCAAAGCAGCATATCCATCTCTTGCTATGTATTCTTCGATATTGGATGGATCTATTGAACCGGCATTTCTGAGTACAATACGAGTTTCTTTTGTTTCGTGAACTTTTGATAATTTCAATCTTTTCAGATCTATGGTAAGGTTGACGACTTCTCGCCCTTTTAAGAGATGTTCTTCGAAAATTTTTAGAACATCTTTTGAAGAATTAACCACATAGTAAACATTGTCAGGAAGGATTTGTAGGACTACTCCCTTGCCATAGATTCCATAAGTTCCGGTTTCAATAACCTGAATTAGATCAGACATGTTATGGTCGTTGATCAGCGATTTCAACAGTTCTTCATATTCTTTAGCACCACTCAAAAGGCTGTTGGAGTCCATTGAAATTAGGATGGTTGTCACTTGTCTCATTATTTTTCACCTCGATAACTATCGATTATTTCTTTTACTCGATCTGGTGTCAGATTCCCGTATGCTTCGCCGTCTATCATCATTACTGGTCCAACTCCACACAATCCAAGACAAGAAGATGTTTCAAGTGTGAAAAGACCATCTTTTGTAGTTTCTCCCACTTTGACACCAAGTATCTTTTTTAGAGCCTCCGTTACCTCTCTTCCACCAACAACATGACATGGCAAGCTTTCACAAAACCTGATTAAATGTTTACCTCTTGGTCGCGTAGAGTACATGCTATAAAATGTGGCTAACTCGTACACCCTGTTCATTTTTACTTTTAACACCTCAGATATAACTTCTGCTGCTTTGATGGGAATAGAGTTATTGAAAAGTTCTTGAGCAGTGTGCAGCGCCATCAAAAGTTCGTCTCCACTTTCCATCTTCTGCGTTTTTATTTCTTCTACACGTGCTTTGAGTTGTTGAATTTCATTCATCGTAAACTTCACACCTTCCTCTCCAATGTAATGTGAAATTTATAACATTAACACCTAAAAAATGGCGGAGGTGCTGGGGCTCGAACCCAGAAGGCGCATAGCGCCACCGGTTTTCAAGACCGGCCCCTTAGCCAATTCGGGCACACCTCCGTCCTGCAATTTTATTTACTTCGAATGGTTGTTTCCAGATATACGCCCATTTTTACTATCTCTAAGACCACTTTCAAGTTTTTCTTTAGTTATTATAGCTTTTTGGGTTTGAATGTCAAAGGCACGCATCATTGACATGTCAAATACCAGATCCATTTCTTGCCCAACGTTAGCCTCGGTTTTAGGATCTATCGACGCAACTATAGTATCATTCCCCAAAGTAGCGTGCAAAATTGTTTGGTTGCCAAGAGGTTCCAGTATATCCACTTTTACTCTTACTGTATTTTCTGGTTTGGCTGCGACAGCAAACATCTTATCATAAATATCCTCTGGCCTAATTCCGGTCAAGATTTCTTTGTCTTTATACTCCATAAACTCTTCTTCATAAATCTTTGGAATTTTTAAAAGTATACCATTTCCGAGTCGAATCCACAACCCTCCATCCTTTCCGACCACTGTTGCTCTCAGAAAATTCATAGCTGGAGAGCCTATAAATCCAGCGACAAAAGTGTTTTTAGGGTAATGGTAAAGATTGAATGGAGAATCTATTTGCTGAACGATACCATCTCTAATGACAATTATTTTATCCGCCATCGTCATGGCTTCGACTTGATCGTGTGTGACATACACCATAGTGGCATTTAATCTGAGATGAAGTTTTTTCAATTCACTTCTCATTTGAACTCTCAACTTTGCATCGAGGTTGGATAGCGGCTCATCAAAGAGAAAAACTTTTGGATCTCTGACTATAGCTCGTCCTAAAGCAACACGCTGCCTTTGACCACCCGAAAGTTGTTTCGGTTTTCTATCAAGAAGATTTTCTATTCCAAGAATTCTAGCTGCTTCTTTTACTCTTTTGTCTATCTCAGCTTTGGGGAATTTTCTCAGTCTGAGTCCAAAGGACATGTTTTGATAGACTGTCATATGTGGATACAAGGCATAATTTTGGAAAACCATTGCTATGTCTCTGTCTTTTGGTTCTACATCGTTGACTATTTTATCGCCGATTTTTATGGTTCCTTTTGTTATTTCTTCCAGTCCCGCTATCATTCTAAGGGTAGTCGTTTTCCCACAACCGGAAGGTCCTACTAAAACCGCAAATTCCTTGTCTTCAATGGCTATATTTGCATCTTTTACAGCTTCAACCTTTCCGTCGTAAATTTTCCATACATGATCGAGCAATACATTTGCCATATTTATACCTCCTCAATTTTCTTTGAGAATATCATCAATTGGATCTTTGATTTCTTCCAAACCAATATCTAAAAGATAAAGATCCTTGACTTTTTCCATAAAATCCACCATTTCAACATATCTCTCGTACTTCATTACAGCAGCTACCGGCGCACCGTTTTTTGTGATCACACTATCGCGATTATCAAGATCCGCTATTAACTTTGACAATTCTGCTTTTGCTTCTGCTACACTGTAAAACTTTAATTTCCCAAGCATTTTCCCACCCCGTGACCATAATTATAGTCATAATTTTGTATTTTGTCAAGCATTAGTGCAATTTTTTGTTAAGAGTGTTATAATCTTTAAGAAAAGCGAAAGAGATAGGAGAGGATGTGAATTGAAAAGTGAATGGGAAATTGCCAAGTCCCAGAAAGAATGGGAAGTTTTTTTGTGCAAAAAATTTAATATAAGTCCCCTTCTTGCGCATCTTCTTGCCAACAGGGGAGCTGATTCTGTAGAAAAAGTAGAGCAATTTTTAATGCCAGACAAAATTCGTTTGGACGATCCATATAAGATGCTGGATATGGATAAGGCTGTTGAAGAATTGTTGAAGATCAGGGAGAAGAAAGAGCCTATGGTTATATATGGTGATTATGATGTAGATGGGGTTACAGGCACTTCTTTGTATTATTTGGTTCTCAAAAAATGGGGATGGAACGTTAAAACTTACATTCCAAAACGTTTAGATGATGGATACGGATTGAGCAAAGATTCGATACTGGCATTACACAATAAAGGAATGAACAGGCTCATCACTGTTGATTGTGGAATTACGTCAGTTGAGGAAATTGAATATGCCAATTCTCTGGGATGCAAGGTAATTGTGACAGATCACCATGAAGTAAAAGATAAAATTCCTCCTGCTGTTGCCGTTGTGGATCCAAAACGCCCTAAGGATTCATATCCATTCAAGGATTTTTCTGGTGTAGGTGTTGCATATAAAGTTCTTCAGGCTCTTCAAAAGAGAATCGGAAACAGTGATGATTTAGAAGAGTATCTTGATATAGTTGCTTTGGGCACGATAGCAGACATAGTGCCAATTCTCTGGGAAAATAGATATTTTGTTTATAAAGGCATCAATCTTTTTGGAAGTAAAAAAAGAGTTGGAATTTCAAAACTCATGGAGCTCTCTAATGTTAAGCCTGAAGATATCAAAGCCCATGATATAGGATATAAAATCGCTCCCAAAATAAACGCTGTTGGTCGAATAGATAGTGCATATACAGCACTTAAACTTATCTTAGAAGAAGATCCTGAAAAGGCGCATAAATTGGCTCAAAAGCTCCTTGAGAAGAATCAGGAGAGGCAATCTATAGAAAATCAGATTTATCAACAAGCCTTAGCTCAATTGGACGTCATGAAAGATCTCGATAAACGGAGAATACTTGTTCTCTCCGGTAAAGGATGGCATCCAGGTGTTATAGGAATTGTGGCTTCAAGAATCCTTTCTATTTACCATAGACCAACACTTATGATATCGGTTGAAGGTGAGATCGCTCGAGGATCTGCTCGAAGTGTTGAAGGTGTGAATATTGTGAAGATTCTTAAAGAAGTTGATGATCTACTCGAAGAATATGGTGGCCACAAAATGGCTGCTGGTTTTTCTCTAAAAAAAGAACTTATTCCAGAATTTGATCAACGCCTTCAAATTGTTATGGAGAAGTATGATCCGCAAATTCTCATCCCTAAAATCAAAGTAGATGCGAAGATAGAACTTTCCGATGTCAATGACTCTCTCTTCTCGGATATTGAAAGGCTTAGACCTTATGGTAGCGGTAATCCAGAACCAATTTTCGCTTTTGAGGATCTTGAAATAGGTCGGTTGAGAAGTGTTGGGAAATCCGGAAAACACGTAAATGCCATTCTTTGGAAAAATCAAAGCAGAGTAGATGCCATAGGTTTTGGTTTTTCTCACTTATTTGATAGTGTGACTATTCCAAGTGAGTTTGCAAGATTGGATGTGGTATCAAACATCTGGAAAAATTCATGGAATGACAAGGTAAAATATCAGTTAAATATCGTAGACATGGATATCAAGTTTGAAGATAGGTACAGAGTCAACTCTTCAAGAAAAGCTGAGATCAGGAAGGGAAAATTTGAGAAGATCTTAAACCTAAATTCAGACGTTTTAATAATTGGGGATCCTTACATAGAAGAAAGAGTGATACTCGAAGCGTCACTAAAAAAAGCGGGAAGACTTGTGGTAGTAACTCCAACTAATTCAATGCTGAGAGAACTTTATAATTCTTTGAACCTTATGATGAGAAAAGTTGGTGTGACATCTTCTTATGTGGATGCCCTTCATACATCAAACGATTCAAAAGATGTGATTTTCACTAATGCAATTTCGTTGTTTAAAGTTTTAAAAGGTGGAGAAGTTGTAATTCTTTGTGAGCCTCAATTGATGGTTGAAACGAATCTAATAAATGAAATATCTGAACTTGTGATTGCTAAAAAGCCTAAACGTCTTCTTTTATTGTCTTCTTTTCTGAGTCGTGATGCCAAATCAGAAATACTTGATCTTTTTTCCATTAAAGAGATCTTTCACGAATTTCATAAGAGGGATATTGGAATTATAGACGACAGAAATACAAATGATAAAATTGCGATATTGATGAAACTTGTGAAAAGCGAACGCAGCAGAATGGCGATTGTCTTTTCAAATATTCAAAATCTTAAAAAGATTCTTTCGATTCTTTGTGATGAATATCCTCAAATGTGTAAGAGTGATCAGATCACCTCATACATCCCAAATTTAAGCCTTTATCACTATCATCGTGTTGTAGATCTCGTCAAAAAAGGGAAAGTCAAGGTGCTCTTAACAACACCCGTGTATGCTTCTTCATTGGAAAGAATCAACAGGATTGTCTATTATGATTTTCCGAGGAACCATATATCTTTCTTAAAACCTCCTTCACTCTTCGACAAAAAAAATTCCATGTCTGTTATACATATGTTGTTCGGAGAAAAAGATGTTGATAAGAACATTAAGGACATTGATCTGCTTTTTCCTTCTTCTGAACGTGTTGTGGAAGCGGCATACATGTTAAGCGAGAAAAGTGAAGATCCTGAAAAGCGTCTTGTGGAAATGGGTTTTGCGAGTTCAAAGGTGTTTTCGAAATTGTACATTTCCATGTTTGAGGAGATGGGAGCATTTGATGGAGAGAAAGTTACGAGAATTCCAACTAAAGACGAGGTAAATTTGACTTTGCGAGAAAGAGAAGGAATAGCAGAGAAGAAAATTCTTAGTAGTTTGAAACGTGAACTCATGGATCGAAAATCGCGTGATATAGCGAGGATCTTTCACAATCCATTTGAAGATTATGCGAAAAGTAGCAATTGATTTCGGATTTAAAAGGACTGGCATTGCCATAACAGATCCGAGCGGAGAAATTGTAACTTCTGCGAAAACCATAAAACCTTCTGAAATTATAAAAGAATTGGAAAGGGTTGATTCACTTTCGGAAGTGGTTTTTGGTTTTCCGGTAAATTTAAAAATGCAGTTTACAAAATCAACGATAGGAGCTGTTGATAAATCGATTGAAGTTGCTCAACTTATTGCCCCCGTTCCGGTTTATCTGGTAGACGAACGTTTCACTTCATCGATTGCAAACTCTCGAATAAAATCTTCAAAGGATCGCAAATCGATCGTTGATGGACTTAGTGCTTCGATAATTCTTGAAGACTACATTCGCGGAATGAAAGCTCATCGAGTTATGTGGAAACTCCCAACGATATCAAATAAAATGATTTCTTTTATCAATGCGATAGGGCATTTCGAAAAGGTTTGTCTTGTGGGAAGCGGTTTGCGAGGAGTAGAGTTTTCCATTGTTGCAGAAAAGTTTGACATCTTTGAAGATGATCCCGCTTACTTCAGAATGAGGCAAAAAAGAATTAACAATATGGATATCCGTGCTTCTTTGCATTTTGGAGTATTTTGGGATATAATTTTGCGTAGATTAAATGAAGCAAATTTACTTGTTTGTGACGAAGAAAATATGAATGAAATAGATCAACAAGCGCTTCCTCCCAATATGCTGGTGATTGTCGAAGAAACAAGGAGAATCGGAAGTGTCGATGATGCACGTCTTTCTAAAAATAGAGGAGCGGTGTATGTGGGTGGACGATTGCTAAGGATTTTAAGAACGTAAATCAATGAAAAGAAAAATTCCAATATCTTTTTTAAAACATTCAAATATAGTTTTCAATTTTGGTGTTACTGTTATAAGCAACGTTTTAGTAGGAGGATTGATTGGTTATTATCTTGACAAATGGACTTTCAACAATAAGGTTCTGCTCATTGTTTTCCTTTTTCTTGGCATCGTATCTGGTATGTACAACGGTATGAGACTTCTACTTGAGGAAGCAAAAAAAGCAGATGATGAGAAAAACAGAAAAAGTTAGTTGGTCGTTGAATCTTTGGCTATCTTATATGCCATTTGCTTTTGCTTTTTTAAATTTTGGATGGAAATGTTTTCTCGGGTTTTCAATTGGAGCAATCGGCTCTGAATTATCTCTGATTATGATGATAAAGGATGTTGAGTACTTTAGGTTATATGGAGTTCGCGCTTTGAGATTTGGATTTTTGAAAAGATACACATTGAGTGCCATTGTTCTTGGTATTTCATCTGTTTTATCAGTATGGAGTCTTGTATTTGCTTTTTTGGGATTGGGACTTTTGAGGCTTACACTTACTACTTTTGCGAGGAGTGGTGAGATTTGAAAATGTCTGTAAATTTTTCAAAAAGTGAGAAGATATTCTTAGGTGTTTTTTTTGTAGCGTACGCCATAGTGGCTTTTTGGAATTTTGGTAAAGTGGAGTTTCCATCAGGAGTTGGCCACATTTGGCAAATAAAGATACCACTTCCTTCGATTTTCGGAACTCTTAATCCAATGACTATCATTATGACAGCACTTTTACTTGCAATTTTGATCTACATAGCAGTTGATTTTAAAAAACACTTAAGGAAAATACCGTCTCGCAAACAATCGGCAATTGAGATGGTGCTTTCTTTCATGTACGATTTGGTGAAAGATGTTGTACCAGCGGAAGAATTTGTAAAACCCGTTTTTTATATTGCAACTACTCTTTTCTTGTTTATACTCTTTTCCAACTTACTTGGTGGCATACCCGGGATTGGCATCGGTGTGTCATCAGGTGGGGCATTGAAATTGAATCTTTTTACGGATACGTGGCATTCTCCAACGGGAGATTTGAATACGAATGTAACTTATGCCGTTATGGTACTTTTCATTAGTCACATATTTGCTATAAAACTCAAAGGACTTAAAGAGTGGGCGAAAACTTTTATATCACCAAACCCCATAATGCTTCCGATGAACATAATCGGAGAATTTGCCAAACCGATTTCGCATTCTTTGAGACTTTTTGGGAATATTGCAGGTGGTGGCATAATGGTACTTATGCTAAGCTATCTCGTTAAGTATACCTTTGTACCAGTAATCCTCTGGGGGTTTTTCGGATTTTTCGTTGGTACGATTCAAGCTTTTGTCTTTTCTATGTTGGCAATTGCCTACATTGGAGTACAACTTGAACAATAACAAAGGAGGGAATTGAATTGGCAGAACTTTCAATGGCTCAGGCGGTTGTTCATGCCGCAAAGTACATAGGTGCAGGATTGGCAATGGGATTAGGTGCTATAGGTCCTGCAATAGGTGAAGGGCATATCGGCCAAGGCGCTATGGAGTCAATGGCCCGACAGCCAGAGATGGTAGGTACACTCACGACAAGAATGTTACTTTCTCAGGCTGTTGCTGAATCCACAGGGCTTTACTCCTTATTGATCGCATTTATGATCTTGCTTATCTGACGAGGAGAGATAAAAATGGCAGGAAGTTTCGTGAACTTTAACGGTACTTCTATACTCCAGTTGATGAGCTTTTTCATCCTCATGTATTTTCTTATCAAATTTCTTTATAGACCCTTCCTAAATATAATTGACAAGAGAACTGAAGAAATAAAAGGTGAATATGAAAAAGCGGATAAAGCTCACAAAGAAGCCGAAGAACTTAGAAAAAAAGCCAAGATTGAATTGGAAAAGCTAAATGAGCGCATTAATCAGATGTATGAGGAAGCTAAATCAAGGGTTAGTGAATATGAAAAAAAAGAGAAAGCTCGCGTTCAGTTTGAAGTGGAAGCAATTATGAAAAGGGCGAGGAACGAAATTGAGGAGGAACGTACAAGAGCTGAGGAAACTCTTAGGGCAAATGTAATTACGTTGGCAGTTGCTCTTGCATCACGGATCATTCAGAAGGATATAGATGAAAAATCAAAGCGTGAGTTTTTGATGGACCAACTTTCCAAGGTCAGGGATGGAAGGTGAAGACAAGTCGTGCGATTGCTTTCAGGTATGCAAAAGCGCTCTTTGAGCTAAAAGATGAAAAATGTCTTGCGTTTATTGGTACTTTAGCTTCGATTAAAGATGACGAAGTGAGACTGTTTATAGGTGATCCTACCATTTCACCGAAAGTCAAAGCAGAAATCATTGCTCGTTCTTTTGGTATGAATAAAAGTTGTGAGAATTTGTTGAAAGTTATATTTGAACACAAGCGCTTTCAAATGTTTCATGATCTTTATCAAATAGCGCAAGCAATGTGGTTGAGAGCAAGTGGGAAAGAACGTGTAATTGTGAAGAGCGCTCAGATTCTTAATGAAGATGAATTGAATGCGATCGCAAAAGTTGTGAAGCAGGTTAGGAGGTCAGAACCTGTTTTTGAGGTGGTGTACGATCCCGAACTTTTAGCAGGGATCACTATGGATTTTGAAGATTCAGTTGTGGATCTTAGTGCTGCTGGTGCACTTAAAAAAGTAGCCAGTCTTATGCATGGAGGGCGATCAGATGCGTATAAACCCAGATGAAATTACAAAAGTTTTGCGTGAGAAAATAGAGAGCTTTGAAAATCTTCCTAATCTCAAAGAAGTGGGACGCGTCATACAGGTCGGTGATGGAATAGCACGTGTTTACGGCCTCGAAAACGTAATGTCCAATGAATTGGTAAAATTTCAAAACGAAAGTATGGGAATAGCCATAAATCTTGAGGAAGATAATGTCGGTGTGGTTATACTTGGAGAGTACAAAAACATAAAAGAAGGAGCCCTTGTCGAGAGAACACACAAAATAGTTGAAGTACCGGTTGGTGAAGAACTAATTGGAAGAGTCATCAATCCATTAGGCGTGCCGTTGGATGGAGGAAGCCCCATATTGGTAAAGAAAACCCGTCCGGTAGAGAGAAAAGCAGTTGGTATAATTGAAAGGCAGCCTGTTGACACGCCGCTGCAGACGGGTCTAAAATCCATAGATTCTATGATCCCGATAGGAAGAGGTCAAAGAGAACTCATAGTCGGTGACAGGCAAACAGGTAAGACAGCTATTGCAGTTGACACGATTATTAATCAAAAAGGAAAAGGTGTTTACTGTGTATATGTGGCAATAGGGCAAAAAGGTGCAGCGATTGCAAGAACTGTGGAAAAGTTCAGACAGTATGGAGCAATGGATTACACAACAGTTGTGGTTGCATCTGCAAGCGATTCAGCTCCGTTGTTGTATCTTGCCCCATACGCCGGGGTGGCAATTGCGGAAGAAATGATGTTTTCTGGAGAAGATACGCTTATTGTGTATGATGATTTAAGCAAGCATGCCGTTGCATATAGAGAGATGTCACTTTTGTTGAGACGCCCCCCTGGGCGCGAAGCTTATCCTGGTGATATATTTTATCTTCATTCCAGATTACTTGAACGTGCCGCAAGACTGAGTGATGATCTTGGTGGAGGTTCCATGACCGCGCTTCCGATAATAGAAACTCAAGCGAATGATGTGAGTGCTTACATTCCAACAAATGTGATTTCCATAACAGATGGACAGATATATCTCGAACCCGGGCTCTTCTATTCGGGATTTAGGCCTGCAGTAAACGTTGGTTTGTCTGTTTCACGTGTTGGTGGTGCTGCTCAAACAAAGGCCATGAAAAAAGTAGCGGGAAATCTTAGAATAGAATTGGCACAGTTTAGAGAATTAGAAGCATTTGCTCAGTTTTCGACAGAACTTGATCCCTCAACTCAAGCACAGATAACAAGAGGTCAGCATTTGATGGAGCTTTTGAAACAAGAACAATACAATCCTATGCCCTTTGAAGAACAAGTTGTTGCATTGTATGTGGCTGTTAAAGGGTATTTAGATGATATTCCAATTGAATCTGTTAGGAAGTTCGAGAATGAATTTCTTTCCTATATGAGAAGAGAATACATAGATGTGCTTAAAGCTATAGAGCAATCAAAAGATCTGGAAGCAGAGACCGAAGTTTTGCTTGAAAAAGCAATTGAAGGGTTCAAAGAAAAGTTCAAGGTGATATGAATGGGGCGAGGGACGGAGCAGCTCATAAAAAGAAAAATAAAATCTGTTCGTTCTACCATGCATATAACTCGCGCAATGGAGATGGTTGCCACAGCAAAGTTGAGTAAACTTAAGCGCATGGTTAAGAATTTTTATGACTATGAGCATGAGTTTTCCAACTTATTTGAACGTGTGCTTTCTGCAGTTGAAGAATTCACAAGTACTCTGATTTATAAAGAGGAACCAAAGCACGTGCTCTTAGTAGTGATTAGCGGTGATATGGGACTTTGTGGTTCTTATAACAACGATGTGATCGATCAGGGATACAAAAGTGCCGAGAAACTTGGAGATAAATTTGTCGGATTCTACGCTGTTGGCTCTAGAGCAAAGGCAAAGATGATATTTGATAAAAAACGCATGAAGTATTCATTGTATAATGTTTATAGTACACCTTCTTATGATGATGCTCAAAGTTTTGCCAACGAACTCGTAAAGATTTATCTTGAAACAGAGGTGGATTCTATAAAGATTGTCCATGGCTATCCTAAAAACTCGCTGGTTCAAAAAGTTAAAACTGAAGATTTTTTACCTATAAAGCCTGTGAAAGAGAATAGAAGCTATGTTTACGATTACGAACCAGCTCCAGAAGAACTTCTCGAGGCAATTTTACCCCAATATCTTGGGACAAAGATGTACAGAATAATGTTGGAATCGCGTGTAGCGGAACAAAATGCTCGGCAAAATGCCATGAGAAATGCTACAGAAAATGCAAAAGATCTTGTTAAAGACCTCACTCTCAAATACAACAAAGCAAGACAAGCTTACATAACACAGGAAATTATAGAGGTAACAAACGGATCTGAGGCGCTCAAAGATTAGGAGGTTAGAGATGACTACGGGCAAAGTAGTGAGTGTTATAGGGCCTGTTGTG
This sequence comes from Thermotogae bacterium, assembly GCA_026988035.1. Classification (GTDB taxonomy): domain Bacteria; phylum Thermotogota; class Thermotogae; order Mesoaciditogales; family Mesoaciditogaceae; genus WFSH01. The sequence continues at coordinate 15,021 of JALSLY010000075.1, forward strand.
GATGTAAAATTTACATCGGAGTCGCTTCCGGATATACACAACGCTCTCAAAGTTAGGATAGAAGAGAGAGAACTCTTTATGGAAGTTGAGCAGCTCATAGGGGATAACGTGGTCAGATGTGTAGCTCTTGATTCCACTGATGGCCTTTCAAGAAATGTAGAGGTTGAGGATACTGGAAGTCCAATAAGTGTTCCTGTTGGTAATGAGATCATGGGTAGGATGTTTAACTTACTTGGACATCCCATAGATGGAAAAGGTGAAGTGAAAGCTCAGGAATGGTGGTCTATACACAAAAAAGCTCCTGATATGAAAGAGCAATCAACAGATATAGAAATACTTGAAACGGGGATAAAGGTCATAGATTTGATTGCTCCATTTCCTAAAGGTGGCAAGATTGGTTTTTTCGGTGGTGCCGGGGTAGGAAAAACCGTTTTGGTTATGGAAATGATTCGAAATGTTGCCATTGAACATGGTGGTTTTTCCATGTTTGCAGGTGTGGGAGAAAGAACAAGAGAGGGAAATGAGCTCTGGAACGAGATGAAAGAAAGCGGTGTTATTGACAACACTGTTCTCGTTTTTGGACAAATGAACGAGCCTCCTGGAGCCAGATTCAGAGTTGCACTGAGTGCTCTAACGATGGCTGAATATTTTCGGGATAAACAGAATAAGGATGTTTTGCTTTTTATTGACAATATATTTAGGTTTGTTCAAGCAGGATCAGAAGTTTCGGCTCTTTTAGGAAGAATGCCTTCAGCAGTTGGATACCAACCTACACTTGCGACAGATATGGGGGAACTTCAAGAAAGAATTACTTCTACAAAGAATGGATCCATAACATCTGTTCAAGCTATATACGTTCCGGCTGATGATATCACAGATCCAGCTCCAGCTACGACATTTGCCCACCTTGATGCCACAATAGTTTTATCCAGACAAATTGCTGAGCTTGGGCTGTATCCAGCAGTTGATCCTCTGGATTCTAATTCCAAAATACTCGATCCAAAGCTTGTTGGTGAAGAACACTACACGATTGCTCGTCGAGTGCAAAAAGTTCTTCAAAGGTACAAGGATCTTCAAGATATAATAGCAATTCTTGGTATGGAAGAGCTTTCTGAGGAGGATAGAATTGTCGTTCAACGTGCAAGGAAGATCCAACGTTTCTTGAGTCAACCATTTTTCGTTGCTGAACATTTTACTGGGACGAAAGGGCAATATGTTCCGTTGTCTGAAACGATTAGGGGATTCAAAGAGATACTTGAAGGCAAATACGATGATCTTCCAGAACAAGCTTTCTTAATGGTTGGAAGCGTGGATCAAGCGGTAGAAAAAGCCGAAACTCTCGAGAAAGGAGCCTAAACGTGTTTCGAGTAGTCATCATCACTCCTGAAAAACGTGTGTTTGATGGGAAAGCGCGTTTTGTTGAGTTTAAAACCAGTAGTGGCGCTATGGGCACGCTTCAAAACAGGGCTCCGCTTTTAGCAGCGATGGCAATCTCGGAATTTGAGATAAAAGATGAAAACGGCACAAAACAAATTTTTGCAGTTCACGGAGGGATATCTGAATTTTTCAACAATACCTTCACAGTGATATCAGATGCAGCTGAAAGAGCAGATGAAATAGACGTTGATCGTGCAAAACGTGCTTTGGAAGTTGCAAGGGTAGAACTTAAAAGTATTGAGAGTAAAATTCGTAAGAGAGAGGCGGAAGGAAAAATTCAACGCGCGTTAGTGCGTTTGAAAATTTCGCAGAAAAAGTGAGGCGATGATGTTGAGGATAGCAATATTAACAGGTGGAGGAGACTGTCCAGGGCTTAACGCTGTTATCAGGGGAATAGTCAAGGCACGGAGAGAAGAAGATGAAGTCATAGGCATCAAGCGTGGTTGGAAAGGTGCCGTTGAGGGTGTGTATGTGAATCTCTCTGATGATGATGTGGAAGGTATACATCTTTTGGGTGGAACAATTCTTGGCACATCGAGGGTAAATCCATTTACCGTTAAGAATGGTGTCGAAAAAGCCGAAAATAATTTTAGGAATGCCAAGATAGACGCTTTGATCGCTATCGGAGGGGATGATACTTTAAGTGTGGCTGCTAAGTTTTCTTCCAAGGGATTAAAAGTTGTTGGTGTTCCCAAAACAATAGATAATGATGTGTCCAACACCGATTATACTTTTGGGTTCCACACAGCCGTTAATGTTGGAGCTGATGCCATAGACCGTCTTCAATCCACGGCTAAATCTCATGAGCGTATAATGTTTGTGGAGCTTATGGGAAGGGATGCCGGATGGATAACAGTGGAGGCCGGACTTGCGGCTGGGGCTCATCTCATTTTGATCCCCGAGTTTCCAAGAACAATAGACGAGATCATAGAAATACTTGATAAGAGAATGAAAACAAAAAGATATGCGGTGGTAGCTGTTGCAGAAGGATTTAAACCAACGGAACTTGAGACTGTGGTAGGAGATAAGACAACGGTAGACGCGTTTGGACATATAAGATTAGGTGGAATAGCACATTATTTGGCAGAGATAGTTGAGCAAAAGACTGGTTATGAGACTCGCTCGGTAGTTTTAGGGCATCTTTTGAGGGGTGGTACTCCAACAGCGTTTGATAGAATTCTTGGCACCCGCTATGGTGTTGAAGCCATGAAGCTGGTACAAAGGGGCGATTTTGGGCGTATGGTTGCGTTACGTGGGAATGAGATCATTTCTATTCCGCTTGAATACGGTGTTGCAACCAAAAAAGTTGTACCTTACGAATACTATAAACTTGCGGAGATGTTTTTCGGATGAAAGGGAAACATCCTTTTGTAAAATGGGCAATAAAAGTGATAGAATCTAAAATTAGGGACGGAATTGAATTAAAACCAGATCCAAAAGAACTGCCGTCGGAACTCTTTGAACGAAGAGCAGGGGTCTTTGTAACGCTTCACAAAGCAAGTGGTGAATTGAGAGGTTGCATAGGAACTTTTTTACCAACAACTACTGATATTGCCCATGAAATCGCACGAAATGCTATCTCAGCTGCCTTGGAGGATCCAAGATTTGAACCAGTTAATGTAGAAGAACTGGACTCCATAATTGTAAGTGTAGACGTACTTTCAACACCGGAGGAGATCGGATCACTTGATGAACTTGATCCCAAGAAATATGGGATAATAGTTGAAAGCGGTTGGAGGAGAGGCTTATTGCTTCCTGACCTCGAAGGGGTTGATACGATCGAGCAACAGATTCAAATTGCCAAAGCGAAAGCGGGGATTTATGGGCAAGAAAATGTCAAAATTTACCGTTTCACCGTTGAAAGATACCATTAAAAAGAGGTGGGGTAGCAATGGTAGAGAAAAGCCTTGAAGAACTTGAGAAAGTGTTGACGTCTCTCGATGGAATTGAGAAAGCCAAAGTAATAGTTGATGAAGACACAGGAGAAATGAGGGAAATTCACATTCTTTCTTCTGGTGACAAGAGCTCTAAGCAAATAGTTAGAGATGTAGAGACGGCTATTCTTACCATCATTGGCGAAAGAATAGATCGAAGAATAATAAGTGTAGCTCAAATGACTGGTGGATATGCTAAAAGTGAAGAAAAAGCAGGGAATGGTAGTGATTTTAAAATCGATTCGGTTGGATTTTCAGAAGATGGTATAGAGATCGAAGTGAATGTGGGAGTGACGAAAGGTAGAGCAATAAAGGAAATTTCAAAGCGAGGTGGCAAATCTTTTAAGAATGTGCTTAAATTATCTGCAGAATCTGCGATAGAAGCGATTGAAGGATTGATGACCTCTGAAGTTCGTCTTTCTCTGGACGAAATAAGAGAGGTTTCTACGGGGGAGAAAAAGTTTTTTCTTGGAGTAATGACAGTTCTTAAATCTGGTGGGATGAGCAAGGAGCTCGTTTTTGCAGGAGCTGTTGGTTTCAATCCTGTTAAAAATGTGGCTGAGGCTATAGTTGATAAGGTGAATTCCACGAGTTTAGACTTTTAAGAAGGTGATGTGTGGTTGGCAAAAGTATACGTTTTAACTTCCGGAAAAGGCGGAGTTGGCAAAACAACTCTGGCAGCGAATTTAGGAACAGCCATGGCACTTAAAGGAGAAAGAGTAGCTTTAATAGATGCCGATATAGGTTTAAAGAACTTGGACGTTGTAATGGGTTTAGAAAACAGAATCGTTTACACGCTGATCGATGTCGCTAACGGTAAGGTTCACGTATTTGACGCGCTTGTAAGACATAAACAACTCAAAAATTTGAGCTTACTCCCAGCTTCCCAGATTGCTACAAAAGAAATGATATCTCCAGACGATATGAAACGAATAATTGGAGAAATGAAGGAAAGATTTGATTATATTTTTGTAGACTGCCCGGCCGGAATAGAAAGAGGATTTAGAAATGCTGTTGCGGGGGCAGATGAAGCTCTAATTGTGACCACTCCTGAACTTCCAGCAATAACCGATGCTGATAGGGTTATTGGTTTGCTAGAAAATATGGGGTTTGAAGATGACAAGATACATCTAATTGTCAACAGGTTCAAAGCTCATATGGTAAGAAATGGAGATATGCTTAACATTGATGATATAAAGTCGGCTCTTTCTATAGAGGTCATGGGAATAGTTCCTGATTCGGAAGAGGTGATAATTTCTACGAATAAGGGCGTTCCTCTCTCGTTAAATGGCGCTGATGGTAGGATGAATAAAATCCTTGATGGGATCGTTCGGAGACTTGAAGGAGAGGATGTTCCGATCCCAAATCTCAACGATTTAGCAGAAAAAAACAGTTTATGGAATGTGATAAAATCACTTTTCAGACATCGTTGAATCGGAGATGAGATGATAATGAGCTTCTTCAGCATATTTACAAGAAGGAAAAGACGCAAAGAAGTTAAAGCACGTGATTCAGCAAGGGAAAGGCTTAAAGCTCTTGTTGGGAACGGAAGACGTATGGTATATAGAATAGATGATTTCGAGAGCCCTGAAGAACTTGCGGAAAAGGCCGAAAAAATAAAAGATGAGATTCAGAAGAAAGCTTCTCAGTTGTTTAATACCGATGAAAAAAGGGTTAAAGTTGTCGTTGAGGAGCACAATGGATATGTTGTTATAATAGCGAACATAAACTTTGAGTGAGGATTTATGGAAGAGATAGCAATAAAGAGTTCAAAACACTTCGAGTTTATAGATATAACGAGAGAGATTCAAAATGTCGTACGTAAAAATAGAGTAAGTGAAGGGATTTGCCACCTTTATGTTCCGCATACTACTGCTGCGATCACGATCAATGAAAATGCGGATCCAGCTGTAAAGAATGATATAATTTCCACCTTTGCAAAGCTTATTCCGTGGAATGGATTTTACACGCATTTGGAGGGAAATTCCGCCGCTCACATACTTTCAACTATTGTGGGAGTGTCTGCTGTTATTCCGATTTCGAGAGGTGAATTAACACTTGGAAGATGGCAAGGAATTTATTTTTGCGAATTTGACGGACCGCGTATAAGACGCTTAATTGTGTCGATCATGGGGGAATAAATATGAGAAAAGCTTATTTCGTTTTTGTCGTATTGATGATTGGTCTAATGCTTTTTGCTTTTGCAGTGAACTTTCCATCAGAAAGTGTTATGAATTTCAACCCAGCTTACATGGTATCAAATCAAAAATGGTCGATTTCGTATGAGACTTATTTTGGTAATAAAGGAATGGATTTTGCTGTGTTTCAGCCTTTTCAGAATGGTTTTGCAGGTGAATTTGGACTGTATGCAAATGAAAAGACAAGTGGCATGATCTATTCAATAGCATCTTCGCTTGGTAAGACATTCGTGGGTGCAAGCTTTGATCTTTCAATTGAAGGAACGTCCATTAAAGTGAACGCTGGTTTTGGTGCAGTTCAAAGAATTTGGGAAAATCTTAATCTTGAGTTTCGAGTTCCAAGTGTTGTTACGTACATTTACAATAGTGGCTTTGCGGTTGAGCCTAATTTTAAGGTGGCACTCAGTTTACTTTCTAAAAATTGGAATGCCGCTGCATTCGTGGGAGTCAAATATCCGTGGGTAAAGACAGGTCTTTGGGGTGGAATTTCATTTTGGGGTGCTCAACTATTTGGACAGTACACGTATGAGTACAATTCAGAAATGTCTTCGGCCATAAACGGGCAGATTTTCGATTTAACGGCACAGTATTCTGTTGGCGCGATGAAGTTTGCTTACATATATGAGAGCAGAAAATACTCCGATACACATTTAAATGAGGAATGTACTGGATTGAGATTCACTGTGGAATGGTGATTCAACTTGTTTATAGATAGGACAAAAATTTATGTTGCTTCTGGGCATGGAGGTAACGGTATTGTTAGTTTCAGAAGAGAAAAGTTTGTTCCAAAAGGTGGGCCGGATGGTGGAGACGGAGGAAATGGTGGCTCAGTAATCATTGAAGCAACATCTTCAATGACTACCCTTGCTGATTTTAAACATAAGAAACATTTTAAAGCAGAAGCTGGCGAAAACGGAAAAGCTTCAAATATGTCTGGCAAGTCAGCAGAAGATTTTGTAATATATGTACCTGTAGGTACAATGGTAAAAATTGACGGGGTTATAGTTGCAGACTTGAACAAACCAAAAAAACGTGTAGTTGTTGCTCGAGGTGGAAAGGGTGGGAGAGGGAATTCTCATTTTGCAACTTCAACGAGGCAAGTTCCAACCATTGCCGAGAATGGAGAACCTGGCGAAGAACGGTGGGTAGAACTGGAGTTAAAGCTTTTGGCAGATGTGGGCCTTGTAGGGCTTCCAAATGTTGGCAAGTCATCTCTTATATCTGCAATGACGAACGCACATCCAAAGATTGCAAATTATCCCTTCACCACACTTGCTCCAGTGCTTGGAAAAGTAGAGCTTGGATTTGGAAAATCTTATGTTTTGGTTGATATTCCAGGTTTGATAGAAGGTGCCCATGAGGGAGTCGGATTAGGTATTGAGTTTTTGCGTCATGTTGAACGTACTCGCCTGATTGCGCATGTTATAGATTTAACAAGTGAAAATCCCGTTAAAGATTACAAAACTGTTAAAGAAGAAATGGAGCAGTATGAAATTTCCTTAGCTAAAAGACCGGAAGTGATAGTGCTCAATAAAGCAGACCTTATTGACAAAGGCAAGATTACTGCTATTTCAAATCTTTTTCTTGGCAAACGGACTTTTGTTGTTTCAGCGCTGACAAGAATGGGAATAGAGGCACTGAAAAAAGCTCTGCAATATGAAGTACAAAAAGCACCCGAGATAGAGTTTCAAGCAAGTAAAGAAAAACAAACTAAAGTAATCACTAAAGATGTTCCAATCGCTGTTGAAAAAGAAAACGGTACTTTTGTGGTGAAGGGGAAAGAGGTTGAGAGACTCCTGCAAAAATACCAAATCTCTTATCCTGATGCTATGAAATTATTCATGAAGAAGATCGATGCACTTGGTCTCGAAAGATTGCTTCAAAAGGCGGGGATCGAAGAAGGTGACACTGTAATAATTGGAGATATGGAGTTTGAGTATCGCACATGAAAATTGGTATATATGGAGGAACTTTTGATCCGATCCACAACGGTCACCTGATTATAGCTATTTCCATGATAGAAAGCTTGAATCTGGATAAACTCATGATCATGCCAACGTATATACCACCTCACAAAGAAGGGGTTGTTAATGCCAATTTCAACAAGAGATTCAAATGGGCAAAAAGAGCATTTAGCGGGATAGATAAAATAGAGGTCTCAGACTTTGAAGGAAGAAAGAAAAGTATCTCTTATACTTTTGACACAATATGCTACTTTGAAAAGCTCTATGGCAAACTTGTTTACATTATTGGGGAAGACAGTCTAGTCAACATTGAAAAATGGTACAGATACAAGGAACTTATTGAAAGGGTTGAATTATGGGTTTATCCTCGTTACTGTGGAAATGATTATCTATTTTCACTTTTCAAAAGATTGGGGAAACTCTCCACAAATATTCATATTTTGGAAAAGTTCCCGCTTCTTCAGATCTCTTCAACACTCATTCGGAATAGGATAGAGAAGGGATTAACGATAAGAGGCTATGTTCCAGAAGGAATAGAGAAAGAAATCATCGATTTTTATTCAAACGCGAAAAAATCATAGGGAGGGGAAAAAATGCACGAGATCGTAGATGTAACTTTTGAATTGAAAACTTATGAATACTCAGAACCTTTTAGAATAGCTAACAATGTTGAAAATAAGGCCAACAATATCGAGGTAAGAGTATACTTGAAAGATGGAACAATTGGAATAGGCGAGGCTTCATCTTCTTATAGGGTCAACGGTGAAAAGGTACCTGCCTTGTTTGCCCTTCAAGACACTGTCAAAGAAATGATTGCTGGTGAGGATGTTGGAAACTACAGACGAATTTTTGATATTATGGATGGTTTTTCAAGAACGGCACCCAGCGTAAAAGCTGCTGTTCAATATGCCACTTTGGATGCTTTAGGTGTTGTTATGGGCATCCCGGTATATCAAATACTTGGTGGAAGCAAAAGCAAAATTCATACTGATAAAACGATTGGAATAGATACTATCGACGTGATGGTTGAAAAAGCTCGTAAGACTTTTGACGAAGGCTTTAAGACCCTAAAGATAAAAATCGGAGAGAACTTGAAAGAGGATATTAAAAAAATGGTAGCTATCTCAGAAGCCACTCCAGGAGCCTCTTACATAGTAGATGCAAATCAAGGATATACAGCCAAAATGGCTATACAGTTTGCTCAATCGGTTTATGCACAAAATGTTAATGTAGCCGTCTTTGAACAACCTATCATGTGGAATGACCTTGATGGATTAAAACTTTTAAGGTACAATTCTCCGTTTCCAATCGCTGCGGATGAGAGTGCAAAAACGAGGCATGATGTCTACACTCTGATCCGAAATGAATGTGTTGATTTTGTGAATATAAAACTCATGAAATCTGGGCTTTCAGATGCGCTAAGCATAGTAGAGCTGGCAAAGACAACAAATATCGGACTAATGATAGGATGCATGGGAGAATCAAGTGTGGGGATAAATCAAAGTGTTCATTTTGCAGCTGGAACGGGAGCATTTGCTTATCACGACCTTGATTCACACATGATGCTAAAAGAAGAATTTCGCGGGAAATTCAAGCAAGAAGGCGATGCTTTAATACCAAATGTTTAGTGAGGTGCAATTTGAGTGTTTTTTTTGTCGCAGTGATGAGCGCAAATGGCAAGATTTCTCGCTCACATACTGCATTGGTAGATTGGACATCGAAAGCAGATTTAAAATGGTTTAAGGATATCACAACAAAAACTGGTGTTGTAGTGATGGGAAGAAAGACGTTTGAGACTCTGAGATTCCCGCTCCCCGATAGACTGAATGTGGTCATGACACATGAACCCCATCTATATCACAATAAATGCTCAAATGTGCTGTTTACTGACATTCTCCCAGATCAACTTATTAAAATGCTTGAGAAAAAAGGTTATAACAATATTGCTGTTGTAGGTGGTCAATCAATTTTTACTCTTTTCTTAAAAGAAAAATTGGTAGATGAAATGTATTTGACTTATGAACCAATAATTTTTGACGGTATAGATCCTTTTTTGGATTTAAATGAAGAGGTTAGAATGAAAACAATGAATGTAAAATTTTTAGATTCAGGAGCTTGGGTTGTGCATTACAAAATTATACATTGGGAGAACGAGAATGGAAAAGGAATTTAAAGAAATAGAACTGCTTCTAAGGGGGATATGCTTCCGAGTAAAAGTTGTTGGAAGATTCGTTTTGAAAGATTTTGACTTAAGTGCTTCTCAATTTGATATTCTTCAATATCTTTATTTTGAAGGGCCAAAAAGGATGTCGGAATTGAGTAAAAAAATGGGTGTAACGAAGTCTACAATGACGGGGCTGGTATCAAGAATGGAGAGCACAGGTTACGTCGAAAAACGCCCTTTTGAAAAAGATAGGAGAGTTATTCTTGTTGAAATTTCCTCGCAGGGAGAAGGAATCATAAAAAAAGTCATAGAAAAACGTGTGAAGTTTGTGGCAAGCTCTCTTAAAAACATTGATCGCTCAGAGCTGCTTGATAACCTTCGGAAAGTGAATGTGGCAATTTCTAAGGAATTTGATCAATTGAAAGGAAACTGAAGTGTCTCGGCTTTTATACGAGTGGGAGAAATTTTTTTTGATACGATCCATTCCTTCAAAATTCTTTCATCCAAAGCATTTCTGACTGGTGCATATGTTAAACGATGGAAAAGAGTAGGACCATTTTTTTTGAGAGCACGAATATGTTCGGGAGTACCGTAACCCATGTTGTGTTCAAATCCGTAATGATCAAAATGAATCGAGATTTTTTTCATGATCTCATCTCGAAATACTTTAGCTGCTATCGAAGCTGCGGCTATTGATGGACTTTTTTCATCTCCCTTTACAATACACTCGTGAAAAAAATTAAGACCTATTTCCAAACCGTCGACGAGAACAAAAGATTTTATTCCCAAAGCTTTGTAGGCTCTTTCCATAGCAAGCTTAGTTGCTCCAACCACATTATGAATATCTATTTCAGTTGGAGTAGCCATTCCAAATGCGATCTGGGCATTTAAAAGTAAATTTTCAAAAAGGCTTTCACGTTTTTTACGATTTATCTTTTTTGAGTCATTTACTCCGTCAACCCATTTTTTTAGCAAAACAGCTGCAGCTACCACCGGTCCTGCCAAGGCACCACGTCCAACTTCATCTATGCCTATTACTGAACCGTATTTCGAAATAAAAGGATAATCAAAATCTCTCTTTATCATTTTTACTCTTTACCTTCTTTAGTTCATCACGATAAATGGCTGCTTCTTCAAATCTCCAGTCATCTGCCGCTTCACTCATTTTTTGTTCCAAAACTGTTATGTACTCTTCTGTGTCGATCTTTTCTTTGAGTGCCAATATCTCTTTGATATCTTCTCCAATTTTACTGTATTCTCTGCTTTCCTCTCCCTGAAGTTGCATGAAAAATTCATCGATCTCCTTTTGAATCGTTTGGGGTGTTATGGAATGAACTTCATTGTATCGTAATTGTTTTTCTCTACGACGACGTGCCTCATCAATTGCTCTTTTCATGGAATCCGTGATCGTGTCTGCATATAAGATGACTTTTCCGTTGATATTTCTCGACGCACGTCCCATGGTTTGTACAAGAGACGTTGTGGATCTTAAAAATCCTTCCTTGTCTGCATCTAATATAGCGACAAGTGAAACTTCGGGTAAATCGAGCCCTTCTCTTAAAAGATTAACACCTACTACAGCGTCTATTTTCCCCTTTCGGAGCTTTGTAAGAACTTTCATCCGATCTATTGTATCAAGATCCGAATGAACGTATTCTGCGCGATATCCCATTTCAACTAAATATTGGCTAAGTTTTTCAGACATATCCTTTGTTAAAGTTACTATCAAGGCACGCTCATTTTTGGCTTTGACACTTTCAAGTTCATCCATTAGGTTATCTACTTGGTTGAGAGTTGGTCTCACTTCAACCTCAGGATCAACAAGTCCAGTTGGTCTGACAATTTGCTCGACGATCCTATCTGACACTTCTCTTTCATAGGGCCCTGGAGTTGCTGAAACAAAAACAATCTGTGGAGCCCTTTCTAGGAATTCGTTGAACTTCAAAGGTCTGTTATCGTACGCGCTTGGTAAGCGAAATCCATAATCAACCAAATTCTGTTTTCGGCTTCTATCCCCCCTGTGCATTCCTCTTATCTGAGGCACCGTTATGTGTGATTCGTCAATGAAGACCAGCAGATCCTCAGGAAAATAATCCATCAAAGTCCAGGGTGGTTCGCCGGGTGCTTTTCCACTGAAGTGGCGTGAATAGTTTTCTATTCCGCTACAATACCCCATTGTGTCAAGCATTTCTAAATCGTAAAGAGTTCTTTGGCGCAAACGCTCCGCTTCCAGCAATTTTCCTTGGCGATTCAGCTCTAAGAGTCTTTGATCCAATTCATCTTTGATAGATTTAATGGCACGCTTTACTTTTTCTTGACTCGACGTGAATTCCTTTGCTGGGTACAAAACCAATCTGTCAATTTCTTCGAGAGTTTTTCGTGAGACGGGTTCAACGAGTAGAATTCTTTCTATATCGTTGTCAAAGAATTCTACTCTTACAATATTTTCCTCGTATGGAGGATGAATTTCCAAAACCTCACCATGAAGCCTAAAAGTACCAGATTCAATTTCAGAATCAGAACGTTTGTACTGCATAGCTGCAAGTTTTTTTAGCATTTCTCTTCTATTTAAGCATTCTCCGCGTTTGATTGAAAGGTTGATATCTCGAAAATCTTCAGGATCACCAGATGCATATATACATGAAACGCTTGCCACTACTATGACATCACGACGTGTTATAACAGATTTCATTGCCGAGAGGCGCATTCTTTCCAATTCTTCGTTTATATCAGCCTCTTTTTCTATATACACATCTTTAGATGGAAGATAGGCTTCAGGTCGGTAATAATCATAGTAGCTAACGAAAAATTCAACACGATTTTTCGGGAAGAATGCTCTAAATTCCCGATACAATTGAGCCGCAAGAGTTTTATTTGGGGATACCACCAATACTGGTCGATTAAAAGCTGCTATTATATTAGCCATTGTGAAAGTTTTTCCTGAACCAGTGACACCTAATAATGTTAAAAATCTTTCTCCGTTTCTTATCCCATTTTTTAGTGATTCTATTGCTTCTGGTTGGTCACCCATGGGAGAAAATTTGCTATCAAGTTCGAAATTCATGCAAACCGCCTCACAAAAACCATCCCACTACTGCTCCAATGATCAGACCAACTACCACCTCTGACATTCTGTGGCCTGAAGAAGTGTTAAACTTTTCTTTTGTAAGCTTTTCAAGAACTTCAGAATGCCTACCTACCTCTTGTCTTAAGTGTAAAGCGTCAGTAATCACAATTGTTGCGAAAATAAGCGCTATGGCAAATTGGGAACTGGAAAATCCTATACCTCTACCTACTGCCATAGCCAAACCTGAGACCGTTGCAGTGTGTGCACTTGGCATCCCTCCAGTGGAGGCATACACTTTAAAGTCCCATCTTTTTTTCTTAGACAAGTTTAAAAGTAATTTTACACTTTGTGCTACCATCCATGAGAGCACAGCTGCCCACAAATAAGTGTTCCAGAACAACCTTATAACCTCATCCATGATTCAACTGATCCTTGTTCTGCTGATTAGTCTTGTTTCGATCACGAATTCGTTGTTATCTTTTCTAACTAATATGTAATTCATTTCGATCTTCTTGTGAAAAGTAATTTGCCCATACTTTCCAACAGATCTTTCAACCAATGGTCTCCATGTTCCCGTATTTGCGTAATACTTTGAGCCTGATGACGTTGGAATAATATAGAAATCAGGCATGTGGTTGTGCCCAAAAAACACCATTTTCAGATGAGAATAATCTATATCAGGTGGCTTTTTAGAATATCCAGCCACATTCTCGAGAGTCAACTTCCATTCTGGATTTGTTTCGGCATTTAATATTTTTTCTGCTCTCATTTTAAGGTAATTTGTTTCTTTAAATCTGAAAATGTCGTCGATAAACTTAGCAATTTTTCTTCCAAATTCAAACCACCCCGCTCTCTGAGTGAAGAAATCGCTAAGCCAGTAACTATGAGGAAATCTCACCCGACTCCACGATCTGGCTTCTTCGCTTCGAAAGGCCATGAAAAAACTTCTTCTCCACTCTTTCATGAGATCAACGGGAAGTTTATAGATATATGTTATGTACTTTAGCCAGTCCATTGCATAAGAAAGCGGTCTTACGTTGTCATAGTCTCTGATCACATCTTCAGGTAGATTCATAGATCTTAAGACAGGTTCAAAATATTTCATGGTGTACCGTGTTATATAATCTCCAATCGGAGGAATTAAATATCCTTCTCGCATATAGGCAAAAGAGTTGGCCACATCGTACTGATTTCCGTGTTGCGCAAAAATGCCAAATTCCTCATCGTAAAAATGGGGAACAATTTCAAGGTTTGGAGATGCAAGTTTTTCAAGCAAAGCTCTCCTCAATTTATCGTTTACAAGTATGTAGTAATCATGGTTTCCAACTACATATATGATTTTATGATGCTTAGCAAATTTTGAGAGAGCATCAAAAAAAGTTCGATGCTTATCAAAGATCATTTCGATAACATCTCCATCTAGTGAATCGCAAAGCGTGGAAAAGTTGGTAAGACCAAGTTGTCTTACCGCTTCGCTCTCGAGAATTTCAAAACCGTCTCCGATTATTATGAGCTCTGCTTTTTCATCAGCTTCGTCGACATCTTCTAAAAGTTTAGAAAACTCATGATCATAAGCAAAATCATCGCTTGCCGATCCATCTCCGATGTGGAGATCGCTGACGAAGAGTTTCAAAGACATGTTTATACGGCGCTCACAATCTTTGAAATTTCATTTTTTGCTCTATTTAAAAGTGATAAAGCGTCTTTTTTCCTTTCAAAATCCATGACCATTATATAAAATTTTATTTTTGGCTCCGTTCCAGAAGGTCTTGCATATATCATTAAGTTACCTCCAAATTCCATTTTCAAGACATTTGAGGGTGGAATATCTCTCACACCTTGGATGTAATCAGTAACTTTATTTAGCTTATAACCAGCAAACTCAGAGGGAGGGTTCTTACGTAAGGAGTCCATTATGAAATCTATTTTGTCCATTCCTTTTTCTCCCTCGAAAACGGGTGCAAATTGGGATTCAAAGTAATAACCGTACTTTTTATATGCTTCGTTCAAAACATCGACAAGTGTCATTCCACGCTTCTTATACTCAGAAGCCATTTCACAAGTGAGCATTATTGCGGTGGCAGAATCCTTATCATATACAAAATCCCCAATGTTGTATCCATAACTTTCTTCGTAAGAAAAAAGTACATGTTTCCCCGATTTCCTAAGTTCGTCTGCTTTGTTACATATCCACTTGAATCCTGTGAGCACCTCTACAACTTCAACACCAAAAGAGTTTGCGATTTTTGCAAATAACTTGGATGATACTATCGATTCGATAACAATGGGATTGGATGGCATCCCATCTTTTGAGTATTTATCGAGAATAAAGTTTAAAAGTAATGCGCCCATTTGATTGCCATCTATTCTGACAAATTCACCATTATGTTTTACCATAACGCCCATGCGGTCCGCATCTGGATCGGAAGCAAGAATAATATCTGAATTCAATCTTTTTGCGTCTTCTATTGATAATTTAAAAGCTTTAGGATCTTCTGGATTTGGGTATTCAACTGTTGGGAAATTGCCATCTGGAATTCCTTGTGATTCTTGAATGTACGGGCGAAATCCATCTTTTTCAAGAAGTAGCGGCACAATCTTTATACCCGTCCCATGAAGTGGAGTATAAACGATCTTCAGAGAAGGATCCGCCTCGTGAAACGAGAGTGACAGAGCTTTTTTGAAATACACATCGTCTATCTCTTTTCCTATCATTTGAATCAATCCTTGTTTTTTAGCTTCTTCTATTGGTGTACGTTTGATCTCTCCAAATGACTCAATAGCTTTATATTCTTGGATGATCCCTTCATCGTGTGGGGGTATAACTTGAGCACCATTTGACCAATAAGCTTTGTAACCATTGTATTTGGGTAAGTTATGACTTGCCGTGATCATAACACCACCAGTTGCCTTTAACAACCTTACAGCAAAAGACAATATAGGGGTTGGTCTGAAATCTTCAAACAAATACGCTTTTATACCATTGGCAGCAAATATTTCTGCAGTTTCGACAGCAAATTCAGGAGACATGTGACGTGTATCATAGGATACCACTACACTCTTAGAACCACCCACGCTCTTGTTTATATAATTTGCAAAAGCTTGGGAGGCTCTTCCGACGGTGTAAAGATTCATTCTATTATCCCCAAGACCTATTATACCGCGCATTCCACCTGTACCAAATTCAAGTTCTTTGTAAAACGCATCTTGAAGTTCATTATCATCTGTGTTGCGCAGCTTTTCTTTATCCTCCTTGGAAATGCTTGGATCTGAGAGCCATTTTTTGTACCTCATAAGAGCTTCTTTTTCCACGACATTAAACACTCCTCTCTATTCTTGTCCTTGACATCTTTGTTGTATATATTGTACAATAAATTTCGCGAGCGGGTGTGTAGCTCAGTGGGAGAGCGCTTCCTTCACACGGAAGAGGGCGTAGGTTCAATCCCTATCACACCCACCAAAAGACCGCCTAAGGCGGTCTTTTTAAAAGATTGTCGCATAGATTTTTTTATTCCATTTCCAAACACTCTTGACTGTAAAAAGTAAAAGAGTCACAGAAATTGAAAATCCTATAAAATTTATCCATAAAGCACTTCTTTCGGCAAGAAACGGAAAGATGGAAATCGCAATTACAAGTGTTCCCGCGTCAAAAAAATCGTTGGCAAGATATATACCAAGTGTGTGTCTTCCATACATTCCCAGAAGTTTCGACAAAAACCAAGACTTTTGTGATATAAGATATGCGATCCTTAGGCTCACCGGAAGAGCTAAAGTGTAATATATGAATCCGATAGGGCCGAGTAGTGGGACGCCTGGTTGGTATTTTCCTGGCATCATGTAAAGTTCCATTGCTGCTGCAATGTAAGCCAGAAGTGCTGTGATCTTCAGGTATTTGGGAATTGGTTTTCTCCAATACATTCCTTTAGTTTTGATAGATTTGGACGTATACATCCCCCATATATAGAAAAACATCCATATTAGTGGATTTCTCAGAGCAACAAGAAGTGGAACCAATTCCCTTCCGAAATACAAAGGTATGTAGTAAATAGATGAACATGCGATCATTGCTATAAAAAGTGGTGGCAAGATTTTTTTCAGCTGATCGGCATTCATATCTGAGAAAAGCGGTGTGATTGCGTAAAAGATAAAGAGAACGAATAAAAAGTAATAGGAAGTGGCTGCATTTCCCAAAATGTACTTTTCAACGACATCAATTGGTCCTAATTTTATTCCGAAATCTGTCCCAACTATCCATTCTGCCAAAATGTAGACAGTTGACCATATGAAATACGGGGGGAGAAGCAGGCGAAATCTTGAGGAAAGAAAATGCTTTTTGTTTCTTTGAGCACTTCTCATTGAATAGTATCCGGTTATGAAATAAAAAATTGGTATGACAATAGCGAAGATCTTCCCAAGTGAGAATCCGACGGCGACTGCTATTTGACAGTCAAAAGTTTCGATGCGGTAAAAAAGTGTATGAGAGAGCACAACCACAATTATGGCGAATCCTCTTAAAATATCAAATTCTCCAAAAGCGTGTCGACTATTACTGCTCATACGAAATCTCCGAAAATAATTTCTTAATGCCCAACATGGTTGCTGGAAGCATGAAAATGTATGCAGGCATAAGTATTCTAACTTCTTCCACCATACCACCTACGAGATCTATAAAAAGAAAAATCACGAGCGCAATCATAGTTCTTTTGTAAAACGTGTGCTTAAAAAGTTCACTTAGAAATAAAAGTTCAATGTTGAAAAGCAATAAAACGTACACGTACGCCCAAGGATTTGTGAAATTGTAGAGAAGATTGGACGGTGGATAATTGTTCGGCGTATTTGGAAATAGGACAAACATGAGTAAACCCATGACAGCAAATGGAATTACGCACATTGCCACTCCGTTCCAGAGTTTAGATAGCTTGCGCTCTTTCTTTTTCCTGAAGAGCTGATTTGAGAGGTAGACCAACGCGATAAACAGCATTTGATCTGCTCTTGCAAAAGAACCAACAGCCACTAAAAACAATATCCATCCTGGTTTGATGTCTCTCACTACCATATAAAATCCGATTGTTACGAGCATGAGCGCTAAAGCGCTTTCGGGAGCAGTGACGTTGAAAGTTAATGGCAAAGTAGCCGAGAATGCCAAAAGTCCGATGAATGCATATTTATCATCCGTAAACTTTTTTAAGATGAGAAACAAAAAGAGCATGGTGAGAATAGTATAAATGAATTCGCTCGTTATGGCCCCATTAACTACCGAATATTCGTACGTTCCAGAATGATCAACATTTGAAAATCCGGGAAGTAATGTGTCCAAAACTCTGAAAGAGGTCGATCCGATTGTGCGTATGCTTTCATACCAATTCACCGTTGGTGCGATAAGTAAGAAAAAGAATCTGTATTTGGGAGATACTCCTAATTTGACCAGAGCGTTCCTTAAATAATCAACCACATTCCTGTTAAATACACGTTTTGATGGGAGAACACTTGCTATTTTGCTTTTGGCAGGGTTTAAAAGCGTTGTGAGGGCCGTATTGGTTTTGAGTCCGTTCTCCACAATTTCTCCCATATCATCTCTCCATGGAATGGCAATATGCCGAAAAACAAACTCTACCAGCAATGGCTGAAGTATTCTGTACTGAAATGGTGCGAAACTTTTGCCAATAAGCGTTATCTGATTCATTTTCACGTAGGCGTATTTAGTGAATTCACCCACTCTGCTGTAAAAAGTCCAGTTGTTCAAACTGGTAAGTATATAAGAGAAGGAGATTATGAACACAATTACAAAAAGCAAAAATCTCCTTTTATTTTGCATCATAATACTCGCCTCCGCAGAATTTCAAGTTCTTGATATGATCCATATTCCCGCGATCATCAGCAATATTCCTATCACTCTAAGCAAAGATATATGTTCAGAAAAAAGAAAGAATGATGCAGTAATGATTATGAGAAACCCTCCTGTGGTCATTATCGGGTAAGCAAGACTGAGGTCCATTTTTGTGAGAACAAGTGCATATCCGCCAAATGCTATTCCAAAACATGCAATGCCAAGCCATACCTTCCAACTTGTGATTGCGTAAAGTGCGAGTGAAAGCATTCCCACATTTGAAGGAGCATCTTTCATCGCATATTTTGCCAACAGATTTCCGGTGGCATTCAAAGCGAGAGAAACGATAAGCAGAATCCAGTACACGTGAAAGTCTCCTTTACTTAATGTAAATGAAAATCAAAACAGCGACGAACCACGCCAATACCGATGATACTATTCCCCAATCTTTCGAGACAATTTCCACTGGATCGCCACCTTCATTTTTCACGTAAACGATGTACATGTATCGAAATAAACCGTAGATCACCAGAGGCACCGTGTAAACAAGATTACGAGTTCCAAACTTTGCGACGACAGATGGATCTATCGTGTAAAGAGAATAGAAGACAATGGTTGTTGCTACTGTTGTGGTGATCATTTCATCTGTGAATTTTTCGCTGTACATTGACAAGACACTTCTGTGATTGGACGCATTTTCTCCAAGAGAGACAATTTCATAGCGCCTTTTTGCAAACCCAATGAATAAAGATATGGAAAAAGTTGTGAGCAACATCCAATTTGAAAGATACACTTTTGTTGCCACACTCCCTGCCATGATCCGTAGAATAAATCCAACGGCGATTATCATAACATCTATTATTACCATGTTTTTCAAATAAGTACTATACAGGAGGTTCATTGTTACATATGATCCAACCACTACTACAACATTTAAACTTGTTAAACTGGAGAGCATGATTGCGATAGATAATAAAACGCCGAAAAGGATCCATGCAGATCCCACCTTTACCCTACCTGAAGCTATCGGGCGCTTTCTCTTAACAGGATGATTCACATCCAATGCTCTATCATGAATGTCATTGAACACATACACGGCACTTGATCCTGCACAAAAAGCCGTGAATGCAAGGGTATTTGAAAGCAATTCAGGTACTTTCAAAAGTTTTAAAGAGAAGATAATTGGAGCAAAAACGAACACGTTTTTCATCCAATGTGAAGGTCTTATGAGTTCTACATAGTCTCTCCACTTTGTTTGATTCAATTTCTTACCCTTTCCATTTACTTTACCCAATTTTTTCAAATTATAGCATATATCCCACTTTTGCAATGTAAGAGTGTGTATATAATAAAGGGGTGTGGTTAAAAAAGGAGAAGGGAGGCAGAAGGAAGGCTTCCCCTAAGGGGAAGCCAGCACAAGAAACCATGTTCGAGTCAATTATACCAGATGAGTTCAAGGATGT
>JALSLY010000076.1 GCA_026988035.1 Thermotogae bacterium
CTTCTCTCACATCACCCTTGCTTCTTGTTAAGAATAAAGCAGCAGAACCGAATTTTTCTCCTATCTCTGGGATCAAAGGAATCCTTGCAATCACATCAAGGCCTGTTTTTTTTGCGAGCTCTTCCGTGTTTTTCCCAAATAAATAATGACGGGTTTCGCAATGGGGACATACGTAATAAGACATATTTTCCCAAAGCCCTGTGATGGGGATTTTCATCTTCTTCAAAAAATTTATTATTTTTTCCACATCTCCAAGTGCTACCTTTTGTGGCGTTGTAACAATCACTGCCGCATCAATCCTATTTTCATAAACCTTTAGAACTTCAAGTGATTCATCACCACTTCCGGGTGGAAAATCGATGACCATGTAGTCCAAATCGCCCCACATAGTATCCTGTATAAACTGATCTATGAGCTTAGCTTTCAAAGGGCCTCTCCATATTACTGGAGTGTTTTGATCAATCGCGAAAGCGATCGTCATAAACTTCAAATTCCCAATATCAATGGGTTTAAAGTTTTTGCCATCTGTCATTATTTCACTCTTTTCGATTCCGAGAATGATGTGATCATTTGGGCCATGGATGTCAACATCGAGTAAACCAACTTTATTTCCATTGAGAGAAAGCTCCATTGCAAGATTGACCGCAACCGTAGACTTTCCAACTCCTCCTTTACCACTTGTTATCATTATGGTTTTCAATTATACCCTCTCCTCCAATTCCAACAATTTTTCAGGTGCGATTCTCGAAAGACCATCAAGCGCTGTAAGCCTGAACTTTAAAAGATCGTACGATTCCACATAATTTCTCAGGTCTGAATCCGTGATTTCCTTGGTTGCAACGAGAGCTTTTAGCGCTTCTATCCTTACATTGGGAGGATAGCGTTTATCAACGTACTCTTTCACAATTTCTTCTTTTAAGCCAAGTTTCCTCAAGACTTTTAAAGCTGGTACAAGTGTTTTTTCGTCCCCTTCTTTTAATATGTTTCTTACAGCTTCCACATTTTCCTCAGATGGATACTTATAAACAAAAGGAATGGCGACTGTTTTCATATATCGATCGTCAGAATCCAAAAAATCTTTAATGGCATCAAGAATATAGGCTCCATTCGAAGTCATTATGACTTTGAAGGCCGCTATCCTTACCATTGATGAGAGATGGTCCAAATAATTAACGGCTAATTTCTCTAACTCTGATTTATCATGACAGCTTTTAGATGCTCCATTCAAGGCAGAGCAGATTTTAGAGGGAAGATTACCACGATTTGAAAGAACAGATTTGAAAAAATCCCAGACATCATCGCATTTCATGTCTCCCATAAGTTTAAGAGCTCCTGATGAAAGAGGTGAATAAGAAGAATTGGCTGCCTTTTTAAGAACACTCAGTGGATCTACAGAATTTAGAGTATAGAGTTTCAACGCCGTAAGCCGAATTCGATCTGGGAGCGAGACATCAAAAATCATGTCAGCGATCGATTCGTTTTCAATATTTTCTCCAAGTTCAACAAGGGTCTTGAATGCCTCAATTTTGACTTTTGGATCTGAGCTTCCAAGTAATCTTTTTGTTTCTTCATTTAAGCTGTCACACCCGATTTTTGAGATAGAACGAAGTGCAGAAATTCTCACATCCAAAGATACATCGTCAAGAAAAACTTTGAGCAGTTTGCATGCTTGTCCAAATTCCATAAGATTGATCGATTTTGCTATTTCTTTTCTAACTTTTGCGGACCTTTTTAGAAGTGGTTTTATTTCCTCAATTGAAATCGGATGATTCATGACATTAAGATATCTGAGTGCAGCAGTTACCACAAGATCAGACTCGTGCAAAAGTAATTCTTTTGCGCGATGCATGTGAAGAGGATCTTTTAGTTTTTTTAGTTCGTTAAGAGTAGTGGCTATTACAATTGCATTTGAAGAATCCAAGCCTTCCGAAATCTTTTGCGCCTCAGATTCAATTAAGTTCCTTTTTATCCTACTTAAAACTTTACGCGGATTCTCTCTCATATACTTATACTACCTCTCTTTTTTTTCATCAAATTCTCTTCTGCAATAGGTCTCTGCACATAAAATGGTTTAACGCTTAAGTGATCGTAGATATGTATTTTGTTTTTGAAGGCTTCTTCCATCGCTTTGATCATGTCAAATCCTGTGAATAGTGGACCGTTGTTTATTTCCACGTTTGCAGTTTTTATCTCTTCTTCAGATATCGCCTTTTTCCCGCTCAAAAGTTTCGAGATGGTATCGAGGGAGTTCATGGAATAAGTCCAAGACTTCCCATCGTATTCAGAGACATACATCCATCCTTTTCGTGCTTTTCTTAATAAAACAATGGGCTCTTTTGCGTGAAAACATTCAGCATAAGGTAATCCTATTACCGGCACGGATTGAGCAAAGGATATTGCCTTTATGGTGGCAAGTCCGCTCCTTATTCCTGTAAAATGACCCGGCCCAGTAATGCACCCAACTAAATTTAAATCCCTCACCGTAATACCGGCTGATTTTAAAATGTGATCTATCTCAGTCATTAAAAAGTCTGAATAGCGATTTCTTGATCTCACGATTGTTGAGCGCACTTCTCCATCAGCATCTAATGCTACTTTAAGCCAGTTTGAAGAGGTATCTATTGCGAGTAGGTTCAAAAGAACCATCCTTTCCACATTACTAATTTAAGTTGTGCATCAACTTTACAATCTATTAGCATTTATCAAGTGAATATCGCTTGTGAAGCGATTAAAGAATTTTTCAAAGTCTTATAAAAACTGATTTTTTAACATCATCCTGAACCGACCGTAAGTCATCCCGGACCTGACCCGGGATCTCATCCTCAGATTCCGGGTCAAGCCCGGAATGACGTTATGGTCAAGGACTCCATTCAACGGCTCGTAGGCCGGAATGACGTTATGGTTAAAGAGTCTGTGTAAAGCACAGTGCATACTTAACACCTTCCACCGCTACGCGGTCCCCCTTCCTCAATGAAGGATTACCTTTTGTCGGCTTCGCCGCTACCTCGCGGTTACCGCCAGCGCCTACGCGCCCTGTAAAAGACAACAGAACGAACATGAAAGTGGGAAAACATTGTGCACCGCACAATCCCTTCTCGGCTAACGCCTCGGTCATGAAAGTGGGAAAACATTGTGCACCGCACAATCCCTTCTCGGCTAACGCCTCGGTCATGAAAGTGGGAAAACATTGTGCACCGCACAATCCCACTCCTCGGATCTTGTAAGCTTCCAGGTGACAAGCTTATACGTCTTGATGAAAACTTCAAGTAAGATGTGAAAGCTCCTTCTTTACGGACTTTTGGATCGCCTTGTAATGTTCATGCACAATCTGAGTTACTGATTGAATTATAACACTCTTGAGTGATTTGTACGATGAAGAATATCAATCTTTAGAGGAGTCTTCAACCATGACTTTTGGTCAGTTCAGGATGTGACCTCCGTAGCAGTCTATTATGCTGAATTGAATGCAACGCATCCAACACAAAATCCTGACACGATTGATATAGATGTTTAACTTTGGCTTCACCAAATTTAGTGTAAAATCATTGGAATTTTAAAGCGGGAGAGTTCACAATGATCAAAAGCCTCAGAAAATGGTATTTTTCATTTGGTTTCCAGGGAGCAGCATACGGGATGGTAAGCCTTGTTATAAGTTTGTTTGTAGTCACGGCGTTGGGAGGAAATGTGGCCAGCGCAAGTGTTGCTATGGCGCTGTTTTCCACCGGTAACCTCATCGGATCGATTTTCACTGGATTGTTTCTTGACAAATACCCACGTTTTTTTGTGATTGTTTTTGTAAGTGCTCTGATGGATTCTATAATTTCCATATTTATGGGCCAGTCACATTACATCACTCCGTATTATACACTTTCTTTAATGATGGGCTTTTTTCTTTCGATGATGAGTCCGGCCATCATAACTTATTTGAATAAAAAATTTGATGAGGATACACGAAGAAAAGAGATAAACATTTTAAATATGTTTAACAGTGTTGGTGTCACCGTTGGGATATTTGGAGGTGGTGGATGGTTAACGTTAAGTCTACCATTTTTGATTAAGGATGTCGACAAGATGAGATGGGTTTTTGCCCTTGTCGCGCTTCTGTTTGGAATATCAGCTGCTTTTGCCGCGGTTTATTTAAAGAGAAAAGCAAAGATTGCGCGGCACATTTCAAGACGCTTTAGCATAAACATGCATTCACTTGCTGGAAATATTATGGCACTTCCACACAATGTTATTTCTCCATTTAGAGCTTCTAATTTCAAGCCTGAGACCAAACGTTACATGATTGGATTGTTCACGATATTTCTTGGAGCTAACATGTTTTTCACACCTTTCCCCATTTTCCTTAAAGATGTTCTTGGAATACCAAGTGGACTTATTTTCATAGTTTATGGATTTAACGGCATCTTTACGAACATAGCATATCTTTTCACTAATAGAACAATGTCAAGATTCAGGGATATGTCCATCATGAGTGTTGTGATATGGATAAGAATTTCTATGTTTCTTTTAATCGCTTTTATTGGATTGTTTTACCACGCTCTTTTGGGTGTTTGGTTCACGATCGCTTCTTTCATGATCATTGGATTTACATGGCCGTTTTTCTATATACCTGCAACGATTCAGGTAACCAATCTTGCTTTACCAGAAAACAGAGGAAAAATCATAGGTTTATTCAACATGGTGATCAATCTTGGAGCAATTTCAGCTTCCTTTGTGGCCGGATATGTTGCTTTAAGATTTGGATATTTTGTGATATTTAGTATAGGCGCTTTGCTTCTTTTTGCAGGCAACAGGATACTTCGGAAAATAGCCATAACTCATCCCATTCGTCGCGATCTTTCTCAAAGGGAAAAAAAGAGAGTGCTTGCCAATTTGCATGATATAATAATGAAAAATGGGAAGCGATTGAAATGGGGCATTTGGAAGTTGTCGACCTTGAAACAAAAATCGGTGACTTCACACTTGGGCCTTTAAGTCTTTCTTTCGAAGAAGGAAGTATAACCGCTATTCTTGGACCATCCGGTTCAGGAAAGTCGACTTTTTTAAAAGCCATTTGCGGTTTGCTTCCAAGTAAGGGAAAAGTAATCGTAGATAATCGTGATTTATCAGATACAGCTCCGCATTTACGTAGAATGGCGATGATGTTTCAAAATTACGCTCTTTTTCCAAATATGAATACGTTCAAGAATATATCGTTTCCATTGGATGTTAGGAAGATTAAAGGTGAAGTTGTGAAAAAAGTTGTCCATGGTAGAGCACGCGAAATGAATGCAGGACTTGAAGAAAGTCTTTCCTTTATGCCAAAAGCTCTACCTGATGGACTTAAACAAGCAACGGCTTTTGCAAGAGAGACGATCAGAGATTTTGATATTCTTATGCTTGACGAACCGTTTTCAAGGTTAGATGCTTATCAGAGACAATTTGTCAGAGCTGATCTGAAAAAACGTCTTCAGAAATTAGAAAAAACGTGCATCATAGTCCTGTCTGATGCAAGCGATGCATTATCGATGGCAAAGAAAATAGCAGTCTTGATTGATGGGAAGATTGCTCAGTTTGATAACGCAATGGAAGTTTACAAACATCCTAAAACTCTTGAAGTAGCGCGAATTATGTCACCACTTGGTTTGAATGCTATCAATTGCTATGATTTTGGGGCACCAACAGGATCTGTTTTGGCCTTCAGGCCAAGTAGTGTTTATGAGTCCGAAGATGGTGTTGAGTTTGTGATAGATTCGATAGAACCGTTGGATTCACATCGTGGGTTGTTTCATATCAAAAGGAATGACTGTGAGATTGTAGCTTTGCTATCTGGTGTGTTTTCAAAAACGGTTGGTCAAAAAATCAGAGTGGCTCTGAAACGTGAAGAAAGTTGGATATTCAGGGAGGAAAAGATTTGAACGTTCTCAAAAACCTCGTTGGTATACTTGATAAGGTTCAAAAGCCGAGCAGATATATAGGAAATGAGTACAATGCGATTTATAAAAAGAAGGCCAACGTACGATTGTGTCTTGTTTTTCCGGATCTTTACGATATAGGCATGTCTCATTTTGGATTACACATATTGTATGACATTGTGAATTCATCTGACTTTGCCAGCTGTGAGAGATCATATCTACCTTGGATAGACATGCAGGGGTTGATGAAAGAGAACTCAACCCCTTTATATTCTTACGAAAGTTACAGACCCTTGAGAGAGTTTGATGTTGTTGGCTTTACTCTGCAGTATGAGATGTCCTATACAAATGTTTTAAGGGCTTTGAGATTAAGTAATATACCTTTGCATAACGCAGATCGATCGGATTCTGATCCGATAATCATCGCCGGTGGTCCATGTACCGTTAATCTTAATCCAATGAAAAGATTTATAGACGCATTTTTAGTTGGAGATGGGGAAGAAGCTATTTTGGAAATGCTTGACGCGGTGAGAAGTGGAACGCGGGAAGAAAAGTTGAGAAAGTTGTCAACAATTAGAGGTGTTTACGTTCCAGGATTTAGCAATAAAGTTTCAAGAAGGATTGTAACTAAAATGGGAAAAGCACCGCTTGCGCAGCTTGTTCCATATACCAACGTGGTTCATGATCGAGCTGTTGTGGAGATTCTCAGAGGATGCACGCACGGTTGCCGTTTTTGCCAAGCAGGAATGGTGTACAGACCAGTTAGAGAGAGAAGCGCCAAGGAAATTTACGATATCGTGAGTAATGTGGTGCAACGCACGGGTTACGAAGAGATCAGTCTTCTATCTTTAAGTAGCGCAGATCACTCCCAAATTAATGAGATCGTATCTCTTCTCAAGAACTTGGATGACACTTCGGTTTCTATACCATCTACACGTGTTGACGCTTTCAGTGTGAAACTTGCGAATGCTGTTAGCAGTGTGAGGAAAAGTGGCATTACACTTGCACCAGAAGCTGGGAGTCAAAGACTCAGGAATGTTATAAACAAAGGAATAAATGAGAGGGAAATATTTGATGCTTTGGAGCATGCGAGAAAGTTTGGTTGGAAGAGGGTGAAGTTGTACTTTATGCTTGGTCTTCCAACAGAAACCGACGAAGACGTGATAGAAATAGGTGAGATGCTCAAGCGTGTCAAAAAAATGGGTTTCGAAAGTGTTTCTGCCACTCTTGGAGTTTTTGTCCCCAAACCACATACACCTTTTCAATTTGCTGAACAAATAAAACCAGAGGAAGCGTGGAGAAGATATAAGCTCATAAGTTGGGCAAAAAGATTTGCCAAAATCCATTTCACAGATCCTCGAAAGGCTTTGATCGAAGGCGTACTTTCTAGGGGTAGCGAAGATACGTGCAAAGTTATTGAAATGGCGGAAGAGCGGGATCTTGTTTTTGCTGATTGGGGCGAAATGTTCAGGCCAGATGAATGGTTTGAAGTTTTTGAAGAGTGTGGTATAAAAGTCGAAGAAGTCATGTCAGCGAAGACTCTTGAGTATGAATTTCCGTGGGATTTCATCAATGTTGGAATATACAAAGAATATTTGTGGGCAGAATATGAACGTGCATTAAATGGAATTCTTACTTCGGACTGTAGGGAAAGCTGTACGAAATGTGGAGTGTGTATGAATTTTGGTGTTAGAAATGTGCTAAAAGGGAAAGGCAAAATAGTTCCAATGCCGAATTAAAGGTGATGCGTTTTGAGTGAAAATAAGAAATATCTTTTTCATTACAAGCGATATGGGCTTTTGAGATATCTATCTCATCTCGAGACGATGAGGATGATTGAAAGGGTTTTGAAGCGAACAGGTGTACGATTCGAGCAAACCCAGGGATTCCACCAGAGAATGAAATTGTCTTTTGGTCAAGCGCTACCGACAGGTATAATAGATCTTTCAGGGTTATTTGTGGTGTCAAGCGTCAGGCCGATAGGAAAGGAATTCATAGATCTTGTAAATTCAGTATCCCCAAAGGGATTTGAGATTTCAAATTTTGAGGAAGTACCTAAAGATTTTAAACTTTCAAGAGTTTTAAATGGATACGAATTTAAGATGTTGTTTATAGTGACCCCACCATTGGATATGCTTGAAACAGCATTGAAAGTGAACAACATATGGATAGTCAAGCTTTACATACCTTTCAATTCTTCTGTCCCGAAAAATGGAGAATTTGGGCAGTTTTTGACGTTGAGAAGCAAAGCGTTGTTTTCGGAGGTGCAAGTTGATCAAAGTATTGGTAGTAGATGATTCGGATGTCTTGAGGAGAATAACAAAATTCAACCTGAAACGTGCTGGTTTTGAAGTCTACGAAGCTGTAGACGGATTAGATGGATTGAAGAAGATGAAAGAAACGAAGCCGCAGGTTGTTATCCTCGATGTTATGATGCCAAATCTCGATGGATTTGGGGTTTTGGCGAAAATGCATGAGGATCTGGAACTTTCGGGTATAAAGGTTATAATGTTAACTGCAAAGGGTGGCGATGATGACGCGGAGCACGCTGTAAAATTGGGAGCGAATATGTTTCTCACGAAACCCTTTAGTCCCAAGAATTTGGTGGAGGCTGTTAATGAGCTTGCAGGGAAGTGATGAACTGAAAAAACTTTATATACTCATTTCTAAGCATTATAAGCAAATGAGCGGAGAACGTGTTGATTTGGATAGCAATGGAGTAACAGTTGAAACTATTGCTAACATGTTTGAAAAGTTGATGAGTAATCTTCAAAGATATAGACAAGAGCTTGAGGATACTTCGCTCGTTTTGGAAGCAAATTTGGAGGAAATTTCAAATACCTACGATCTTCTCTCAAGTCTTTTGGAAATCACAGATGTACTCTCAAAAAATGTGAACCCATTTGAAGTAGCCATGGAAGTCGTGAGTATCATAGGGAAAAATGTTCCTTCTGAGGAAGTGGCACTTTTTGTAATAGAAGAGGGGCAAGTAAGAGAATTTAGTGAAAGCGAGACAAAACGTGCTCGTTCCTTTTTTAATTCGTATATGCTGTCAAGTCATAAGCCAGTGTTGGATGAGGAAAGACCTCTTATGGCCATTCCGATTGAAGCGAATGAATTCTATGGTGCATTTGTATGTATAGGAAAGAAAAACGGACCATTTTACACAGCGGCCGATAGAAAGTTGGTAGAGTCAGCTGCAAAACAACTCAAGGTTGCTTTTAGCAATTACAAGTATTTCAAGATGGAATTAAGAAGAGCCACGATTCAAAAAGAGCTTTCAATCGCTTATGACATTCAGCAGAGTCTTTTTCCGAAGGTCTTTCCCGAGAATTTCAACGTAGCAGGTGTGTCAATACCAGCTCACGATGTCGGGGGTGATTACTACGATGCCTTTGAGTTGAATGGAAAACTCTTTATAACGGTAGCAGATATTTCTGGGAAAGGTATTCCTGCGGCCATAATAATGAGTTCATTCAGAAGTTATCTTAAAGGTATAGTACGAAGTAGTAAGAACCTTGAAGAACTCTCAAATTCTTTGAATCATTTAATATCATCTGACATATCTGAAGATAGGTTTGTTACAGCTGTTATTGGAATTTTCGACCCCAAATCCCAAACTTTTGAGTACGTAAATGCCGGCCACGATCCGGTAATTCACATAAGCAAAGGGAAGTCCAGTTTTCTTGAATCTAACGGTATTCCATTTGGTATTATGGATACACCCGGAATGTACAAAACGGAAAAGATCAACGTTAAGCCTGGTGATATGCTCATTGTATATACAGATGGGATCGCAGAGGCAAGAAATCTGGATAAAGAGGAATATGGGCTTGACAGGCTCATAGAGTTTGTAAAAAAATTCAGCGATCTTCCGCCACACGATATGCTTGAAATGCTTATAGAAAATGTGGCAAATTTTTCACATGGCGCCGAACAACATGATGACATAACGGCCTTGATAGCCAAAGCCTAAGTGTTTTTGTGGTAAAATAATGCGAAACCATAAGAATTCAGGAGGGATTTTAGATGTCTGGACATAATAAGTGGGCTAATATTAAGCATAGAAAAGCAGCCCAAGACAGTAAGCGCTCGGCGGAGTTTACAAAAGTAATACGGGAGTTGACAGTTGCTGCCCGAACTGGTGGCGGCGATCCGAGTTCCAATCCAAGGTTGAGAACGGCGATTGATAAGGCGCGCCAAGTAAATATGCCAAAAGATACTGTTGAACGCGCGATCAAACGTGGTACCGGGGAACTCGAAGGTGTAAATTATGAGGAGATAATGTACGAAGGATACGCTCCAGCTGGAGTTGCAATGTACATATCTACGCTTACAGATAACAAAAATAGGACAACGGCTGATATTAGACATGTGCTTTCCAAATATGGTGGGAACCTTGCAGAATCCGGCAGTGTTGCATGGCAGTTCGAGAGAAAAGGAGTAATAAATGTTCAAAAAGGAGCTGTTTCTGATAGTGAAGAATTCATGATGGTTGCCATTGATGCTGGAGCTGACGATATAAGAGAAGATGAAGAAGGATATGAAATTATCACTGCTCCAGAAAATCTTGTTAAAGTCGTTGATGCTCTCAAAAATTCCAAATATGAAATAGAATCGTACAAGTACACTTTTATGCCCAAAACGACTGTTCACATTACTGGTAGAGATGCTGAACGGGTGCTCCAGGTTGTGAGTATAATAGAAGATCTGGATGATGTTCAGGAAGTTTATGCCAATTTTGATATTGATGATCAAGAGTTAGAAGAAATAATGTCTAAAATAGGTTGATTGAATGTTGAAAAAGATAGACTTACACTTTCATAGCAATCACTCAGATGGTGCTCTTAATATCAAGGAGGTTCTCGAAATAGTTGTGCGATCTGGAGTTGTACTCACATCACTTACAGATCATGATACAATTAAAGGGGTATCAGAAGCGCTTGAGCTATCCGAAAAACTTGGGGTAAAGCTGATTCCTGGTGTCGAAATATCAACTATGTACGAAGAAGGAGAAGTTCACATTTTAGGTTATGATTTTGATCCCTATGATGAAGAATTCTGTGAATTTCTTGATGAAAGATTTGAGTCCCGAACGAAGAAAGTTGTTGAAACGATAAAAAAGCTGAACTCTCTTGGGTATAATCTAACCTTTGATGATGTGATTAAAGAGTCTCCAGGTCCTTTTGTTGGAAGGGTGAATGTTGCTAAGGCTTTAGTTAGCAAAGGATATATTAAGTCAGTCAAAAATGCTTTCACCCCTCAGCTAATTGGTGATAAAGGAGCTGCGTATGTGGCTCCACAAGGATTGACTCCCAAAGAGGCCATTGAGAGGATTCACAAAGCTGGTGGGTGGGCTGTTCTTGCTCATCCAGGGCTTTATAAAAGCTCGCGGAAATACGGTCTTGACGAATCTGACGTCGTCAGGATGGCAGAGTGGGGACTCGATGGTTTGGAAGTGTATCACTCAAAACATTCAAGATCCGTTGCACAGTATTATCATGATATGGCGCGTCTGCACGGCTTAAAAATTACGATAGGCACGGATTATCATTCTGGTGTGTACCCAATAGAACTTATGGACGTGCCAAGGGAAGTTGTAATAGAGCTTTTGAAAAATGCTTGATCGAAAGGGGATGCACCTTAGTTTACTTGAACAGTGGTAGCTTTGGTGCGAGAGAGAATGAAAAAAGTGATTTTGTTATTCATCTTATCTATCGCGCTTTTGCTTATAACATTTACTTCGTTTGCAAAACCGATAACTCATGCCTTCTTTAGAATTGGACCGTCTCTTTCTTCGAAGGGGATTTCGTTCTCTGGAAGCGTAGATTTTTTTCTTGATTTTTGGGTTGCTCATGTTGAATCAGATTTTTCGATAGATGTGACGGCATCAAACAATGCTTTGGTGGTTACTCCGAATGCGTCAGATATTTTCAAATACGTCGATTTTAACTGGAAAACTCTTAGGATTGAGTACGGTGCGACAAGAACGGTTTTTTCTCTTTTTCCCACAGTTTGGGATATTGGAAAACCACCCCTTGGCTGGACAATAACGTTGGCTGCCTCCTCTGCGAAAAATGCTTTGTCCTTCTCCATGGATAGAGGTTCTTATGTTGCGAGGTACGAAGGATCGATTTTTGTCGACGCTTTTTGGTACAATGATTCTTCACTCTTCACCATAGGCCCTTCAAAAGGTGAATTCTTTTTGAGCGGAGGAAATTCAGGAGATGCGTATTTTATCGGTGTAGGAGGAAAGTTGGGTGATCTTTCAATGAATTTTCTCGGATTTTCAAGTGCGATAAATGTTTTTCCAAACCTTGAGCATCAAATTCCATCAAGATATGTTGGAATATTCAAATATAATTCCGAGAGAATTCGTGCAATTCTGGCAATTACCGAAAATGAATTCAACTTAGAAGGCTCATCATTTTTCAAGATGTTTGGGGGAAGCTTGAAGATTGGAATTTCGACCAATTACGTGAATGAAACAATTCCGTATTTGAGTACGGAGGCCGAATTGAGTTTCGAAAAGCCTTTTGGTGACAAATTGTTTTTCTTAAAAGGTGTATATGGAGAAAAAAACTCTTTGTGGGCTGGAATGGAGTGGAGATTTTAAAGTGCTGGATGAAGCTTCTTTTATGAAATTTGCAAATGAGATAAGAAAAAAGATGGATTTTGATATGTCTGGGTATAAGCTTGCAAGGATGAAAAGGCGTGTTGATTTTTTGATGAGGAAGTACAATTTCGACGATTACAGTGAGTATTTGAGGGTACTTGACAAAGACCCTTCCAGACAGAAGGAATTTTTTGACAGAATAACGATAAACGTCACAGAATTTTTCCGAAATCCGGGAAAATGGGAGCGATTTAAGTATTATATTTCCGAAGAAATGAAAAGAGTGCGTAGAGGTACCATCTGGAGTGCTGGATGTGCGAGTGGAGAAGAAGCTTATTCTATAGCGATCATACTTGAAGAGCTTGGAGCCTTATCAAGTTTCAGGGTACTCGCAACGGATCTGGATCCAAATATCCTCGAGGTCGCCAAAAGAGGTATTTACGAAGAGAAAGCTTTGGTGAACGTGAATTCTTCACTTATAGCAAAATATTTTGAGAAATTAGACGACGGAAGATACCAAATACTTGAGAAAGCAAAACATCGCGTGACTTTCAAGAGACATAATTTACTTTCTGATCCGTTTGAGAAGGAAATTATGGCTATTCTGTGTAGAAACGTTGTCATTTATTTTGAAATGGATGCTAAAGAAGAATTGTATAAGCGATTTTCCAGAGCCTTGAAGCCTGGAGGAATTCTATTTTTGGGAGGTACAGAAAGAATTTTTAACAGTCGAAAGATAGGTCTTGAGCCAGTTGAACCGTTTTTCTACAGAAAGGTTTGATATATGATTTTTCAATGGAGTATAGTAATAGCAGTGATCGTTGCGGATCAATTGACGAAATACTTAGTGGAAACGAGAATGCATTTATGGCAGTCCATTACTCTGATAAAAGGTCTCCTAAAATTCACATATGTTCGAAACACCGGAATAGGATTCAGTTTTTTGGCCAACAGTGGAAAGACGATTGAATATATCATATTGATCATTGTATTGTTCATTATAGCAATGCTGATCATATTTTCATTCATGTGGAAAAAAAGAAATTGGTTGTTTAATTTATCAATGGGTTTAATAATCGGTGGAGCTCTTTCAAACAATGCTATAAGCAGGGTGATTTCTGGATCTGTAACAGATTTTATACAGTTACCATATTGGCCGGTTTTTAACGTGGCAGATTCGTGTGTTGTGGCAGGAGCTATTGGCATTGGATTTTATTTTTTGAGAAGAGATGGTAGAAGTGGAAAAGATCGAATTGAAAGTCACAACCAGAGAAGCAGGTAGAAGAATAGACATTGCGATGATGGAATTCGCTCCTTTTCACACTTCGAGAACCGTGCTTCAAAATCTCATTCATATTGGCAAAATAACTGTAAATTCGAAAAAAACGAAGCCTTCGTACAAATTGAAAGTTGGAGACTTTGTTGAGGCATTTTTTCCTCCCCCAGAAATTCCACAAATTCCGGCTGAGGAAATACCGTTAAGTATAATTTATGAAGATGAGTACATGATCGTTGTTAACAAGCAACCAGGACTTGTGACACATCCAACTTTAAAAAAAACTACTGGGACTCTTGTTAACGCTTTACTTTGGAGGTTTAAAGGCGAGACCCAACCATTCATCGTTCATAGGTTAGACAAAGATACCTCTGGAGTGATTGTTGTTGCGAAAAATCCGGAAACTCAGAGGATACTCTCAGCTCAATTCAAAGCCCGAAAGACGAAAAAAACTTATTTTGCGCTTGTGGAAGGTGTCCCTAAAGAGGTTAAAGGCGAAATTGACGCTCCGATAGCTCGGAATCCGCAAGTCAGAACCAGGATGGACGTGCTGAATTGGGGGAGAAGAGCTGTTACGACCTACAAAATAATGAAAAAGTTTGACTCTTGGGCTTTGTTGAAAGTAAAGATAATGACTGGCCGTACTCATCAAATAAGGGTACATATGCGACATATAGGCTATCCCATTGTTGGAGACAAAATATATGGTGTGAGACCCATCCATCCATTAGAATGGGTGGATCGTCAGATGTTGCATGCAGCAGTGCTTGAACTTTACCATCCTATAACTGGTAAGTCAATGAATTTTGTTGCTCCTTTGGCTGAAGATTTCAAGAATGCTTTGAAAAAGTTAGCGTCTTTTCGAGAGGTGGGACATGTTCAATAACATAAGGCTTTTCCTCATTCAAGCACTTGGTGCAACGCCGGGTGTACTCATGGCTATTTCTATTCATGAGTATTTTCATGCCCTAAGTGCCCACTTTTTTGGTGATGATACTGCGAAAGAAGCAGGACGCCTTACTCTGAATCCCATAAAACATTTGGATCCTTTAGGAACATTAATGTTGGTTTTCTTTCATTTTGGATGGGCAAGGCCCGTACCGATCAATTTCTGGAAATTTAAACATCTCAAACGTGACATGATAGTTGTTGCTTTAGCAGGACCGGTTTCCAATTTGGTATTTGGTTTTGCCACAGAGTACGTTTTCGTAAAAAGTGGTTTTTATGCTTATGCACGATATTCTTTTCCGATTTTAGGCCAATTTCCAAATTTCACGGCAAGCCCGTATATTGCATATTTAGCGGATGTCGTAGGATGGTTTATACTTATAAATTATGTTCTGTTCATTTTTAACTTGATCCCCGTACCCCCGTTGGATGGTTCGAAAGTTTTAGTGGCACTTCTCCCGAGCAGATATATGAATTGGATGTTAAAATACGAAATGTACGGTACAATAATATTACTCGTGCTGATATTTTTTGGAATCGTGAATGTGGTATTAAATCCAGCACTTTTTTGGATAATGAATGGAGCGGCACACATCTTAGTGAGGTGATTCGATGGGCGAATACATAAAAGTTTTTGTACCAGAAGAGATGAAATGGATCCTTGATAAAATAGACCCCTTTGCGAATAGCGTAAAAAGGGAAAATGCTTCTGTTATATTTTCAAATGTTCCCATCGAGTCGAATCTTCCCGTTTGTGTGCAAAACAAAGGCAAATTTGATGTGATCTATAAAGGGAAGACCTCTCATCTTGAAAGTTCAGATCCTGCATTGGCATTGGCTGTAGCGACTTCTATTGAAAAAGGGTTTGAGAATGTTTTTGTTTATCGCCGTAGAATGAGAATTCTGATCAGTCGGATGCTTCAAAGTTTTGTAGTGAATGGTGAAGTTGAAGATAGGAATGGAATGAGTCATTCCGAGCGCGTGACATTATTGGTGAAAAAGTTCGCACCATTGCTTGGCGTAAATACTAAAGAACTTAACCTGCTTTTGGAATATTCTATGCTTCATGATGTTGGGAAAATAGGAGTTGAGCAGTTGATGCTTTACACTCCAACAAGGTTAAGAGAATGGTTGCACAACGGCCACGATCACACAGTAGTTGGCTCTATTTTCCTCGCTACAACGGTTGTATTGGAAGATGCCTCACCCATAGCACGAAGTCATCATGAAAGATGGGATGGTAAAGGGTATCCAGATGGGTTGAGAGGAGAAGAAATTCCATATTATGCAAGAATCATTGGTATATGTGATTTTTACGATGAAGCTCTGAACACCGTTTCTTCGGAAATAATGGGAAGACCTTTGAATGAAACGGAAACCCTCGAACTTATAGAATCCGAGAGTGGCAAAATGTTCGATCCGGAAATTGCAAAAAAGTTTGTGGATTTTATGCGTGAAAAATT
Organism: Thermotogae bacterium; assembly: GCA_026988035.1. Lineage (GTDB taxonomy): Bacteria > Thermotogota > Thermotogae > Mesoaciditogales > Mesoaciditogaceae > WFSH01. Next base: position 16,204 of record JALSLY010000076.1, read on the forward strand.
GGGGATGGATTAAAAGACATCGTGCAATCGATTTCGATCAAGCTGCTACAGGGCGGTACCCATTTTAGAAGCTCCAACAAAGCTACCCCACGTCACCCAGAAGTGGCCACTTATGGCTGCTTCCTTTCGGACCTGACCAGGTTCGTGGTTTTCCGCCGCGTGGGACTCTGTCTTCAGCACTTCAAAATGAGCCCATTCCGTACAGCAGCTGACCTCGATCGATCATCAGCCCCGCGTAAAGCGGATTTCGGGTACAGGGAACCGCTAACTCCCCGCTTAGCACGATGTCCAAACATATTTTATCATAAAAGCGAACCAATTCAAAGCTGAAAGAGGTGGAAAAAACATGAAAGTGCTTGGAATAGACCTCGGTGGAACAAATGTATCCATGGGTGTTGTAGATGATACTGGAAAAATAGTCGCGAGGTTAACGATTGAAACACGTGTGATTGATGGATTTGAGTCCGTGGTAAAGAGGATCTCTGAAGCATCTTCAAAATTGATTGAATCAGTAGGTGGAGTAGAGGGAATTGGAATTGGCTCTCCTGGCTCAATAGATCACAAGCGGGGAGTGGTGAGGTTCTCGCCTAATTTTCCAGATTGGATTGATGTGCCTCTGGCTCCGGAACTTGAAAAAAGACTTGGGGTTAAAGTTGTTCTTGAAAATGATGCCAATGCGTTCGTCGTTGGTGAAAAATGGTTTGGGAGTGGAAAGGGATACACAGATATCATTGGAATAACTCTCGGAACTGGTGTTGGAGGAGGAGTTATCTCAAACGGACAATTACTTCGAGGTTCCACTGGAATAGGAGCAGAGCTTGGCCATGTTGTGGTAGAACCAAATGGATACCTTTGTGGTTGTGGAAATCACGGCTGCCTTGAAACCATAGCGTCTGCCACTGGAATATCAAGATTAGCAAAAGAATGGAAAGAGAGATATCCAAAAAGCAATCTAAGTGATTTTAGCGCTAAAAGTGTAATGAACGCCGCACAAGCTGAAGATCCGCTGGGATTAAAAGTTTTGGACAGAGTCTCAAGTGCGCTCGGAATCGCCATTGGTAATCTTATTCACATTTTTAACCCTCAATTGATCGTTATCGGTGGAGGTGTCTCGAGAGCAGGAAAAGTGCTGCTTTCCGCTGTGAAACAACGTACACGTGAAAATGTTATGCGGTCATTCTGGGGAACTTACAAAATTGTGCTTAGCGATCTTGTTGACGATGCTGGAATCTATGGAGCCGCGTCAATGGGATTTGAGGAAATAAATTCTCCTTCTCTTGAAAATGATATATGAGAATGAAATATTTGTGATAGAATATAAAGGATTGATTATGAAAAAGTACATTTTGGTTGACAGTAATTGGAGATTGAAAAGATATTTACTCAATTTTGATGATCGAGAAAAGATCGTGATAGATTCTCGTACTGAATCTAAGCGAGATCGGTTGAACGACCTTCTTTTCTCATATCAGCTGTTTGACAAACCTCTTGTGATCGCAAAATTCGTGGATGAATGGGGAAATGATGAGGTAAAATGGCTGGTAACAGCGTGCAAAGAAACACATTCTGATGTGATAGTGATTTCCAGGAATTCTGAAATTCTGAAAAAATTTGGTGATTTTTTGGATCTGTCCAGCCCAAAACCGTGGGATCTTAAAGGATGGATGGACCTGATAACAGAAATATCCAAAGCGTTTCTAATAAATCTAAAGTATGAACTCAAGATGGAAATATTTGAACGAGTTGGCCCAAATGTCGATCTTTTAGCACAAGAACTGGAAAAGCTTTCCGTTGTATCTAAAAAACCATCTACAGATGATGTAAAAGAAATCATTGCGACTTATACAGAGCCAAACCTTTTTGAGTTCAGTAGGATTTTCATGGAAAGGAACGTACACTCAGTTGAGTTGCTAAAGAAAATTGTCGATGCAACGCATCCTCTCGTTGTAATAAGGACCCTTGAAAAACAGTTTATGATACTGGCGCAGATGATCACTCAAGGGAAAACATCGTATTCTTGGGATGATGTAAGAAAAGCGTCTAAAAATTTTGGTGTTCCTATTCCACAAATTGCGAATTTGGTAGGATTCCCACTTGGAGAAAAGAGGGGAAGGAATTTTTTGAAACTCTGGAGCTTTGAAAGCGTCATCAAACTTCTTGAAAGTATCCAAAAAGTCGAAATAGATGTAAAAAGGGGAGAAGATCCGAAATTTTCTTTGATCAGTATGGTGGAGAAATGGACATCATCAACTGCTTAACATTAAGGGGGTAAAAACATTATTGTCATGATTCGTTCAGTCGAAGGGAGGGCTTTCCTGTGAATATTGAGAGCATTTCTCAATTTGTAGTGCAGTATTGGGCAATTGCTTTGATAGTTAGCCTTGCATTTGCTTTTTTTGGATATTATCTTTTGCGTGTATCTTTAGCACTAATTGGTTTTGCTGGGGGTGTTTATTTGGGACAATACCTCTGGTTGCAACTCATTAACAGATATAATCTTCAGATTACCCAATCAAACGAAAAGATGATTCACCTTGGTGTAATAATGATCGTTGCATTTCTTTCTACGGCTCTTTTCATTTCTTTTTACAAACTTGCCATCTTCATTGCCGGTTTTGTAGCAGGAGGTGCGGTAGCGTATTATGTATATAATTGGGTACTTTTGGCTTTTAAAGTAAGTGTGAAATTGCATCCTGGCCTGATAGGACTGGGCGTATTTGTAACATTTGGGATCATAGTAGGCCTTGTTATTTTGAAAAGTGAAAGAAAAGCTGTGGGTACCGTTCTTGCGACTATAGGAGCACTTGTGGCTTCTTACTCAATTATGGTACCGCTTTCAATTTATTTTAAGGTAGAGCCAATAAATCTCCTTCATGATCTGACAGATGGAAATCATATTTTTATGCTCACAATTTTTATCCTGATCTTTTTAAGTCTCTCTATCATCTCAGTAAAGCTTCAAATTGGGAAAAACAAGAAAAGAAATAACAACAAAGGTGAAAGTGAAGATTGATCGCTAAAGTTTGGGGGAATTCGAAAATCAGAGGTGAAGTTTCAATAGGTGGTGCCAAGAATGCAGCTCTTCCTATTTTGGTAGCATCTATTTTATCTTCAAAAAGGATCGAAATTTTGAGGATTCCGGATCTTGCCGACGTTCGAGAGATGATTTCCATGTTGCGTGCTTTGGGAGTTGATGTTTCGTTTGAAAACAACTCCATTTCGATGTTGTCCACCAATTTAAATAGTGATATATCTGCTTTTCCTTCCAAAATACGGGCTTCCATACTCTTGCTTGGTCCTTTGGCGTTAAAAACTGGTAAGGCTAAAATTTCATATCCAGGAGGATGTTCTATAGGGAAAAGGCCCATAGACATACATTTAGATGGTTTAAGAAAGTTGGGATTTGATGTCTCAGTGGGGGAAGAATTTGTGGAAGCCGTTCCCATTCATAGATACAAGCAAGTTGATATTCGTTTGGGATTTCCAAGTGTTGGTGCAACCGAACATCTCATGACAACTGCTTCGATGATGAGAGGAACGGAAACAAGGCTTTTAAACTGCGCGAGAGAGCCAGAGATCGTTGATCTGCAGAGATTTTTGAATTCTATGGGGGCACGCATTTCTGGGGCCGGAACTTCCAAGATTTGTATTACGGGGGTCTCACAATTTTTAAGTGCACGCTATGAAGTGATTGGTGACAGAATAGAAGCTGGTACGTATGCCATTGCTACAATGGCAAGCGGTGGCAAGTTGGTTATCAAAGGGGTCACACCTTCCACTTTAAACTTTGTAGGTGTCTTGCAGAAAATAGGAGGCATAATATCCATAAAAGATGATTCTATGTGTATAAAAGCATCTGATTTGAAATCTATAAAAGTTTTCACAGCTCCATATCCAGGTTTTCCGACGGATTTGCAGCCTCAAATCACCGTGCTTGCCTGTAAGGCAAAAGGTATTTCAGAGATAAGCGAAAAAATCTTTGAAAACAGGCTTGGGCATGTTGAAGAACTTAGAAAGATGGGAGCAATTTTAGATGTTGCCGGACAAACGATCAGAGTAAAAGGGCCGCAAGTTCTTCACGGTGCAAGAGTTGTGGGTAAAGATTTAAGAGAAACTGCCGCAATAACCATAGCATCGGCAATTGCAAATGGAACGAGTGAAATCGAAAATTTTGAAATACTTTTTAGAGGGTATGAAAAAGTTGTAGAGAAGCTCAACAAAATAGGGGTGCGAATCGCCACTTCGTAGGTTTTTTCTCCTCCATATTCTGTTTATGGTTTTCAAGTAAAAGTGAGGTAAAACTCAGGTAAAGATCGTTTGCTAAATTAAAAACGATCTCGAATAAGGAGGAGAAAGGTATGAAAAGGTTCTTAGTGGTATTCTTTTTTTCGTTGGGACTAAGCCTTTCTGTATTCGCTTTCAATCTTGTGATTACAGGGTCAACTACCGTTTTACCCATTGCACAACAGTGGGCACAAGCTTACATGGCTCAACACCCGGAGATTCGGATATCAGTTGTTGGTAACGGTTCCGGGAACGGCATAAAGGCTCTTCTCGATGGCCTCACCAATATTGCCGATTCTTCAAGATGGATGAAAAATTCGGAAATAAGACTTGCAGAATCCAGGGGTTTTTTCCCATTTCCAATAGTAGTTGCTTACGATGCGATAGCGCCGGTCGTTAACGTAAACAATCCCGTGAGAAACCTTTCTTTAGAGCAGCTCAAAGGAATATATGAGGGAAAGATAACCAGATGGTCTCAAGTTGGCGGACCAGATATGCCAATCGTTGTTGTCCAAAGGGATAACAGTTCTGGCACTCATGAGGTGTGGGAAGAAAAAGTTATGAAGGGTGCACTCGTAACGGCAAGAGCTTTAACCGTTGCTTCAAATGCCGAGGTTGTGAGAATGATTTCTCAAAACAAGAAAGTTATAGGATACGTTGGTATAGGTTACATGGAAAGTAGCACTATGATAGCTGATGTGGCTATTAGTGGAATTAAAGCCACAATAGCAGCTGCTCGAGCCGGGAAATACCCATTAGCCAGGCCGCTATTCATGATAACGAGAGGTATTCCAAATGGAGAAGTTTCAAAGTTCATAATAAACTTTGGACTTTCTCCCGCAGGCCAGGAAATTGTCAAAAAAGTGGGATTTATACCAATTTACAGATTGAAAAAATAATCTAACTTATCGGGATACACTCACTTGCACTGTGGAGGCCTCCTTCAATGCAATACCATTACCAAAAGTGAAAACATGTGGAGGGTTGTGGATAAATATGAGAAAAATCAATGCAGTTGACACTATTTTGTGGTCTTCTGGATGGATTTCAAATGTGATCATCATAGCGATCATTTTCTTTTTATTCTACAATTGGATGCCACTTTTTAGAATGGTTTCACCGATCGAATTTTTCTTTGGAACAAAATGGTATCCAACCGTTGTGCCGCCGTTGTACGGAACACTTCCTCTTTTGGTCGCAACAATTGAAATATCACTTTTCTCTTTGATTTTGACGTTTCCAATTTCTCTTGTTGTAACGATTTTTATGACTTTTGTAGCACCGAAAAAGATTCGTTATCTGTTGAAAGTTTTCTTGGAATTTTTTTCGAGTATACCGTCAGTTGTATTGGGATTGATAGGTTTGAGCATTCTTTCTTCATACCTTCAAAACGTTTTTAATCTCGACACAGGTCTCAACATTTTCAACGCTTCGTTGATGCTCACATTTCTTACAATACCAATGGCAGCTTCAATGATGGAAGATTTCATCGTTTCCTTTCCAATTGAACAAGTAGAAGGAGCCCAAGCTTTGGGGGCAACGAATATGGAAATACTTTGGAAGGTTATGATTCCAGGCCTTAAAGGGCCTTTTGCCTCTATTGCCATGCTTTCGATGGGAAGAATATTTGGAGAAACGATGATAGTTTTAATGGTTGCTGGCAACGCTGCCATATTTCCACTTAGTGTTTTCGATCCGGCAAAACCTCTTTCTGCAACGATAGCAGCTGAAATGGGTGAAACGGCAGTTGGAACCTCACATTTTTATGCTCTCTTTGGAATAGGAGCCATTATATTTTTCATAACGTTGGTCATAAACATCATTGGCGAATGGGTTAGGATCAGGTATGAGAGGGAGATGAGGAGAAGTTGAACTTGTACCTTAGAAAACGTCTTCGAATGCAGAAAATCGTATTTTTTATAGTATCTGTTTTAGCCATTGTGACCCTCACTGCGATGATGGGAATTATATTAATCATATTTGTGAAAGGTATAGGAGTTATAAATTGGAGGTTTCTCACATCCTTAACTTCATTTGATTTTTACGGGGTTCCACAGGGTGGCATAGGACCGGCCATTGTTGGAACTTTCCTTGTAACAGGCCTCGGGCTTTTGTTTTCCGTTCCACTTGGAATTCTCGGAGGAATTTTTCTTTCCGAATACAAAACAAAGCGAAGGCTTTTTAGCATCATGAGGATGAGTGTTGCGAACCTTGCAGGCGTTCCATCGGTTGTTCATGGACTTTTTGGCATGGCAGTTTTTACGGTGTTTCTCGGATTTGGGCTTTCAATATTGAGCGCTTCATTAACACTTTCCATTTTAGCTCTTCCCATAGTGATAATGGTAACTGAAAATGCTATGAAAAATGTTCCCAATAGTGTGAGAGAAGCCGCATTCGCACTTGGTGCTAAGCGATGGCAAAGTGCGTTGCTTGTCGTGTTTCCGGCAGCTTTTTCAAAGGTCATGACGGGGGTTATTCTCGCAAGTGTTAGAATAGCTGGAGAAACGGCGCCAATACTTTTTACGGGTGCAACACTGTATCTAACCTATTATCCTCATGGATTTAATGAACAATTCATGGCTTTACCGTATATGATCTGGGGGCTTGTTACAACAAGCATTAACATATCAGCCAGTACTCCTTTCGCTTATGGTATAGCCATCGTTCTTATAACTTTAGTCGCGGTTATGAACATTAGTGTTATGTTGTTGAGACTAAAAATGCGAAAACGTGCTGTTTTATGATAAAATTTTTAGGAAGGTGAAACAATGGAATTTTCCTTAAAAATAGAGAACCTTTGTGCGTATTTTGGTGAGAAAAAAATATTGGACTCCATAACTTTTGACATTCCATCGAAAGCGGTAACTGCAATAGTTGGCCCTTCTGGATGTGGAAAATCTACTTTCATTCGTACCATAAACAGAATGAACGATAGATTTGAGAATTTTAGAGCAAGCGGAAAGATAATCCTTGATGGTGAAAACATTCTTTCTAAAGGCTATCCTCTTGAATCTTTGAGAATGAGAGTTGGAATGGTTTTTCAAAGACCGAACCCCTTTCCTAAGTCTATATACGAAAATGTTGCGTTTGGGCTGAAAATTCACGGGATAAAGAACAAGAAAGTTTTAGATGAAACCGTGTATTCGTCTTTGAAAGCCGCGGCTGTATATGAGCAAGTCAAGGATGATCTCTCCCTTAACGCTTATAAGCTTTCCGGGGGTCAACAACAAAGACTTTGTATAGCACGTGCCCTTGCGGTTAAACCAGAAGTGATTCTTTTGGACGAACCTACATCAGCGATCGATCCGATCGCTACAAAACAAATAGAAGAAGTTCTTGAAAGACTGAGTAAAGATTACACGATAGTTATCGTAACGCACAACATCCAGCAAGCTGCTAGAATAGCTGATTATATAGCTTTCTTTTACCTTGGGAAACTCATAGAGTTCGGAAAGGCAGAAAAAATTTTGACATCTCCAAAAGAAAAATTAACCAACGATTATCTTACAGGTGTGTACAGTTAGAAAGGAGAAAGATATGGAACATTCAAGACTTTCAAATTACGAGCATGCTCTTGACCTTTTAAGAATGAGGTTAAACGAAATGTTCGCATCATCACTTGAGGCATTCAAGTCTTCAATGGAATCTTTAGAGAATTCTGATGTTGATCTTGCAAAAGAAGTGATAAACAGTGATGACAAAATAGACTTATTGAAAAGAGAAATAGAAGAATTGGTTTACGAAATACTTACAAGATTCCAACCTCTTGCTTCTGATCTTAGAAGGGTGATCATGGCAATGAAGATCGCAGGAGAGTTGGAACGTGTGGCAGATCAGGCGGTGAATATAGCTCAGGTTACAGAATTTCTAAAAGGCAAGAAGCTGATAAAGCCTCTTGTTGATATTCCTAAAATGGCGCAAATTGCTACAGACATGATGGCAAGATCAATGAGAGCGTATTTCGATGAAGATGTAGAATTAGCCAAACAAGTATGGCTTGTTGATGATCAAGTAGATGAACTCGATAGATTGATAGTGGATGACATCGAAGAAGTCATAAAAAAGTATCCAACAGATGAGGTTATAAAACAATCAGAAAGAATTATATTGGTTTCCCGAGCCATAGAGAGAATTGCAGATCATGCAACGAATATTTGTGAAGAGACTGTTTACATGCTCCTTGGGAAAGAATTGTTCAGCCTACTCTAACTTGATTTGCAAGTAAAACCATTGGTCATTGCGGACGTGACCATCGAATGGAGTCCTTGATGGTTCTGACAATTGCATTTTGGGTCTGTCCTCGCTGTGCTGTGGAGGCCCCTTCAATGCAATGTCATCACCAAGGATACAAAGAGTTTAGAATACATTAGGTACAATGTCATTGTGGGCTTGACCCGCAATCTCATTTGAATCGAGGAAGATGAATATGAAATCAATATTGATTGTGGAAGATGAGGAAGACATGGTTGAAATAATTTCTTACACTTTGAAGGAGAATGGATTCACTGTTCTTTCGGCCAGAACCGCTTCTGAAATGTGGGAAAGGTTGACAAATGATAAGGTCGATCTTATTCTGTTGGATATAGGTCTGCCTGACGAATCGGGAATAGATGTACTCAAAGCCTTGAGAAGGCAAGGAAATGATGTGCCTATTGTGATCTTAACAGCGAGAAGATCAGATGTGGATAAGATCCTTGGGCTTGAACTTGGAGCTGATGATTACGTGACTAAGCCTTTCAACAGATACGAACTCGTTGCAAGAATAAGAACCGTTTTAAGAAGATATGCGGGGCATAAGGTTAACAAAAGTATCGTGAAACTTGGTGAGAATACACTGAATATGGATTCCTACACTGCGGTGGATAGTGAAGGGAATGAAATAGAGTTTACGAAAAAAGAGTTTGGACTTTTGAAACTTTTAATATCAAATCCAAAAAAAGTCTTCACGCGTGAAGAAATACTCGATAGAATTTGGGGAGAGGATTTTTTTGGAGATTTCCGGACAGTGGATGTTCATGTTAGCAAAATAAGAGAGAAATTGGGAGATTCTGTCATAAAGACTGTTCGTGGAGTTGGGTATAAGCTTGGTGAGACTAACAATGGATAAAATACTGAATTTTGTGGATGAGGGTTTGATCGTAACAAATGACGAGTTTATTATCCTTGATTTTAACAACACACTTCGAGACAACTTCATTTCAGAAATCGAAAAGGGAACGAAAATCTTGGAGATTATTTCATTTCCTGAAATAAACGAAGCCTTTGAAAAAGCCTCTGTGGGTTATACTTTTTCGAAAAGAACACCTGTTTACTTCGGTTTAAAAAGAATAGAGTGTGAAGTTACTGTTTTAAAAGAAAATTACATATATTGGTTGTTTAAAGATATAACAGCTCAAGAAGTTCTTAAGAATGCCAAAGCAGATTTTATTTCTGCCGTTTCTCATGAATTTATGACGCCAATAGGCATTGTAAAAGGGTTCCTTGAGATCATTAAGGATTCAAATACTCCCGCTCACTTAAAGGATAATTATTTTGACCGAGCAACCGCTCAATTGAATAGATTAGAAAAACTGCTGGATCAGCTCCTTTCACTTAGCGAATTGGAGATGAAAAGGTACAGACCAAACTTTTCAAGTGTCAATGTATCTCAACTTCTTTCGGAAGCCAAAGAAGAGATGTCATACAGATGGAAACCCAAAAAAATACAAATTTTCATAAACTCCGATAAATCACTTTTCGTTTACACAGATGGAAGCGCGCTCTACAGAATAGTAACGAATCTTCTTTCTAATGCTATAAAGTACTCGTACGAAAATGGCGAAGTGACGATCTCAGCAAAAGAGAAAGTTGGATCGGTGGAAATATCGATCGAAGATCATGGTATAGGAATAAAAGAAAAAGAGTTACCCCGTGTTTTTGAAAGGTTTTACAGGGCATCGAATTGTTCTCAAACCGGTGCAAAAGGAATGGGACTTGGTCTTGCACTTGTAAAACATTTATGTGAAATCCTGAATGCAAAAATCTCAATAGAATCGAAATATACGCTGGGAACCAGCGTTACCGTTCTCATTCCAAATTTAGACTTTCGTTCAAAATGAGTTGTAAAGGTGTAGAACAAACTTATTTAAGAATTTTCTTTCTTTATTTGGAAAGCTCCTTCTGAATCTTGAATCCTTATTCTTTGAAACTTATATGCCACTTTGGGGAAATATACTAATTTAACTTTAAAAGATAAGTGTTGATGGCTCTGACAATTGTCTTTCGGATCTGTCCTCGCTACGCTGCGGAGGCTCCTGCAAGGCAATGTCATCGCCGATGATTACTTTCTGGACTTCAATTTTGAAGTGTATCGAGTATAACATCTTCCACCGCTACACGGTCCCCCTTCTCAGCTATCGCTTCGGTCATGGAAGTGGGAAAGACATTGCACACCGTGCAATCCCACTCAGCTGCCGCGTGCGCCTACTACTCGGTTGCCACCTCAGACACAAAGAGGAAGTGATGATGCTCTCAACTTCGTTTCGGTCAGAAAAGTGGGAAAGACATTGCACACTGTGCAATCCCGCTCCGGCAACTCCACTCACAGCACAATCCCACTTCTCAAGAAAGGATTAATCCCCTCTATTAAGAGGGGTGCCTGAAAGGCGGGGTGTGTGGATGTTTTTGCACTGGCATGATACTTGCTAAGCAATATGAGGGGGTAGGGAATATTTTGTGATGCAATATGATTCGGATTTTGTCGAAAGGAGGTGGAAAATCTTGAGATTTTCAAGAATTTTTCTTGCCCTCTCAATAATTGTTGTCACATTTTTGCTTGGTGCCTGTTTCTTGTTTGAAATGAAGTATCAAATAACAATTAGCCCAAGCTACGGTTCAAATCAAGTTGGGACTTCTCACACTTTAAATATTAAAGTTTCAAAAATCGGGTTGCTTGGGGGGCCTGTAGGAAACGCCAATATTTATTTGAATGTAACAGGTGCTAATCCATCTTCGACTACCCTTACAAGTGATTCAAACGGAAAAGCAACTTTCACTTACACAGGAACAAATATTGGTACTGATACGATTGTGGCATCAGCATTTGGGGTTTCTGCAACGGCTGTTAAGTTATGGACCAAGTCAGCCACAGATATAAGAAATGAGATAATGGGCATTGTAGCCACCTTTGATGATGGCGTGCCTCAAACATTTTCAAGTGTTGAAAAGATCGTGGTCATGGGCGATGAAGCGGTTCCCGTACTTTTAAACCTTCTGTCAACTTCAAATTCTTTAAAAGTGCGTTGGGCAAGCATCTATACACTTCCAAGAATTGCAAATCTTGATGAAATAGGTGGCGCGAAAGTGGCTCTTCAGGATCCTAATGAAACCATCGGGACAATGGCAGCCGCGATCTTTGTGGGAACAGGAGATGCTACGAGTTTGTCAATATTACAGGATGCTGAAAACTCGAATAGTGTGATGATGTACAGCATTCCACCAATTCTTTTAAGTGAATTTGCGAATAGAGTGTTGAAAGCCACAAGTTCTGGAACCAGATACGAGAATCCAAGATTCTATGGATATTCTGCATATCCTTTATATGAATCGCTTGATGAAGACATCGGAGAAACAAAGTTCACAGTCACAAAAGATGATGCCAAATGTGAGATTATGGTGAATATATACATAGAGCTTACCGGTCCTGGTGCAACGAGTTCTTTGGCAAACACATGGAAAAACGGCATCGAGTCTGTTTGGAATGGCCCAAATGGTTACAGAAAATTTGGCTGTTATAAAGTCAAATTCAACGCAGACATAAAGGTCAACACTACAGGTGCAACACCGGAAGCGAGCAGAGATCAAATCAAAGTAGTGAGTATACATCCAACGCAAACACATACTTCGAGTACTGTTTTGGGGAGACCAAATGATGGTTCTACAAACGGTGAATGGGACAATCAAGACACCGGAAACGTAGCAGCGCATGAAACCGGGCATTTGATGGGATTAGATGATGAATACACCTATGACGCGAGTGGGAATTACGTGAATACTAATCCCCAAGTCACAGATCCTCAGAGTATAATGGCTCAAACGTGGGGAAATGTTTCTGCACTTCAATCTCATATAAACGCAATAATGAAAAATGCCGGCATAAGTGTTCCAGCTACAATGACAGTTGTTCCTGCATCTGCAACAAATATTATAGGTACAGAACACACGGTGAAAGTGAATATCAGAGATCCTTTTGATAAGCCGGTTGCTGGCGTGAAAGTCACTTTTACTGTAAGCGGGCTGAACAATTTCACAAGAGAAGCGCTCACTGACGACAATGGTGATACGGCTTTGACTTACGTCTATCAAGATGAAAAAGAAGGGAAAGATACAATAAATGTGAAAGCTAATTGTTGTCTAAGTGCTACCGTTGTTAAATTCTGGAAATTTCCGAGTTCAGATTAATCAAATTTAAAAGGGTGAAGGGCACGATAAAATCGTGCCCTTTTCAAGTAAGTAAAAAGTTATAGACCTTGCTTAAAATCCAGTTTATCATGTGATATAATTAGCGACGGGTAATTGAGCCCCTATAGTTCAACGGATAGAACGGCGGATTCCTAATCCGCAAATGGAGGTTCGATTCCTCCTAGGGGCACCAGTTTTTAGTGTGTTTTTATAATAGCATAGTTGTAATCGCACTTATTTTAAGAGTGCGGTTCATCTGGTGGGTGTTGTTCTTTTATACATTAATAAAGAACTCAACTATTCATAGCTAAGAACTATTTTCTATTAATTTTACAGAATTCTCAGTCTGGTACCTTATTTTTCAGATGCGCCGTACCCAACTTCTCAATGAAGGAGGGGTTTTTGATGTCTGAAAATGAAGAAGGAGAAAGGACTGAAGAAGCGCTTTCCCAGTCAAATCAAGGAGAAGAGAGGACTGGTTTAGCACCCTGGTTGATGGCAATCTCTCTTTTGGTTTCTGCGCTACTGCTTTTTATGGCTGGTTTCTTCTATCACCACGCCGCTTTGTGGGTTGGAATACTGCCTGGAATAATACTTGGTGTGCTGCTTGAAATATGGAATTTATCTGATCCTAACATTCTAATCAAAATGTTTTCTTGGAGAGATAGAACATTTATCTCAATTTTTGGCTTGATTGTGGGAGTTTCTGCTTTTTTGCTTTACTTTTTGTACATGCTTGGGGTTCCCATGAACTGGGGCTTTAACAATTTGTATTTTTGGGGAATCATAATAGGTGGGATAATTTTTGGAATAGGGGTATCCATAGCTGGTTACTTTCCCGCTTCTGTTTGGGTAGCAATAGGCCAAGGTAGAAAAGAAGCGTGGTGGGCGCTCTTTGGTGGTCTTGTGGGTGCCTTTGTGTGGACGCTTGTATATGGTCCATTTAGCCTTGGGCTTGTTAAACCAGCGAATTACGGTCCGGTTTCGATTGCTTTGGGAATATCGAATCAAAATGCCATAGGTGCGTGGTTTGTTGCCATGATATTTGCAGCTGTTTTCATAGGGTTATGGCTTGTTGTACCGAGATTTCCGGATGAAAAGAAGGGTTATGGCATTTTGTTCTTCAGCCGTTCGCCTGACGAAGGTTCACGTTCTCCTTTGACAGAAGAGGATAGGAGAAGATATCCTCACATGAGAAAGTGGGTTGAGCCCATTGTGGAAGGGGACACCAACAAAGCATCGAGGTTGATCTTCATACTCATACTATCTTTTGCCATCACGATCACGGCTGTCATAATGCTTAGACAGTACTTTGGCCAATCGATAACGTATTCATGGCTTGCAGGATGGCCTTTGTGGTTTACTCCTCACGCGGCTGAAAGTTTACCGTATGTGGCAAATATGTTCCCCACTTCCACAAACGGAGTTTTTGAGTACATGAAGGTTGTGGGATGGGCACCGATAGTCGACTTTGGACTTTTCCTTGGTGGCATTCTGTCTGCTATTGGTATAACGAAGCGCTGGATGGGCTTCAAAAAAGATATTCCTCCTGTTTGGGAAAAGAAGTACGGTTCGAGTTATGCCAAAAGATATACAGCGGTATTTTGGGGTTCGTTTCTTGTTCTCTTCGGTGCTCGAATGGCTGGAGGAGGACTAACTGGACACATGATCTCCGGCATTGCCCAGCTTTCGGCTAGTGGATTTCTTTTCTCTGGTGTTGTATTTTTAACGGCTTTGATAATGACACACGTTCTGTACGGTAAGGAAATCCTTGGAGATTAAAATTGACGGCTTACAATTATTACGAGGGCAACAACTATGAAGCAACAGGTTGCCCTCGTTTTTCATGTGTGTGGTAATTCACTCCTCAATGGCTTTCTCTTTTGATGATTTAACTCCTTGATATATCAAAGCTGCGACAATTGCTAAATAGGGAAACATCATAGTTAGGTTGGAGTTCAAGCCGTACGTTTGGAGGGATATTCCAAGTGCGTCCATGAATCCAAATGCAACCGTTGCGATTATTGTCCATGTGAAATTTCCATTTCCAAAAATTACCGCAGCGACTGCGATCCAACCACGCCCTGCACTCATATCTTTGTTAAAAAGTTTTAAGTATCCTATTGACAAATAAGCACCAGATATCCCAACTAACACCGCATTTATGAGTATGCTCATGTATCTCACTTTTATGGAAGACACCCCTGCTGAATCAAGCGCGCGCCAGTTTTTTCCAGCAGCTTTCAAGTGAAGACCAAATGTTGTGTGGGAATCTATGTATTTGAAGAGTATTACGAGTATCAAAGTTAGCCATACTATCGAAGAAAAATCGTTGAAAACTCCGTTGAAAATTCCAAGGTTTCCCAAATGCACAAATGGAATCTGCTGAATTCTATCTGATGTGAAAGAGCCTTTCACGCCAAAGATACTTTTGAGCAAAAGAATTGTCAAACTGGAAGCGAGAATGTTCAAAGCCATTCCTATAACCCATATATTCGCGCGTAAGTTAACGCAGAACAAGGCGTATATGAGATTGAAAACAAGAGATGCGATTATCGCAAAGAACAATCCCATCCAGAAAGAAGAAAAGATATAAGAACCGAAAACGGCGAAGAAAGCCGCAACGAGCATAGAGCCTTCTTGAGAGATGTTGAGCATTCCGGTTTGAAGCGTCCACATCCCACCAAGCGCAGGAAGGAGGATCAACACAAGCGTATTTATCGTTGATCTGTATATATACACAAATTCATCCCTCCTCTTGCATGCGATTAGCCACTTTGTTTGCCAAAGCGTATCCGGCTGTTACAAACATAACGGATGCGACAAAGATGATTTGTACAAGTTCTTGAGGAATGCCAAGGATCAGTTCCATCCGCAGACCGCCTGAAGTCATTACGGCGTATATGAAAGACGTGATTATCACACCGATCGGGTCGTAGTTTACCATCATGGCCAAGATCATGCCAGTCCACGAATACCCCGGCGATATGCCGTTGAGAAATCTGTGATAGTCACCCATAACGAGAAGCATTCCAGCAAGACCGGCAAGCATGCCACTTATCACCATTGCGAGTATCATATTCTGTTTCACTGATACGCCTCCATAAACTGAAAATCGTGGATTGAGACGCATCATCTTCCATTCATAACCGTGTTTTGCAAAGAGCATGAGATAAACAATCAAAGCCACAGCCACGATTGCTACAAATACACCTGTGTTGAGATTTGACAAAGGACTTATGTGATTGAACCACATTCCTTTGTCTATCACATTCGTTGCACCAAGAGAACCTTGCGAAGTTCTGAAAGGCCCATTCGTCATGTAAGTGGTAAAGTAAATAGCTATGGAATTGAGCATGATCGTCAACACAACCTCGTTAACGTTGTATTTAACGCGAAGGTAACCAGGAAGCCACGCCCATAGTCCACCTATTGCAAGCCCCAAAGCGACGCCGAGTGTTAAATATATAGCGGTAGGTATATCGTGAAAACTCACGCCCATGGCAGCCACCACAAAGGCTGCCAGATACAACTGACCTTGGGCACCTATGTTCCAAATTCCGGCGTGGAAAGATATGGCAATTGCGAGGCCGGTGAGGAGTATTGGTACCATACGTGCAAGTGTTGAATAAATCATGTATCGGCTTCCCAGAGCACCGAAGATCATAACTTTGTATCCTTCTATTGGTGAAACTTTGTAAAGCATTATAAGAAAACCACCCAAGACGAGTGATAGAAAAAAGGATATTACCACTATAAGAAATCCACGATATTTTTCGCTCATGATCTCATTCCCAACATGGCAAGTCCTATTTTTTGCAGATCGGCATCTTTTGTGGAAGTTGAATGCACAATTTGTCCCTCGTACATGACAACGATTCTATCCGAAAGCAAGAGAATTTCATCCAAATCTGAAGAAATGAGTAAAACGGCCTTTCCCGATTTTTTCATGTCGAGTATCTTTTTGTGTATAAATTCAATTCCTCCCACGTCCACGCCGCGCGTTGGTTGCGAAACTATGAGGAGATCCACATCATGTGCAAATTCCCTTGCTATGACAACCTTTTGCATATTTCCTCCGCTCAAAGTTCCAACTTGCTCGTCGACGGATTTACAGACGATCCTATATTCGTTAACCAACTGATTTGCAAAATATCTGGCTCTTTTGCGCTTCATGAAATCCAGCCGAGCTGAGAACTCCCTTTCGTTTTGATGACCCATAATGACGTTTTCCAGAACGGAGGCAATTGGAGCAAGTCCGGTGCGTATCCTGTCCTCCGGGATGTATCCTATTCCAAATTCACGACGCTTTCTCACAGACATCTTGCCGATATCGACGCCTTTAAATTCTATTTTCCCATTTGCAATTTTTCTCATACCCACCAAGGCCTCTTCGAGCTCGCTTTGACCGTTTCCAACAACGCCGGCAATTCCAACTATTTCCCCACGACTCACATCAAGACTCAGCCCTTTCACCGCCGGAATTCCTTTATCTCCAATTATGGTTAAATCATTGATCTTCAAGATCGTTTCGCCTTTTTTTGATGAAACAGCGGCGGGATTTTGAATTTCACGGCCGGCTATCATTTTGGCGAGATCGATTTCAGAAAGGTTTTCGTTTTTGAAAGTATCGAGCAGTTTTCCATTTC
Organism: Thermotogae bacterium; assembly: GCA_026988035.1. Classification (GTDB taxonomy): domain Bacteria; phylum Thermotogota; class Thermotogae; order Mesoaciditogales; family Mesoaciditogaceae; genus WFSH01. The sequence continues at coordinate 33,576 of JALSLY010000076.1, forward strand.
GCATAACAGAAACCCTATCTGAAATCTCTTTTACTTCTTTGAGTTTGTGAGATATGAATATCACCGTTTTTCCGAAAGCTTTAAACTTTCGGAGCGTGTTAAACAACGTCTCAGATTCCTGAGGGGTTAGAACGGCAGTTGGTTCATCAAAAATCAAGATACTTGCATTTCTGTACAAAAGTTTCAATATCTCCACCTTTTGTTGAAGACCAACCGAAAGAGAACCAACAATCTCATTGACGTCGATTTCCATTTTATATTCTTTTGCTAATTTTGCCACAGTTCTTTTTGCCTTTTCTCGATCGAAAGAGATAAAATGATGCGGCTCAGCTCCCAATACCACGTTTTCATAAACTGTGAAATCATCGATTAACATGAAATTCTGATGCACCATTCCGATTTCATCTTTTATAGCGTCTTTGGGTGAGGAAAAATTCACCTCTTTTGCCCGCACAAATATTTTCCCAGAATCGGGTTTGTACATTCCGTACAAAAGATGCATCAATGTGGTTTTTCCAGCTCCATTTTCACCTATGACAGAGTGGATCTCTCCACTTTTGATGGAGAGATCCACAGAATTTACCGCGACAACTTTTCCGAATTTCTTGGTAACGCTATTAAAACGTATTATTTCGCTCATCTTTTGCCAAAGTAAGATTTAACCTTGATCTTTCCGGTGATTATATCCGTTCTGAGTTGTATGAGTTTTTGAATGATATCTGCCGGGACGTTGTGAAGCATTTCTTTGGAATAGCTCAGTCCAACTCCGTTGTTTGCGATCCCATAAGTGTATATAACACCACGTTTGTACGTGCCGTCTATTTTCGCTTTTATCATGTCAAAGACGGCATTTCCGACATTTTTAACCACTGAGCCGATGATGTGATGCGGCGCAAGATATCCCTGTGGAGAGTCCACACCAATGGCCCAGAATCCTGCCTGTTTCGCGGCATCTATGACACCTAAACCACTTCCGCCAGCAACTTGGAATATCACGTCTGCTCCGCGGTGAAATTGATCGAGGGCTATTTCTTTCGCTGTAGCTGGATCATCCCATCCACCAACGTATCCAGTAAGCACTTTTATATTTGGATCGATGTAGTGAACGCCCTGCTTGAAGCCGATCAGAAAGTCCCTTATGACAGAATAGTCCTCTCCCGCTACAAATCCCACAACCTTCTGAGCATTAACCATGGGAAACCCTTTTCTTTCGGTGATCATAGCTGCAAGAGCCCCACCCATAAATGAGCTTTCATTTTGCTTGAAGACGATGGAGGTAACCTGCCCGACTTTTACCACGTCATCCACGTACACGTAGTCAACATTTGGAAATTGTGGTGCCACCTGCTTGAGCGTATCGATCAACTCGTATCCCACAACGATCACGAGATCAAAATTGGATGAGGCCGCTATCATTTGCGGCATGTAGTTTGCCGGATCTGTTTTACATGGCAGTACTTTGCCGTATATGCCAAGTTGTTGTTCAGCACGAGTTAAGCCTTGGTAAGAAGAATCATAAAAAGATTTGTCTCCCAATTCTCCAGCGATAACAACCGCGACGCGAAGGCGACTCGCCGCCAGAACCGTTGGAACGAGGCCGATTAACAATACGACAATGGAAAGAAACACCATAAACCTTTTCATAAAAAGCACCTCCAATTTTTCAACGTTGAGAAAACATATATATTTCCGCTCTGTTCAATTCTATCACAAGTTTCTTAAGTAACACCTTCCGTCGGCTTCACCGCCACCTTCCTCAAGGAAGGATTAATCCCCTCTATCAAGAGGGGTGGCTCGAAGATCCGGGGTGTGTTACCATAAACGCACTTTTTAGGAACCATCAGTTCCTATGAGGAACAATTAGTTCTCTGCAGGAACTGGCAGTTCCGGCTATCAAGATCAATATTTCCTCATTTTATACACTTTTCAGAGATCTAAAAAATTTACAAAGTGTTGGCACGAATTATGCTTTATGTAAAGCGGGGACAGAAAAGGATGCAGAAACCATTGGAGATGGAAAGAGAAAGTGAATTCACCGTTTTATGCGACAAAGAAGACAATAAAATATCCTTATCAGTCTTTGAAATTCAAAAAAGGCATTCCTGGGTAATCACCTATTCTTTTGAACACGGGGAAAACGAAAGAAAAGTGGTCTATTCATTACAAAAAGGAATAGAAATCATAGGAAGAGCAAGGGGGAATAGGGTGTTATTCACGGTAATTTCTCCAACGTGGTCAAACGGGACCAACTTCGCACCGGCAAACATGTCTGTTCGATTTTTAGAAAATGCGCGTATTGATAAAAGGCTGTTTGCCGCGGGTGCGGTAACGGTGGGAAAGCTTGATTTCAAAAATGCCACTCGTGTTGATAGTCTCGGAAAGATCATGGTGTCCATTCAACTGTCAAAAGACGCCAAGGCTGGAGTTTATTCCGGCATGATCACGATCACGTTGGATTGAAAAAAGGTGGTGGTGATGTAGGGACCAATTTGTGTTGATCTGTGATAGGCTTCAAAGATTCATGCAAGTGTTTTTCAAAAATTCTCGGGGGAAACCCCATATAAATCTCAAGGGAGGTATTTCGTATGAAGAAAGTTCTTATTCTCACGGTAATTGCGATTTTGGCGTTAGGTGTAATGGCGTTGGCAACCACTTCACAGGTCCACATGGGAGGTAACAACACGGTGGCTTTTAGCGGATCGATAAACATTCATGTGGATCAATGGACTACTTTAGCATCAAGCCCTGTAGAAGTGGAATTGGAGGATTATAATACCGAAATTGGATATCCATGGCGAACAGTCGGATATTTTCACGTAGAATCAAACGGTCGTTGGCGAATAATTGTAACATCTAAGAAACATTTCAAAATAGGATCGTCCGTAGAGCTTACCATTAGTGGTGCTAGGATAATTGAGTATTATGGTCATAGTTTTACTGGAACTTCTTACTATGATTTCATAGGTTCTGGTGCAACGTCTACAGCAGCCCAAGGCACCATCACCGCACCGTCCTCGAGTGTATATGAAGCATGGCAATTTAAACCACCAGCTGGTTATTATAATCATCCTTACTTTATTTTCACTTCTGGAAGTGGCTATGCACCGGGATTTAAACTCGAGTTGCAATTCAACCAAGACAAGTGGATGCCCACAGGAGACTTCAGTTTGCCAGTGCAAGTATGGATCATTCCACAAGCTCATTTTTCCGACTTCGGATTCTAACTTTTCGTAAGATGAATTCACCCGCGGGATTTAATTCCAAGTAGACCGTGGGTGAATTTTCACTTGAAGATTTAAGGAGGAAGTAATTTGAAAAAAATCATTGGTGTGTTGTTAGTTGTAGGTGTATTTTTCTATGTAAGTGGATTTTCAGCTTTAAGAGTTTATCCAATGATCAAAAAGATTTCCGCTGAAAAGGGACAAAAAATCACCTTTAATTTTAGGCTTTCCAACACTTCAAACACTTCAATGAACGTTGAAGTGTTGTTGAAGGATTTCTTTATAGATTCAAATGGAAATTATTTCATAAATGTGGCATTTCCATCTTATTCACATTCTTGCCGCAAATGGATAAGTGTTCCGAGTACGGCGATTACCCTTTCGCCATCTCAAGTGATGAATTTTCCAATAACGCTTCGTGTACCCCCAAACGCGGCGGGTAATTATTACGCTGGAATTGCTTTTTCGTATTCTCCATCAGAATCAAATGTGAATGGCGGAAAGCTCAGTTTTAAACTCGCGATGAATCTTTTCGCAATTGTAGCCATCGATGTGGTGAATTCCCCGCATGTTTATGAAGCAAAATTCGAAAGCATTAAACTTTACAACACGAAAATCGACGATCTTCCAAAAAATTTTCCAGATTCGCTAAAGAAGTATCCTTACGTTTTTAGACTGGATTACACAAACCAGGGCAATGTTGTCGTGGGCTTAAAAGGTCAATTCAGAGTTGTATCCGATACCTTGCGTAGAATTGTAGGAAACGTTGATCTTAATAGAGAAGAAACGATCTGTTTTCCAGGTATCACAAGAACCATATGGATCCCGTTTGAAAGGCTCATGCCAAACGGTGAATATCGCGCGCTGCTTTCGGCCGATCTCGGAGAACAACACATGACGAGCCAAATATTCAAATTCAAAATAACCGATGCGAGTGTGAGTCAGTCGCCGATTTTAAAGGTGGATAATTCCGAAATCGATATTCCCTTAAGAAGAGCCAATACGTACGTGGGAGGAGATTTCAAAATTGAGAGTTTGGACTACAGGAAGATAGACATTTCAGCGCATTTAAGCGGATTCATGCAAACTGAAGATGGAAGCATCGTGTCGGCTCCATTAGATAAAAAGATCTTTGGAAATTTAAAAATGTATCCGTCTAAATTCAGCGTTTACCCGTATTCACAAAGGGAAGCGAGGATCGCCGGGCGAGCGCCTTCAACCATGCCGACAGAGGGTCAGTACTACGCACTGCTCACGCTGGTGGCGAAGGTGGCCAAAGGCAAAGAGCCGAAAATTTTGAAACTGCCCATCGTAATAAACGTTGGAAAACTGACGAAATCTCTGAAAGTGGAAAATCTGACCGCTTCCAAAGTGGGAACAAGCGCTAACGTGTCATTTGACATCGTTAACAATGGAAATTCGTACGTCGATTATTCCGCGGAGGTTTTCGTCACAAACGAAGAGAAAAAATCCATGTTGTCTCATCCTGTTATGATAAAGGGAAAAATGATTTACGCCGGATTCACGCTTTCAGCGAGTGCGAATGTTCCAGTTGAATTGAAAAAAGGTTATACTGTTAGGGTAGTGGTCAAATATGCAACCGGTAAAGGGGCGAACGGTGCTCCTATTTATAAGACGGTATCTAAGGAATTGGTTGTTCATTGACAATACAACATAACACACCCCGCCCTTCGGGCACCCCTCTTGATAGAGGGGATTAATCCTTCCTAAAAAGTAAGGTGGCGGTGAAGCCGACGGAAGGTAGTCCTTCCTTGAGGAAGGGGGACCGCGGAGCGGTGGAAGGTGTTAAAAGTACAAATTGACTAAAAAATCATAGGGGGAAACTAAGGATGAAAAAGATCTTTCTTACCACAATTATATTAAGTGTTTTGACGCTTTTGTCATTTTCTCAGAGCGTGAGTATTTCATTCTTTCAAGAGTCTCTCACTCAAGCTTTGAGCGATCTCGCAGCGCAGGAAAATATAACGATCATCACCGACTCGACGGTGGGAGGGTTTATAACATTAAATCTTGAAAATGTGAGCATTTCTGATGCACTCGATCTGATGTTACTTCCTGGGGGGTATTCATGGAAGGAAATAAAGCCGGGCGTGTACTTTGTGGGAACGGCCGATCCTACGTCAAACAGTTTTCTTTATTTGGCAACTTCCACATCTTACCATCTCAAGTACGTTAATGCGACGACTGTGATGGATTTTCTCCCAAAGATCATGCAAAAGTACATTTTCACATCGAGTAACTCTCCCACCACTTTGCTTATCGGTGCTCCTGAGAATGTCAAGGGAGCAATAATCGATCTTATAAAAAAGATCGATGTGCCAAAGAGAGAGATCATCGTTCAGATGAACGTCGTGGAGGCAGATGAATCTGTGGTGAAAAAATGGGGAATGGATCTTCAATATTCCAATCCATCTGGAACTTCTTCTTCAACGACGTTCAATTTTTTGGACAACGTGATAAATCTGGTTTACAAAGTTAACAATCTCTCGATCCTTTCGGATATAAGGGCTGAGGAAGCGAGTGGGGCTGTGAAGATTCTTGCTAATCCAAAGATCAGGATAGAGAGCGGAAAGACCGGGAATGTAGATGTGTCAACGACAAGAAAATATCTTTATACAAATTCAGAAGGTAAAAAAGTTTACGCCGACGTAAAAGTTGGAGTGAATATAACTGTTATTCCCACAATATCAGCCTCGGGGGACGTGACATTGAATTTATCCGAGAGCGTGTCAGGTGCAATAAAAACAGTGAACCCCCTTCCAGACACTGTTACCCACACGCTCTCTACGACATTTAACACCGAGGTTGGCCAAACAGTTGCAGTTGGAGGCATCAGCTTTGATACATATGAAAAATCCATCTCCAAAGTGCCAATTCTTGGCGATATCCCGATAATAGGTTATCTTTTTACCCAGGATGGAATGCGTAGCGTTAAGAAAGAGATTATGGTGATCATTACCTGCGAGAAAGCGGGCGAATGGCAATGAGGAAAGCTTTATTGTTCGTTTCCCTAATTTTTGTGGCGATTGTGGTTCTTGCCACAACTGCCACCTTTTCTTTTTATCAAGAAAGTTTGTCGCAGGCGTTCGTGGATGTATCTGAAAGTTTCAACGTGCCCATAGTTGTGGACGAAACTGTTAGTGGACAAGTTACTATGGCTCTTAATAATGTAACGTTCAAGGGAGCAATAGATGATTTGTGTGCTAAATTCGATTTGTTCTATTTTGAGAAAAATGGAGTGTACTTTGTTGGGTCATCGTCTTCATCTGTCATGATGAAAGTGTACGGTTACTCAACACACGTCATACCGTTGAAATACCTAAGTGCGAATGATGCAATAAAGTTTCTTGCTCCTTACACATCGTACATAACTTACGCAAGTGGAAGCGGCATTTTGCTTTTTAGAGGGCCAAAAGAGATCTATTCAAAAGTTGCAAAGATTATTAAAAATGTTGATAAAGTGCCAAATACATCTTACATCGTTTACGCACTTTATAGTGTGCCAAGTGATTTCTACACGAGTGGAAATAATTCGGGATGGCTTAGCAAACTTGTGAATACAGGAAATTTTTCGAGCGTTGATGCCAAACAATTTACAAGTGTGAAAAAATCTTTCATCGCTGAAGAGAATGGCTTTGCTTTTGCTCAATCCGGAAAGACGGTGAGTTTTGACATCTCGGATATGAAATCAAAATTGGACGCAACAGTTATGTCTCAAAGCGCTTCTGGAGCAAAGATCAATTTGTCACTGTCAAGCTCAGGCCTTGTAAATGTTGCTGCGAATTCTGTTTTGACAATTAGAAAGAATGATGTTGTCCTTGCTGCTTTGAGAAACGGTGAACAGGATTTTGTTATTGAGGTTTCTGTGGTTAAAACATCACCGAGCATTTCTAAACTTGCCAAAATGTGGCCAATCGAAAGAAAAGTGAGAAGCTTTTATTTAAAGGCGAACATTTCAACCAGTGAGATTTCTTTTGAGGTTTTGGCAAGATATTTGAACATCGCAGCAGATGTGGAAAAAACAGCATCAAACGCCAGCATTTATGCTGGAATTGGTGAAAAAATCGCTCAGAATCTTTGGGGATATTTACTTGCTGGTTCGAATGTTCCAATCAAGTCTTTAGATTCTTACAAAGTGAAATTTGTACTTGTACAGACGGAAAATTCAAATGGTTTCATTTTATCATCTGGTTCTTTGAGTTTAGCGGCTCCTCTCAAGGCTTTTAATGAATTCAAATTAAATTATTCTGGAACTGTAGAAATGAGATTTGATACTTTGCTTTTGGGCGTGAATATGCAGTATTCTTACGATAACACAAACGGTGAACAATCTTTTGATTCATTTCTAACGGGAGGATATTTATTGAATGGGAATGTGGTACGTGTCATGTATGGACCTCTATCTAAAGAGTTCAGATTTGAATTGGAGTGGGGAATGTGAGACCACTCGACTCTTTGAGTTACCTTTTAGAAGAGAACATACCTCGCCACTTCGTGGTCCCCTCCTCTAAAGAGGAGATTACGCCCACTTTGATAGAGGGGACTAATCCCGCCTATTAAGGAGCAGGATTGCGCGGTGCGCAATGTTTTCCTGCTTCTACGACCGAGGCGGTAGCCGCGAGGGGGACCGCGGAGCGGTGGAAGGTAGTCCTTCCTTGAGGAAGGTGGCGGCGAAGCCGACGAAAGGTGTTATAAAGGAGTCAAAACCATGAAGAAATTTGTTATCCTTGGTATTATTTTGACGATTACCGCATTTTCCGTGTTTGCTAACGGATGGGTGAATGCGAGAGAAGAGATAGCAAAAAGCGTTGCTGAAAATTCACCGAAAAGCTTTACTGTTGCCGATGAGATGGCAACACCCATGATAAGCTCTAATTTTGGAAAGGTATCACGTGTTGGAAGTTCAGCAAAGACCAAATGCAATTCTGATGACACGTATGCGGCGACAATTGAGTTTTGGAGTGCGAACGCCGTGCGGGAAATTTTGGAAGGGAAAAAGAATCACGAACGCCTTTTCAAAGGTCTTATCTATTACACCGGTTCTACAGACACATCTTTTGTGAGGCCAAAAAAGATGGATCTTGGAACGTACACGATCACGGATTATGGCACGTACGACATGCAACTTGCGTTTTTGACGGTTGAAACCAACGCGACGTTAACGATCACTGTGGATGATAAAGGAAGGCTTGTAGATAAAAATGGTGATACCATGAAGTCAGAGCATGGATTCTATTTTCTAAACGATGCTCTTAAAGCTGTGTTTTTAAATCTAAAAAACGGGGTTATCACTGGCTCAAATCTCCAAAAAAAGGCACTTTTTGCAGAACCGAAGAGTTTTTCTTCTCCAACTGCTTCGTGTGAAATTGAGCCTAACACTACACATAGCGTTCCATTTACGATACTAAGTTGGTGGCTGCGTGCTATTGTGAAGAGGGATACCAAAGCGGGTATTTATACGGATAATATAACCATAACTGTGTTAGCGAAGCCAGACTTTTGAATTGTTTTGTAGATTGTTTCTTCTTGGCGGTAGGAAGGGGCTGAAAGGCCCCTTTTTTATTCCTATTTTTTCTTTTCTTTTTCTCCCTTTCTTTCTTTCATCCTTCTGTCTATAGCGTATTTAGTGATCAATTTGTTGAGATACCGATGTGTGATTCCCAACTCTTTTGAAGCTTGCTGCTTGCTCCACTTAAAAATCCTAAGCACTTTTTCGACGTATTGTTTTTCGAGTTCTTCAATGACGTGACTTTTAAAGATGGAAAGTTTTGGCAAACTGTTGCTTTGAACTATGGAATCTACAAGAGATGAAATGTGCTCCAAAATGGGTCCTTCTATTTCATTGCTAACGTTATCAATATTAACAGTGAAAAATTTGGACTCCGAAAGCAAAAGCTCTATGCTTCCTGTAACTATGTATCTTTCAAGAATGTTTTCCAATTCTCTGACATTTCCAGGATAATTGTATTCGAGAAGCATTTCACGTTCCCTGTTAGTGAGATCTTCAAAACTAACTTTCAATCTTTTTGATTCAAAGAAGTGATTGACGAGAAGCGGTATATCATTTTTTCTTTGGCGAAGTGGTGGAATTTCCAGGACATTCTCAGATAACCTGAAAAAAAGATCTCTTCTTATTCTGTTGGGTTCTCTGTTGGTTGCAGATATGAACTTCACATCTACTTTTCTTGGAGTAGGATCTCCTATAACATTGTAGGCACCTTTTTCAACAATATATAAAAGTTTTCCCTGAACACGTGGTGAAAGCTCTGCAATTTCATCTAAAAACATGTGCCCATGGTTTGCGTTTTCTATCATGCCCCGCTTTTTCGAATCTGCACTTGTGAATGCACCTCGAGCATGCCCAAAAAGCTCACTCTCTATAAGTGAATCTGGCATTGTGGCGCAGTTCAAACTTACCATTTTTCCTTCTTTTCGAGGAGAAATTTTATGGATGATCTCAGCGAGAAGCGTTTTTCCTGTGCCAGTTTCCCCGAGGATCAATATATTACCATCGTGGAAAGAATGATATAGGATATTTCGTCTTAACTTTCTTGCTTCAGTAGTTTTTCCTATGAATTTGCTCAAATTTTCTTTGATATTTTGTGCTAATCCTAAAATAGGAGTTTCCGCATCACCAGTAGAAGTGTACAATATTTTTGTATTTAAGCTGACAAGACCTTTATACGTGTGATCTGAGATGATAACAAAATGAATTCCGGTAAACCTGTCAAGATTTTCCATCAATTCTTTTGTGCTTTGGATACCAATTGTACTTGATTTAGTGGCATTTAAGAATACAATGCCCCTTTTGAATTTTTTTAATGTGGCATCATCTATCTCTGAGGGATGATTCAGGAGAAAAATTTCTTGATCGTACAGCAAGTCTTTAACATCCTTTATGGAACTGAAACCCAAAAAGTATAGTCTCACTGTTCGCTCCCTTGACCCCCTTCCAAAAATATTTTATCACATTTTACAATTTTTGTTACATATCTTATATGATAATGTAACACCTTCCGTCGGCTTCGCCATCACCTCGCGGCTACCGCCTCGGTCATGGAAATGGAAAAGACATTGCACACCGTGCAATCCCATTCCTCAAGGAAGGACTAAGTCCCCTCTATTAAGAGGGGTGGCCGAAGGCCGGGGTGTGTTTATGCAGATCACACTCTCCACTGCTACGTGGTCTCACATCTTAACAAGTGGAATTTAAATCTTTCGACCTTTATGCTCTTTTATCCAATTCTTAATCCCCGACAGAACGCCTTTCATATTCGTTTTAACTTCATGGTCACTGAATCTCAGAAAATTTACACCAAATCTTTCTATTTCTTTTTGCCTTAAAACATCTTTTTCGTATTTCTCATCATGACTGTTACCGTCAATTTCTATTGCTAACATTAGTTCAGAACAGAAAAAATCAACGATGTAATTCCCTATTGGTTTTTGTCTGTGGAATTTGTATCCATGCATTTGCTTCTGCTTTAAATAATTCCATAATAAAACCTCAGATAATGTCATGTTCTTTCGGAGATTTCTCGCCACACTTTTGAGTTTTGAATTGTATGAAATAGTTTTTTTCATGATGATATTCTAACACCTTCCACCGCTGCGCGGTCCCCCTTCCTTTTTAGGAAGGACTACCCCCATCCACCATTTCCGATGGTTTCTCTTCTCGGCTACCGCCTTGGTCGTAGAAGCAGGAAAACATTGCGCACAGCACAATCCCACTCCTTTTCAGGAGGGATTAAGTCCCCTCTATTAAGAGGGGTGGCCGAAGGCCGGGGTGTGTTACTCTCCAACTTTTAGACTGATTTTTCCTCCAATTTGACCATCTACCATGGCAACTGTGAATCCTCCGCTCACATTTAGACCCCATAACTTTCCGGTTACCGATGTGTTAAAAGCCACTCCTTTTTCGTCGAATTTTGTTTCCAGTGAGTATTTTGTTTCTCCAAAATCCTTTGCAAGGGTGAGATTCACAAACGGGGAATTTCCAATTGAAAGGGAAATCTTTCCAAAGTTTGTGTCAGCATTGGCGTTCAAAGTTGTGGTCAACGTGGAAGGTGATGTGTAAAGACTGAAGTCGACCGAGATGGGGATTTCACTCCACAACCATTGGTTTCCTATGTTCAGATTCATTTCTTCTTTTCCGGAATTATCTTTTTGCCAATTGAGGGTTGTTTGAAGTAAACCGAAAGATTTTGAGATTTTTAAGCCAATTTCTTTGGAATTAAAGCTCGCTTCAAGCGTTATTGGTGTGGAAACGCTCAATTTTGATTTCATCTCAAATTTTTTTCCAAAATGCTGATCGAAACTCAAAGAAATGTCGCCACTTGAAATTTTTTCAGTGCTTTCTACTTCTGAACTTCCTGCACTTAGGCCAAAACGAAATGTATTTGATGAGAACTTTAAAGCGATATTTGGATTTTTTCCAATGTAAAATGTTGCCTTTGTTTTTGAGGCATCAACAGATACTTGTAAAGCTTCTCCGTTTGACTCTATTTTTACATCTCCATACGAATTTTGCGCAGAAATAGAAAGGCTTCCGCCTTCGTTCATTGCTACTCCTAGCGGTTTTCTGAATCCTTTGGTGTTATATCCGGCATTTGCAACGAATTTCGTTCCATCGATCGAAAACCTGGATGTAGCTTCTATTTTGAAGGATGGGAAGTTGTCCATGTTAATGTAAGTTGAAAGAGAAAAGGAAGGCATGATGTTCAAAAGTTTGGCAAAGGCGAAAAATTGATTTGTAGGTGCCGGGAACTCCTGCGGAGTTCGTTTTTCTGGCATTAAATCGAATATAGCGAAGATGGAGGTTTCGAGAATATAATCTTTAGTTTTTTCTTTATCTCTTAATGTGGTCACGTACGAAGAAGAAGGAGTTGTTACGCTCTGATACTCTACAGTTACGACATCTCCGCGAACGAGATTTGGTACGAATATTTCTCCTTTGTTGTAATTGATTGTACATTCACTCAGGGGAATTGGGATTCCATTTAGATAAATCTGAACGCTCTGATATGCTATCGGGCCAAGGATAATTGGCATGCTTGGATCTTCGATTTTAAAAATTGTACGTTTGATAGAGCCACGAAGTTGTCCAAAAGAGAAGATAGGAGAAGAGAATCCAACGATTGAAAATTCATTTGTGCCATAACTCACGGTTCTTACAGTTCCGAAGCTGAGATCCTCCGGCGTGTAATGAAGTACCAGATTGCTAATAGAATTTCCCCCAATATCACCAGAGAGATAAAAACCTTTTGCCACTTTTCCTTCAAGATGCACAGAAAGATTTTGAGAGAACCATAAACCTTCTGGAGAATTTATCCACGCGAGGACTTTTTGAGGGCCAAAACCATACAAGAGTTCGATGGCATGATTGATTTGAATATTTAGTCCGAAAACGATCGTAGAAAGTTCAAGTGCCCAAAACACTCCCATGATCGATCTTACGACCGTTTTTAGCCTCACCAAAGGTGATCACCTTCTTAGATGGAAATTGAATTTTTTCAACCATGATGGCACCTTTTCCACAAGCTATCAGAGCATGAGAATGAATGTTCAAAATTTTCCCGGGTTTTCCACTATTTGACTTTGAGATCCCCTTAAATCCAAACAGTTTTACGAGTACGCCTTTGAATCGTGTTCTGGCACCCGGTGTGGAATCAAAAGCCCGTATTTTGTTTCCCACTTCTTCTGCTGTCTTGTTCCAGTCTATGAACGTATTTTCAATCGATATTTTCGGAGCTCGAGAAGGCTTTCCTTCTTGTGATTTCAAAGGTAGATTGGGATTTTCGAGAAAATCTTTCACCACTTGTGCTCCCATCTCTGAAAGCTTTTCTGAAAGCGTGTCGAAATTGTCCAGAGGATCGATTTTTGTTTTTTTGATAATTGCCACTTTTCCGCTATCCATGCCCTTATCTATTTTAAACAATGTTACTCCCGTTTCTTTTTCCCCGTTAAGGAGTGCATGCTGTATTGGTGCCGCCCCGCGGTATTTGGGAAGTATGGAAGCGTGAACGTTAAAAAATCCGAGTTCTATTGTCGAAAGCAGTGAATCTTTCAAAAATTGCCCAAATGCCACCACGATTGCCACATCGGGTTTTATCTCTTTTATCCTGTTTATCACTTCAGGTGAGTTCACATTTTCCGCTTCTAAGAGGTTCAGTCGCTTAGATACAGCAAGATCTGCTACAGGAGTCGGTCTTGACTTTCGTTTTCTGCCAGCAGGTCTTGGAGGTTGAGTTATCACAAGCGGCACGTCGTGATATTTTGATATTATCTCAAGTGTTTTGATGGAGAACGATGCTGAACCTAAAAACAACACTTTCATTTTAAACCTCTAAAGAAAACCGCTCATTTCAGTTCCGAGCGGTGGATTTTATCTCTTTGAGAATTTCAGCACTCTTTCGCTTTATCTCATCGAGTTTCGCTTTTATCATCCGTCTTCTTACCACAGTAAGATAATCGATAAACAATTTTCCATTCAAATGATCGAATTCATGTTGAAAAACTCGAGCTTCGTATCCTTCTAACTTTTTAACATACTCCTCACCGTGTTGATCAAAATATTTAACCTTTATGGAAATGGAACGCGAAACCTTATCAAATATCTCTGGAAAACTCAAGCACCCCTCTTCTCCTATTTCTTCTTCTTTAGACTTTTCAATGATTTCAGGGTTTATCACAACGTTCAACTTTTCTCCAACATCATATATAAAAAATCTTTCGGAAATACCAATTTGTGGTGCCGCTAATCCAACTCCATCTTCGACATACATGGTTTCACTCATCTCATTCACAAACTCGGGAGTCAGGGATGTTGGCTTTATCGGCTGAGCAACTTTTCTCAAAACCGGATCACCATAAAGTCTCACTTTGAACATGAAATCACCTCTCACAACAATTATATCACGTCACTCAGTGCTTCAAACCATAGGCATTTAAGGTAATTTGTCTCTGGCATGGAGAGTAAATGTGGATGATCGATTGGCAAACCAGTCCATTTAATGGGTCTGACAATCCGATTTTTGTTTCTTGCGCTTCTCCCCACAATCTTCAAAAGCATTTCCCTATCTATGTTGTAAGCGCAGGAACATATTCCGACAATACCGTTGGCGTTGAGATGATCGAATATTTGATCCATCAAGGTGTTAAGCAAATTGAAAGCTTTTGGTTTTTCTTCACGCCTTTTAATGAGAGATGGGGGATCTGCGATGATAAAATCGTATTTTCCCAGGGTTTCAAGATCGAAGGCATCTCCCTCCAAAAAATTGACATCTATCCTATTAAGATAGGCGTTTTTTCTTGCAACTTGGAGATCGGCTTTAGATATATCAACTCCATCTACTTTCATACCCTTTGAGGCCATTAAGAGTGCAAAAGCTCCCGTGTAAGTGAAAAGATCTAAGCCTTTTCCCTGAGTAGAGATTTTTTTGACGAATGTTCTTGAATCACGTTGATCGTAAAAAAAGCCTGTTTTTTGGCCATTCACTACGTCTACCATGAATTTTAGGCCGTTCTCTTCCACAATTTGCGGTTCAGGCATGGGACCATACAAGAGTTTCTTTTCTCTCGAAAGGCCATTCTCTGGAATGGATTCAAAGTCACTGCGTTCATAAATCGATTTTGGAGAGTAGGTTTCGATAAGTGCATCGATGATCTTATCTTTCATTTTTTCAAGCGCAAGCGATCGTATTTGGACGACAAGAACGCTTCCAAATCTGTCTACGATGAGGCCTGGTAAAAAATCGCCTTCAGCGTTTACCTCGCGTCTGAATGGTGGAAGTGATGTTCGGCGAGAAAGGGCTCTTTTAAATCTTTTGACAAAGAAGTTCTTATTTATTTTCTCGTACGATTTTGTGAGAAATTTTGTTGAATTTTTTGCATTCGAGTTGTACAATCCACGCCCGACAAATTCATCTTCAAAGAAAAGATTGGCTATTCCGATATTTTCGTCTCCATCTACTTCCACTATCTCATCTGAAAATATCCACAAATGTCCACGCTTGATCTTTTCACGCGCTCGAGCTTTGAGTTTGATGATTATCATGGTTTTTGCTCCAAAATATCCTTGGCTATCGTGTAACGATGACCACGAATCGAAACAAAACATCCACTCATGTTTATCTTTTTCACGGCCTGCATAAGGATCAGCGCTCCTGCTGCTATTATTCTTTCACGTCCTTTTTCCATGCCACGAGCTTTTGAAAGATCATACAGACTCATTGAACACAATTTATCGTACAGATTTTCAACTTCTTCAATTTTCAGAAATCTGCCATGCACGCGAACGGGATCGAAATCTTTTTCGTCGATAAGATCTACAATGGTGGTACCTGTGCCTCCAATTGTAACGAGATCTCCGCTTGTAATTCCTTCGAAAGTTTCGTTTAGCAAGTTGATCCCTTCATTTAACTGATTTTTTATCGGATAAGATTTCACAAATCGGCTTGTCAGAACCATTGCACCAATTGGGAAGCTCCGTGTTGTAAACTTTTCGCTTTTATAAGCGAATTCAACACTTCCTCCGCCAATATCCATCACAACTGGGTTTGGTAGAAATGAAAAATTCTCATCTTCGATCACAGACAAATACGATAACTTTGCTTCTTCCGAACCGGAAAGTATCATCGACTCGTCAAAGTCCTTTGAGAAATGCTCGAAATACATAGGATCTATCTTTCTGAAAAACTCCGTTCCAACTATTACACGCTTTTCGACTTCATATTTGTCACATAGCTTGTGATATGTGTTTATCACTTCTTGGGCATGCTTTAAGATCTTATCGTCAATCAAATTGCTTTTGAGACGTCCAAGTCCTACGACAGTTGAAGTATCCAGAAGATATTTAAAATGATCATCTGATTTTTCGGCAATAAGCAGTAAAAATGAATTTGTTCCTGCATCAACAATGGCAACTTTCAATCTCATCATCTCTTTGTTATGGTTTGTAACACCTTCCGTCGGCTTCGCCGCCACCTTCCTTTTTGAAAAAACTATTCCCCCCTATCAAGAGGGGTGCCTGAAAGGCGGGGTGTGTTCTACATTTCTGCCACAAGTTCACAAATTTTTTCAAGAAACACTTTGTCCTTTTCGGTAAATGGTCCAATTTGGTGGGAATCTATGTCAAGTTCGCCGATAATCTCTCCGTTTTTGAAAATTGGTACCACTATTTCAGACTTCACTTTTGGACTGCAAGATAAGTAATTTGCCTCTTTGGAGACATCTTGCACCACAAAGGTATCTTTCATTTCTGCAGCTTGTCCACATATTCCATCTCCAAATTTTATTTTTACGTGTTCTGTTGATTCACCAGCAAATGGTCCGAGAACAAGCTCACCTTTTTTGGTATCGCTGACGAAATAGAAACCAACCCAATCGTAATGATCAACATTATTTTTGAGAAATTCACATACGGACTTTAATTTTTTATATTTATTTTGGGAATTGTTGATAATTCCAATAACGTGATCTAAAAGTAAGTCGAATTTTGAATTCTTACCCATCTTGGACATCACCCTGCATTTTTTTCTCTTTCAATTCATCCCATATTTTAAAGGCTCTCCTGAGATGTGGAATGGTTATAGATCCTCCCACGATGAGTGCTATTGATAGGGCTTCTTCAATTTCAGAATCAGTTACATTTTCCTCGTGACATCTTATTATATGATATTCTACACAATCATCACATCTTAGCGCTAAGGATGCAACGAGCCCCATCATTTCTTTTGTTTTCCTTGAAAGCGCACCATCGAAATAAACTTTGGAGTCGAGAGCGTAAAATCTTTTCATATTTGTTTGTGCATACTTCATAACTATGTCGTTTAGGTAATTTCTCTGCTTTTTAAAATTTTCTATGCCTTCTGTACTCATTTATTATCATGCTCCTTTCTTTAACATCGGAATAGTCATCATCATTTCAAGAGTAATAAGTAATGGTATCATGGCGAACCCCCAAAAAATGCCACCTGTGTTTGCGACTTGTCCAATAAGCCATTGAGATATTGATGCTCCCATACCAACAAATAACACGAAAATTCCCATAAGATTTCCAATTCTTCCTCCTGCACGTTTTGCCAGCATGGCTTGCACTGTCGGATAAGTACTCGCAAAAGATAAACCACTCATGAATATAAGAAATATCGCAAGATAAATGTTTGAAGCGAGCATAGAGATCGTAGCTGAAATGAGCGAAGAGACAACGATGATAAAAAGCCATATCTCTTCTTTGATTTTCAAGAAGCTCGCGGCGTACCTTCCGATAAACATTCCCATCCAGAATGTCGATGAACTGATAGCCGCCACTGTGATGCTTATTCCGCGGCCACGAACTAAAAGTGTGCTGATCCACGAAGAATACCCAACTTCATATCCAACGTAAATCATGATCAAGATATCGATTATAAGAAGGGAAGGAGAGAAAATCAATTTCAAGTTAAGCTTTTCCTCTTCAACCATTTCTGGCTCTTCGAGATGAAATGAAAACACAAACGCGATCAAAGCGAAAAGAGCTTCAAAAAGATACACGGTGCGCCAGCCGAATCCAATTTTTATGAATGCTGAAACAAAAAAGGGACTGATAAGAGCTCCGAGAGCGAAGAGAGAATTGACACGGTTGAGGAGACTTGAAGCCTTTTCTTTTGCGGCAGCACTCACAAGTGATCCGACACCAACTTCTATAAAACCGGCGCCAGTATTTGCAATCATATCTGCAATTGCTATCTCAGAAAAATTATTGCTAAATACAAACATAATAGCACCAATTATCATAAAGAAAGCTCCTGCCATTGCTATACGCTTAAGACCCGTTACATGGGCAAAGATCGCACATAATAGTGAGCCAACGACATATCCCGCCGTCCCAATGATCAGAAGATATCCACCATGTAGGTAATCGATTGAGAGATCAGTCAAAACTTTTGGGAAAGCGCTTGATAAGATCATTACAAAAAATCCAAAGGCAAAGAACGCAAAGTATGAATACAATTTCAAGTCTTTTGAAATCATTATCTTATCACCTTGTAATTGAGATATCAAAATATACATTTTTTCACGTAAAAAAACAACTCTATAGTTAAAAAAATGCCAAAAGAGGCATCAAGTATGTTATCATAATTGAAGAATATTCGTTTTTTTGATTGAATTTATGGAGGTGTTTCTTAATAGATTTAAAAACTGTTTATCTTGTAAGGCATGGTCAGACAGATGCAAATTTAAACCACATAATTCAAGGGCAAACTGATACTTCACTGAATGAAACAGGATTGTTTCAGGCACAAAAGGTGGCGGAGGAACTGAAAAATGTTCGTGCTGATTTGATCTTGTCGAGTGATCTCAGCCGAGCCGCTCAGACAGCCAAAATAATCGCAGAAGTTTGTAGTATACCCCTTAAGTTTGATAAAAGGCTTCGTGAAATGTCCCTTGGAATATGGGAAGGAAAGAGATTTGAAGAAATAGAAAATACACCTTTGAGTAATATATGGTTCAAAAAGCCATCTCAGCTAAGACTTGAAGGAGCAGAAAGGGTAGAAAAAGTTCAAGAAAGAGTAGTTGCCACGATTTTCAACACGCTAAAGCGATGCAAAACGTTAATAGTCGTTTCGCACGGTTTAGCCATAGCTCTTTTTCTTTTGTATGTGAACAAACTTCCACTTGATTCTATGTGGAAATACCTTGTAGACAACGCATCCGTAAGTAAAATAATTTTGTCTGGTGAGTTAGTGAATGTCACGCAAATTAGTTTGTGAGCAAAATTTCCTTTTTTCTCGAATTTGATCAATAATAAGAGTAAGGTTGAGAAAGGGGGAAAGCTCGGTGAAATCTTTCGCGTTTTTTCTTTTGTTCTTATGTATAGCGGTGCTTTCGTTTGCAATACAAATAGGAACTCTAACCGCGAGTCCCATCTATGCTCTCAAAGGGGATTCATTTACTTTGTCTATAACACTCTCGCCAACATCTGATGTAAAAAGCGCATACCTAATGCTCTACAATTCTTGTACCAAATCGACTGAAACTTTTTACATTCCACAGATATATGGTGATATCTACAAGTGGGTATACACCTCCTATAATTCTTGTAATTTTAAAGCACAAGTTCAGGTCACTTTAAAATCCACAAGTGCTACGCTTCTTTCAAATGTGGCAACTTTTACAACAGATATACCTGCTGCCAGCGTGAAATCAACGATAGTTTACGTGCCATTTATCACCAATGCGACAAAAACATGGATAGTTAATGCGCTTGATATAGGCTCGAAAACCTTAACGTTTACCACAATTTCGTCTCCGTCTGGGCTTTCGATTTCTCCCAGTAGTGGAAGTATTCAGCCGGGAGAATCAACCAATTTCTATATAACTCAAACAGGGTTCTTTTTGCCGGGGGAGATTTACGTTTTAGACGCTTTTATGAATACTAATGATCCGAGAGTAAACTATTCGAGATACCTGCTAGCACGTGTTATCATGGGGCCAGATGGGTTAGTAATGACACCTGTTCGGCTTTCGAGCAACCATGCGTTTGTTGATAGCGATGTGGGTTTCAATTTTTCGATATGGAAGCATAATGTCACTTTGAATTACGTGTATGTAATTTGGAATACTCCAAGTGGTTCAAAAATTTTTAATTTCACACCTGGGCAAGAATGCTTTTCTGCTTCAATAAGGGTGACTTCTCCAGGGACTTATGTGCTTTCCCAAATAAGACTAAGTTACACGTATAAAGGTTCTAATAATTCCATCACGTATTACCCCGATTTGAAAGTAAAGGTTGCTAAGTCGTCAAATTCTATGGATCTGCGTTTGACAAACGGTACGTCCGATGTTGGAATATTTTTAAAATCTTCTTCCACACCAACGGTTTACGCGATCGATGGAACTCTCAAGGAAAAACTTTATGTTAAGAAGGCCAAAACTACGTGGATAGCATCTTATACTTATTCTGATGTACCTGGACGTGTGACGATTCTTTCAACATTTGATGGAACAGATTATGTACTATCCAAGTCATTTGAAAGATACCAAGTATCAAGTGCCAAATTAATAAACTTTAACGGTGGATGGATATCTATTCCAAGCGGTACTTTTGCATCTTCCACAATTGTTTCTGTATTTTCGAGCACCTTATTTTCAAATAATTTGTATGCCGGATTTTCGAATTTCAATCAAGTGTCCAACAGTGTGAGCTTGGTTTCAAAGTCCAATCCTTTGGCGACGATAACTTATCATCTCTATTTTGACACAAACGCCGTAAATGGGTTGTTCGGTAATGTGAGAGTTTACAAATTAACAGGTGAAAATTCGTGGAGTCTCATGTCAACGAAACCAAGCATTGAAAATGACATAGCTACATTTGGTGGGGAAACAGGAACATATGCTTTGGGACTTACTGCGAATATTGACAAATCTTCTAAGCCGAGGATCGTCTCCTTTACGGCAGTTCCGAAGAAACTTGTTGGACCTGGAAATGTTCAATTCATCCTTACTGTGGATAAAGACTGCTATTATAGGTTGCTAATTTACGATATGCGTGGCAGAGTAGTGGCGATTCAACGTGGAAAAGCTCTTAGGTCTCTTGGAAATTTATTATACGTTTTGAATCCGACGACAATTTCAAATGGATTGTATGTGGCAGTTGTGGCCATTGGACCTTCACCAGGTTTGATAACAGAAACTGTATCAACCTCATTTGCGATCGTTAGGTAGAGGGGGAGTGGTATTTCGTGAAAAAGGTGTTAGTGGTATTTTTGGTATCTTTGCTAAGTATCTCTGTCTTTGCCAACGTTGTAAATGAAATAAATGATCCTTCGGCTTATTCTCGAGCAATGGGAGGAGCAATATATGCACTCTATACTGGTCCACAGTCGATTAGCTACAATCCAGCTGGCATGGCAACTGGGAGAGATGCAGTATTTTTTTCACATATAGAACACTTTTTTGGTGTGGTACGAAATGAATTTTTGAGTGGTTCTTTTAGATTGAAAAACATTTACGTAGGTGGTGCTATTCAATACACTTATCCTGTTGACGAGCTTAATTACGATCAGTACAAATTGAATGGAGCTGTTGCTTACAAAATTGGAGAAAATACTTTCGGACTTGGTTTAAATGCATGGATAGGGAGTAATATAAAAAATGGTTTTTCTATGGATTTTGGCTCGATAATCAAATATGAGAATTTTAATTTCGCAGTAGTGGTGAAAAATGCCTTTGCTTCAATCACATGGGCATCCACTCCATCCACCTCGCAATCGTATACTCCCGAATTGATCTTTGGAGCTTCATACATTGGTCAGAGGTACACTTTGAATTCTTATGTTAATTTTGTTTCTGGTGAGTTAGGATTGGGAGCGGAGATTCCAGTGACGTCTTTCTTCAGTTTGTTGGGTGGTTATAGAATGACCTTTTATAAAGAGTTGTCGAAGGAAGTTAGTGTGGGAACAAGAATTTATTATCATGGACTTGATCTTGACATTGCTTACGTTTTCAAAGGATCCCTTCAATTTGGTGATGTTATAAATCCTTTCTACGTGTCTTTAACGTACAACTTTTCAGGAGGGATTTGAGTGCGGGTAGACAACGAGACCTTAAAAGAGTTGGAATTTGAATCTGTACTTGAGATTTTGAAATCGAAGGCCTTCTCGGACTATGGGAGGGCCTACTTCGATTCACCCAAATTTTTTGATGATCCTTTCAGGATATACGATCAAGTTAATGAAGTAATACCTAAGATACAAGATATTTCATCCATTTTCTACCGCGTTGAAAACCTTACAAAAGTCCTTAAATCTGTGTTGGAAGGGAAGATTCTTGAATCTAAGCAGATTTTCGATTTCTCCAATCTTTTCAAAATATCTAAGAAACTGTCAGGGATTCTTGAAGATACCCAAACTTTAGGGAAACTTTCGAAGATGTTGAACCCTCCTAAGGGTTTTATCGAGAAATGTGAACGCACGTTTAATTTGGATGGAACGATAAGGGACAATGCAACGCCCACGCTTTTTAGAATAAAAAGGGAGTTAAAAGCGATTGATAGAAACATTAATGAAAAGGTTAGAAAACTCCTTTTTGATGGGGTGAATAAAGGCTACATCACTGATGCGCTTGTAGTTCAACGTCACGATAGGTACGTGCTTCCTGTTAATGCCGCCAAGCACACGATGGTAAGAGGGATCGTTCATGGTCAATCTTCCAGCGGGGTTACTTATTATGTTGAACCGGAAGAGTTGATTCAGTTAAACGACGCACTTGCAATTTATCGTTCAAAAGAAGCTGTGGAAATATCACGAATATTAGCGGCGCTCACGAAGATGATATACGACAATTCTCAGAAGATATCAGATTTAATGCGCGCTCTTGGAGAATTTGATGCATTGTGTGCACGTGCACGATATGCGATACAAAATGGATGCATTTTTCCTAACATTAGAAAAGACGGCGCTTTGCGTATAATATCTGGACGCAATCCATTAATCGCTGTGGAAAAAGTTGTGCCAATAAATTTTGAACTTGGTTCTGAGGATCATGTGATAATACTGAGTGGACCTAACACAGGTGGAAAAACAGCTACTTTGAAAATCATAGGCTTGTTTGTTTTGATGACTACCATGGGGATTCCCATTCCCGCAATGAGTGGCACAGAGATTTCTGTTTTCGATTCCCTTTTTTCAGACATAGGAGACAATCAATCAGTTAGAGACGAATTGAGTACCTTTTCTGCAAGAGTTATGCGCGAAGATCGGATTTACAAATCGGCTAATGAAAGAACTCTTGTACTTATTGACGAAATAGGAGATGGGACTGAACCTGCCGAAGGCACAGCTTTTGCCAAATCAATGATAGAGCTTCTAATGGAACGTGGCGTTCGTGCGGTTGTTACAACTCATCTTCCTGGGCTGAAAACCTTGGCTTTTACAAATAAGGGGATTAGAAACGCATCAGTCGGTTTTGACATCGGCACCATGACACCCACATATCGAATACACATGGATATGCCTGGAAGAAGCCACGCGTTTGAAATGGTCAAGAAGCTCGAAGTTTCTGCTGATCTGATCAGAGAATTTGCAAAAAACCGTACGGTTTCCCTTTCGAAAACAGATTTGCTGGTTGAAGAGTTGCAAACAAAAATTCATGAGTATGAAGAAAAGTCTGAAGAACTTAAAAAGAAAGAAGAAGAACTTTTGAAAAAGGAACGTGATTTTTGGAAGAAGTTTGAAAAGTTGAAAGAGAATAGGTTAGAAGATCTCTCAAATGAGGTAAAAGAACTTTCCACCAACTTAACAGAAGTTAAAAAAGAGTTGGAAAAAGCCATTCACACAGTGCGTTCTTCGAGCGATCTGAGTGAATTGAAAAGACAAGATAAAAAGATTGCTGCTTTAAAAGAGAGAATAAATGACTTCGCAATTTCAAGAAGCCACTCAGTCAAAAAGATAGGTATGGGATCTCATGTAAAAATTGCAGGAACTGATGCACAAGGTATCGTTATCGGCGAGGAAAAGGACAAGATCATTGTGGAAGTGGGAAATGTTCAGATAAAGATTGTACCAGAAAGGGTAAAACTCATCGAAGAGTCAGGATCTCTGAGCTTAATTCAGAAAACAGCTAAACAAATTGACTATGTGATGTCAGAAAAAAACTCAGGGCGAATAGACGTGCGTGGAATGACTGTGGAAGATGCACTTCCAAACGTTGAAGAGTTTGTGGATCGTGTGCTACAATCTAATTCGATAGGATACGTGATACACGGGAAAGGAACCGGAAGATTGGCCAATGGTATTTGGGCGTTTTTGCGTTCAAAACGAGTTCCCTTTCGGATAGGTAGAAAAGGTGAGGGAGGAACGGGTGTTACTGTGATAGGAGTGGAAAAATGATATTTGCTCTTGACATTGGGACGAGAACAGTAATTGGTGTGATAGCTGAAGAGATAGAGAGTGGAATTCGAGTTTTAGATTTTGAGATCGTTGAGCATGAGGAAAGGGCAATGCTTGACGGGCAAATAAATGATGTACCTAAAGTTGCACGTGCAGTAATGCGTGTTAAAAATGTGCTTGAAGAAAGATTGAAAACTAAGATAGAAAAGGTTTCAACAGCTGTTGCAGGTCGTTTTTTGAAAACAGTTGTGGGAGAGGCTGTGGAAAGGATTCCTGCATCAAAAATAGATGGAGATTTTGTGAGAGCACTTGAATTTCGCGCTCTTTCAGATGCGGTTGAGAAAAATGGCCAATCTCGTGACTACTGTGTTGGATATTCGATTTTGGAGTACGCGGTTGATAATGAAAAAGTTAGGAATTTGATAGGGCAATTTGGAGAAAAAGCCACTGTTAGCGTAATAGCTGCCTTTCTTCCACAACGTATGGTAGAAGCGCTTTTCTCAGTTATGAAAGAAACCGGCTTATCGCTCGAGTATCTCACTCTTGAACCGATGGCAGCTATGAATCTTGTGGTACCACAAGATTTGAGAAGGTTAAATATAGCTCTTATTGATGTTGGAGCTGGAACATCTGATATAGCAATCAGCAGAGATGGAACGATAGTTGCATACGGTATGATACCTATGGCTGGAGATGAGATAACCGAAAAGATCTGTGATGCACATCTTTTGAGCTTTCAAGATGGTGAACGCCTCAAGCGTGCAATTGGAGATGGAGAACTTCCAAAGGTGGAAAATATTCTTGGGATTCCAGTAAATACCACACGTGAAGAGCTACTTAACATTGTCAATCCAGTTAGTGATTCCATAACTGATGAGATAGCTAAGATCATTCTTGATTTGAACGGCAAAGTTCCAGCGGCGGTTGTGATAGTTGGTGGAGGCGCAAAAGTGCCTGGATTTACAAAACTTGTCGCAGAAAAACTTTCTTTACCTATAAACAGGGTGGCACTTCGAGGTGTTGAAAACATAGTGTATGCGCAGGATATTACTGGAAAAATGAAAGGAAGCGAATTTGTTACGCCGGTTGGAATTGCTCATTCTGCAAGGTTTAACATATCGAAGATTTTCAAACAGGTAACTGTAAATTCGCGTACCGTTCAGCTCATGAATCTTACAGGTCGTGAAGATGTCTTACAGGCTCTAATGCAAGGTGGATTCAATGTAAAAGAAATTCTTGGAAGTCCTTCTGCTGGCATAACGTATGAATTGAATGGAGAAGTGGTGGTAGTACCTGGCAATATGCCGGAGCCTCATGTAAGTATCAATGGTAAGCACGCCACACTTCGAACTCATGTGAACGATGGTGACATAATAGAAGTATCGCCATCCGATGGGAAACCAGCAGTAATAAGGGTTAAAGACGTTGTGAAACCCGTGAAAGTTTTTATTGACGGAGAGCCCGTTGAAGTTTTTCCAAGGGTAAAGATAAACTCAAAAGATGTCTCTGCTGATGAAATAATATCTGACGGAGATTCTGTAGAATTTAGAGAACGTGTGGATGTGGAAGATGTGATAAAGATGCTTAATTTACGCTGCCAAGTTAAGGTAAACGGTAACATTTATTCCCTTTCCAACTTTACAATAGTGGGAGAAAATGGAGAGCCAATTAAAACCGTGGAACCCGAACAAGTACTAAGACTTAAATCCAAGAATCTTACAATTGGGGAATTCTTCAACCGCATAGGTATTGGTACTCTTTCAATAAATGTCAATTCAAAAGAAATGAGAATTCCACTTCCTGCTCAGATAAAAATTAACGGAGAAGAAGCTCAACTTAATACTTTGATCAATTGTGGTGATGATATAGAAGCGTTGTTCGGAAAACTCAGGATCTTGGATGTCTTCAAATTTTTGAAATTCACTCCAGATGGATTCAAAGTTTTGCTCAACGGATCGCTTTCAGACTTGAGAGAAGAGCTGAGAAATGGTGATAAAATTGAGGCGATTCTTTGAATTTAGCTGGAGTGATGTCAGTAATAGTTTTCTCAATAGCATATCTTTTCATAGCCACTGAAAAAGTAAACAAAACTGTGGTGGCCATTTTGGGGGCCACAACAATGATTTTTTTTGGTCTTTTTCTTGAAAAAGAAAAGGTTTGGGCGACATATGTGGATTTCAACACCATATTCTTGCTCATGGGAATGATGACCTTTGTTAGTGTCATAGAAGAGAGCGGACTTTTTCAATACATAGGAGTGAAATTCGCCCAATCAGCTGGAGCTTCTCCAAAAAAACTTTTTCTCTCTCTTTCTTTGTTTGTAGCCATTATGTCTGGTTTCCTTGATAACGTGACCACCATACTTGTAGCGATGCCCCTGACTTTTGCCATAACAGAACCACTGGACTTGGATCCGATTCCATTTGTCATAGGTGAGATTTTCGCATCAAATATTGGTGGTACTATGACGCTGATAGGTGACCCACCAAATATAATGATAGGATCTGAAGCCAAACTTGATTTTATACAGTTTCTTTGGAATACAGGGCCAGCTGCGCTTGTGGTGCTTCTTTTATCTGATATGTTCATCCTTTTTTTATTCAGAAGGGAATTTAGAAAGCGTTTAGACAAAAAAGTGATAAACAGTTTAGATCCAAGATCTTCCATAAAAAGCAAGCGAGATTTCACGTTATCCACCGTTTTTCTCATTATAACTATGGTAATGTTTCTGCTTCAAAGTGTAACTCACATTGAAAATTCGGCGATAGCCATGGCTGCAGGATTTACATCTATTCTGTTTTTAGGAAAAAATAGAGTTGATTACATACTCAAAAAAGTCGATTGGTCAACACTTATGTTCTTTCTTGGACTATTTGTTATGGTAGGTGCACTTGGAGATACAGGTGTTTTAAAGCTTTTGGCAAATTTTTTGATAGTTCTTGCACATGGTTCTTACAAATTAACAGAAGCCGTGATAATATCGCTGTCCGCCATGTTATCCTCTATAATTGACAATGTTCCTTTGACGGCAACTCTCATACCTGTTATAAGGTCTATGCATGCTATCAATCCAAAAGTTTATGCCGATATTAATTCATTGTGGTGGTCACTCAGCCTCGGAGCGTGTCTTGGTGGCAATGGCTCAGCTATTGGAGCTTCCGCAAATGTTGTCGCGCTTGCATTGTTGAAACATTCTTATAACAAGGAAATAAGTTTCATGAAATTTTTGAAATATGGCATTATGGTTTTGGCATTGGGGATAATTGTATCAATTGCATATGTTTTCTTGAGGTATTGACATGCCAGATTGTGGGACGTACATCGTGAAGATAAAAGTAAAAAAATCAATAGAGATAGTCATTGGTTCTCTTGGAAAAATGAGATTTGAGCCAGGAATTTATGTTTATGTCGGCTCAGCGATGAATTCAATTTCTGGTAGAATTAAGCGTCATGTGAAGAAATCAAAAAAGCTTCATTGGCATATAGATTATCTAACCAGCGCATCGGAAGTTGATGTGATTGGTGCTTATGCTTTTTATGATAAAAAGATAGAAGAAAAGGTGTCTTTTGAATTTTCTAAAAGATATAGAGCGGTTGGAAAATTTGGGGCATCAGACATGAGACGAGTGAACTCTAATCTTTACATTGCCGATGAAGATGTGGATAAATTCATAGAATTGTTAGGTGGCGTATCGATTTGAAACGCTTCTTTCCTGCAACTATCGATGGTTTGGGAGCGGCGATCGCGTTTAAACGTCTTCATCCAAATAGCAGAGTTATTTTGATGGGGGAAAAGGCAGCTATTTTAAGTGAATTCCCCCAAATACGTGAAGTTGAGTTTGAAAATAGTGAATCTCAATCCATCGAATGTAAAAATGTTGAATGCCTTTCATGCACAGCTGAATTTGTACTCAAAATGAGGGATTCCAATAGAAGCTTATCCACTGATGATGCGAGACTCTTTGCATTTGCCATATATTCAAAAACATCTGGCCTTACTGACAAATTGACGACTCCTGGAGATGTAAAGGCACTGGCTTTCTGTTTTGAGCATGGAGCAAAATTGAATGAAATACCTGCGCAGCTTCGAGTTCCATTTGAATGGCATGTGAAAGCCACTGATATAATGACGAAATCAGTACGGATAGTAAGGCTCGATATGGGATTGCGGAAGGTGCTTGATATTGTGAGTCGTACAGGACTTACCGGATTTCCGGTCGTTGATTCAAACGATCGAGTGATCGGTGTCATCACAAAAAAGGATGTAGAGAGGGCATTAAAGTCCAATGTGGATGACTTGCAGATGGTAATGAGCATTCCTCCCATCATTGCTCGACCGGACGAATCCATTAACAGAATAGGCGAGCTCATGACGCTTCATGATGTTGGACGTGTGATCATAGTTGACAGTGATATGAAGCCTATTGGAATAATCACTCGCCGCGATCTGATGAGGGCCATATCCACCGCGATGGGAAGCACAGAACTCACCGTAGATGTGTCGAGGCTTCTCAGTGAAATTGTGCGTCGGGATGTTCTCTACTTATTAAAAGAGATGGGGAAATTTGCCAATTCAAGGAAAGAAAAGATATATGTAGTGGGGGGATTTGTGAGGGACCTCCTGCTTGGAAAACACAGTTTGGATGTTGATACAGTTTTGGAAGGAGATGGCATAAATTTTGCCCAAGAATTTGCTTCTCTTAAGAATGTAAAATGTCATGTTCATCCAGAGTTCAGAACTGCCACGCTTTTCTTCGATGGAATCTCAATAGATATTGCGACCGCTCGCACAGAATACTACGAAATGCCTGGGGCTTTACCTAAAGTGGAAGTTTCCAACCTTCGGAAAGATCTGTACCGACGGGATTTTACAATCAACGCAATGGCAGTTAGTTTGAATCCCGGAAGTTTTGGTACATTAATAGATTTCTTTGGTGGAAGGCGTGACCTGCAAGCTGGTAAGATCCGTGTTTTACATGGTATGAGTTTTGTTGAAGATCCTACCAGAATTTTGAGAGCCCTCAGATATACTGCAAGGTTCGGTTATTCACTCGGAGAGAAGACAGAAAAGTTGCTTGTTGATGCTGTAAAACGTGGATATCTTAAATCGGTTAGTAGCGCGAGAATCAGAGCAGAACTTGAGAGAGCATTAAAAGAAGATAAGCGTTCAGCTTCTTTTGAATTGTTTCAAAAGTATGGAATATTTAAGATTTTTCCTTGTGCGCGAAGGGTAAATTTCGACAGATATTTCACTTTGGTTGAAAAGATGGAAAGAGATTTGAGCGTTCTTTATTCAATTTTCCTTTTATTGTTAAAGCCTTGCACTTCAAAGATAGCTTATGAGATAATGAAAAGCTATGGCGTTCCAAGGCGTTTTCGCGATGTGTTTGAAAATGTATATGACGAAAAAACGCGGATGATGATTTTAAATCCATCAGCACCTTCAGATTTGTATTTTACACTTTACAAGTTTCCAAATGAAGCTTTACCTGTTCTTGCATACGATGAAAAGATGGAAAAGAACATCCTTGAATATGTGAGAAAACTGGCAAAGCTGCGTCTTGAAAAGGTAACAGGACGTATGCTGAAGGAGAAATACGGACTGAAAGGACAAAAAATTCAAAAAACTCTCAACATGGTGATGAAATTGAAAATAGATGAAAAAATTGATGAATTAGATGCACTGCAAAAAGTACTCGAGCATGGTGATTTGAATTGAAGAAGTTCGGAATCTATCTTATTTTAATAGCGATTGTGTCGGCTGTTGCCATTTACCTCTTAAACTCCTTTGGAGGAGGTATAGATTGGAAGGAAACTTTTAACTTTTTTACGCATGATTGGTGGGGAGTAATTGGTCTTATCAGTCTGTTGGTCTCATGGTTAGCCGATTCGAGCGTGATCTATCTTCTCGTTAACAAGGGCTCAGACAAGCATTTCAGCTTTTTTAAATCTTTTAAGACAAGCATCATAGGAGCATTCTTTGGAATGCTTACTCCTTCGTATTCTGGCGGGCAACCTATGCAACTGGTGTATATGAGTAGGCATGGAATTTCGCTTGGCGTCTCAACATCTGTAATGGTTTTTAGATTTGTTGTAGAGCAAGGGGCACTTGAGACGATTGCGATCTTTGGGTTACTTAGAGCAATGCGCCTGATGACGCGCGTACCAGCAGCTGCTTCTTTAGCCTTTCTTGGTTTTGCCCTCTCAACTGGGATGATCTTTTTTCTCATAACTTTGAGCTTGAGTAAAAGGGTTTACGATAAGATATTTGGCATTTTCAAGTGGTTTATCGCTCTTTTCAAGTTTAGTAAGAAGCTAAGGCCTAAAGTGGAAATGCTTCTTGATAGAGTAGACACTGAAATCGGAAAGTACGCTCAAAGTACTAAAATTCTTTCCAAAGATCCATTGTTATTGATCTTGACTTTCTTTCTGGGAGTATTATCAAATCTTGCAAATTTCTTTCTTGTTTATGTTGCTGTAGCTGCAACAGGTCTTTTTCAAAACACATTAAAAACTCTTTTAAATGTTATATCGGTGCAGTCTTTAGCTACAATGATAATATATTTTTCGCCAACACCTGGATCTTCCGGTGTAGCTGAAGGAGGTTTTTATCTCTTTTTTTCGTCTATGGTACCGAGAGAATATCTGGGGACAGTCACCTTTGAATGGAGAATTTTAAGCTACTTCATACCACTTTTAATTGGGTTTATTCTTGTGACATCGATATCATTTCATGGAGTAAAACTGAGAAATGATGATAAAACAGAGGTGTATAATAATAACGATAAAAAGCCAGGCTAAACCCGGCTTCTGGCTGGGAGGGGAGGATTCGAACCTCCATCGGCGAATCCAGAGTCCGCTGTCCTGCCGTTAGACGACCTCCCAGAGCGTTAAAATATTACCACTTCGAAAGGGGGCTTGTCAACATTTATGAAGAAGATTCTTATGGTCTTTTTTGTGATCGGAATTTTTTCGGTCATTTCAGTTGCTTCAACAACGTCATTTTCTTTTCACAACACGAACTGGTCGTCTCGTTATTCTGAAAGAATTGGAAATCTTTATCTTCTCGGAATTGTTGGAACAACAGGTATGGGGGGAGCTTTGGGCTATATATTCACTCAGGTGAATCGCCAAAAGATTGGATTCTTAAATCCGATTGTTGGGAAGAGCACGTATGCTGTTGCACTTGGCATGAATCTTACTCTTAATGTGCCAGCCGCGTATTTTGAATACGATACAGAAAGTAGCCTGCCTCCCATCTTTTATGACTTTAAGTTTACGGCTGGCAACTATGGGCTTCCGAATTTTGGAATCACTTTGAATGGGAAGGCCTATTCTACGCTTTTGGGAGCTTCTATTTATGCTGAAGGATACTTTAAACTTGTATTTCAAACAGAAATGGGATCAACTGGGCTTGTTGATTTGTCATATAAGAACATGAAAGGCACGTTGTTTTTCACTGATGAAGTTGGGCCTTTGTTTTTTTCAACTGCTGGCATGGCCATTGGATCTGTGGCGTTTGATCTGGGTGTTGGATACAATGGAAATCTCGGATTAGATTTTGGACTGTCATCGATGAAGGTAGGAATGAACAATGGCTGGTGGTTTAGGTATATGGTAACAGATATTGGTACATCATTCCTGTGCAATTTAAATTTTGAAGATTCCAAACTCATCTTTGGATATAACAGGGGGGCCGCTTACGTATCACTCGAACGTTGAAACTTCGATTTACATTCACGTTCCGTTTTGTTCAAGAAGGTGTGTTTATTGTGATTTTGCATCCACCACGCAAGATGATATGGCAAGTATCTATTTCGATTCGCTAAAACGTGAAATCGAGATGCATTCCAATTATTTTGAAGGAAGAAGTGTGATAACTCTTTATTTTGGTGGTGGAACACCGAGTCATGTTCCGGTGAAGCTGATCGAAGGCGTAATAGAAACTCTCGCTAAAAATGTTTTTCTAAACGTGAAAGAGGCGACTTTTGAATTCAACCCTGAGGATGTCAATCGACAACTTTGCCGCGATCTTCGTGAATTAGGAATAAACCGTGCGAGTGTTGGTTTGCAAACATCTTCTGATGACCTTTTAAAAGTTATAGGGCGACCATATTCTTTTGAAGACTTCAAGAAGGCGTATTCAATACTCAGAGAAACCTTTGACAATGTGAATGTTGACTTTATGTATTCTCTTCCGTTTGAAAAACTCTCGGATGTTGAAAACGATCTGAAAACCGTTGAAACGCTGATCCCGGATCACGTTTCCTTTTATGAATTGGAGGTACACGAAAGTGTGCCACTCTTTTCTATGATCCAAGCAGGACAAGCGCGGCTTCCAGCAGAAGATGTTTCCGAAGGCATGTACGATCTTATAGTGAAAACTTTAGAGGAAATTGGATACAAAAGGTACGAGTTGAGCTCTTGGACAAAAGAAAAATCTTGCCTTCATAATTTAAGATATTGGAAGAACGAAGATTATATGGGATTCGGCCTGTCTGCCGGAAGCCATATTTCAAATGAACGCTGGGTCAATACCACTGAAATTCAAGATTATATTTCCAAAATTAGTGCCGGGAAATATCCCCACGCTTACGAATCTAAAAATGATTCGATAGTTGAGATAGCTGAAACTCTTTTTATGGGCTTAAGGCTTGCGGAAGGTATAGATGTCAATGAAATGCGTGAAAAATTCGGTGATGATTTTGATGAGGTTTTTTCCAGAATTAAAAAATTTTGTGGAGAGCTTTTAGAATGTTCCGACCGTTTGAAATTTACTAAAACAGGTATGAAATTCTCTGCAATGGTTTTACGCGAACTTGCATAAATTATTTTTGGCGACTGCTATTTTAAGCATAAATGTTTAGAAAATGTCGTCACAACATTTCAACTGTATAAAAAAGAAACCATTTTGTAACTTGACATAACATAGGCTTAAATGATAGCATAAGCTTAAGTTCTTTATGAGAAGGGAAAAGTATGATTGATAAATACATTCTTTCAATTTCAAATCAACTGAACAGCAGGAAGCAGCACGTCAAGTATCCGCCCGGTGGAAAAGCGGAAGCTTGAACGTATGCTTTTAAGTTAAAGTAAACCCACCGGGCCACTCCTAAACAAGGATGTGGCCCTTTTTCTATATCAAATTCTAAGGAGGCGGTTTAAAATGAAAAGAGTTCTTGTGGTAGTTACGTTACTTATTCTCGTTATGGCAATTATCGTGAGCGCTAATGCGCTTCAGAGGATTATTTCGTCTGGTTATCTAAATGTTGGGATGGATGCCGCGGGCTATATGCCGTTTGAAGGAATCAACAGCAATGGCAAATACATAGGTTTTGATGTGGATTTGGCCACACTTATGGCTAAAGAACTTGGTGTTAAGCTTAGAATTGTTCCGACACGATGGTCTGGCATCCTCCCTTCTTTGGCTTCTGGAAAGTTTGACATGATAATCTCTGCGATGACTATAACTCCAAAACGTGCAATTATGGTCAACTTCTCAATACCTTACTTTACTGTAGGTCAAAAAATCCTTTATAACAACACGGTTTATAAAAATCCACCGACTTTAAAAGAGCTGCTGGAAAAGAAAAATTTAGTCGTGGCTGTTCAAATGGGAACGACTGGAGATGACGCTGCGAGAGCTTTCTTCAAAAATGCGAAAATTTTGGAATTTGCATCAATGGATGAAGCGTCTATACAAGTTGCCATGAAAAAAGCAGATATCGCTGTTGGAGATTCTACATATGTTGGATTCATGGTAAGCAAATATTCCCAGCTTTCCACGACAAATGAAGAATTAACCAATGAGAATTATGGTATTGCAATAAAACAAGGTGAATTCAACCTCCTCAATTGGATAAACACGTTCATAACGTATGTGAAAGCAAGTGGACAGTGGCAAAAGCTGTACAACAAATGGTTCAGCAATTACAAACCAAACTCTTGAGGTGATCTTATGAGATATAGGATTCTCAAAAAGCTTTCGATCGCGGCGTTTATCGCCGCGGCTTTTGGAATCATGTATTATTTTATGTCTCTTCAATATCCGTTTCACTGGAACGTGGTGCCGGCTCATTATTTGAAGCTATACTTTCTTGGTCTTCTCATGACGTTGAAGATCTCTCTTGTGAGTATAGTGATTTCCTTTGTTATAGGAGTTTTTGGAGGAATAATGAAAGTATCAAAGAGTGAAACTCTGAGAGATTTATCAGGGTTATACGTGGTGTTTTTTAGAAACATTCCACTACTTGTCGTTATCCTTCTGGTTTACTATGGAGTTGGCACTTTGGTTAACATACCAAGATTTTGGGCAGCTGTTTTAGCTTTATCCACTTTTGAAGGAGCATATGTTATAGAAATAGTAAGGGCTGGCATCCAATCAATACCAAAAGAGCAGTTTGAGACAGCTGAAGCGCTCGGCCTTTCACCAAAGGAAAGATTCTTTGATGTAATCTTGCCACAAGCTTTCAGAAATTCACTCCCTTCCTTAACAGGTCAATTTATAAGTCTTGTGAAAGATAGCTCTCTGGCTTCTGTTATAGCA
The DNA here is from genome assembly GCA_026988035.1 of Thermotogae bacterium. GTDB lineage: Bacteria > Thermotogota > Thermotogae > Mesoaciditogales > Mesoaciditogaceae > WFSH01. Next base: position 68,234 of record JALSLY010000076.1, read on the forward strand.
ATAAGCGAATTGACTCAACGTGGGACACAAGTTGCCACGATGGCACTTGCCTCTTTCGAAAGCTACATAACAGTTGCGCTCATGTACTTTACTTTGACCTATGTGCTAAGTTTCCTAAGTAACGTTATCGAAAGGAGGCTGGCGATACCATGACAAATGTGTTGGAAGCAAGACACGTAAAAAAAGCGTTCGGAGAGACAGTTGTTCTTCGCGACGTATCGTTGGTCGTGAATAAAGGAGAAGTTGTCGTTATAATGGGACCATCAGGAACGGGGAAATCAACCTTTCTAAGAACTATAAACTTTCTTGAAATTCCAGATGGTGGAGAAATCATTTTTGATGGCAAAAAGATGGAAAAAGATCCCAACATTTTGAGACAAGCGAGATCCAAAATATCTTTTGTTTCCCAGAGTTATAACCTTTTTCCACATATGAAAGCTCTTAAAAATGTGGTTTATCCGTTAGTAAAGGTCAAAAAGATAGAAAAAAAGGAAGCGCAAGATCGGGCTATCGAAATGCTTAACAGAGTAGGACTTTCAGATAAGCTTAGCAGTTACCCAGGAGAGTTATCTGGTGGCCAGAAACAAAGAGTTGCTATAGCACGTGCCATGGCTATGAGACCTGATTTGTTATTGTTTGACGAGCCAACATCGGCGCTTGATCCTGAGATGACCGCGGAAGTGCTAAGCGTTATGAAAGAACTTGCGGATAGCGGGACAACAATGATCGTTGTAACGCACGAAATGAACTTTGCACGCTATGCTGCAGATAGGATTGTTTTTATGGATGATGGTGTGGTGATAGAAGAATCTGGACCAGAAGAATTCTTTGCTTCTCCGAAAACAGAAAAGGCTTTAAAATTTATGGCGCGCCTTACCTAAAATTATTCAATTGGTTAAAAATAAAAAGTCGTCAGGACGATAAACAGTCTTCTGGATTTGCTCTTCGTTTTGTTGTGAAGCGTTACTCTGAACCGACCGTATGTCGTCCCGGACCTGATCCGGGATCTCATACTTGATTCAGGATCTCGGGATCTCGTACTTGATTCAGCGTAGCGACATGGTACGTAAGTCATCACATACTTGATGCATCTGATAGAGCTTTAAACATTAACAACGTCATGCCGTACTTGATATATCTGATAGAGTCTTAAACCGACATGTCATCCCGGACTTGCTCCGGGATCTCATTCTTTGTGATGATCAAGTCCGCAATGATCACAGCCTGCATTCCTAAATTGATAAGGATTTCCGATTAGCAACCCAAGGTCAAAGTGGGTTATCTCGGTATGTTCAAAAGATAGAAAATGTTACACGAACATTTTTGATGTGGATGGGTTGAAGATATGTTAATGTATCATGAGCTTTGAAGAGCTATTAAAAGGATTTGTAAGGTTTTGTTCGAATTTCTTTTGTATTCAAACTTAACGCTTAAAAATAGCCCAAAACAACTGAAAACCACTATTGACAAGACAAGTAACAGGTTATAAAATATTTGTAAGTAATGATTATTTATTAAAAAGAAGGACATAATGGATGTGATTAGAAACAAAGATGTTAGAAGTTTTTTAAGATTGAAAAATGTACAAAATCTTTTGGATATCCTTCTTAGAAAAGGGAATGCAGCTCGAGTGGAACTTTCGAAGATGACAGGTCTTACAAAAACAACTATTTCTTCGATAACAAGGGAATTGATATCTAAAGGAATTCTCGAGGAAACTTCTCCTACCCTTAATAAGAATAAAATCGGTAGAACCATAACACCACTCAGAATTAGAAAAGACGCTGCTTATACAATTGGGGTGGATCTCTCAAGACATCATCTAAGTGCTGTAATGATGAATACCCACGGGAAAATAATCTTGAGAAAAAAGGGACCCTCTTACGGTAATGTTGGACCCCAAAAAGTGATGAACAATCTTTTTCGAATCATAGATGGCATTTTCGATTCTTTTTCGAGAAGTAGAAGAATTGATGCATTGGGAATTGGAATGCCTGGGCCACTTGATATAGAGAAAGGAATCGTCATAGAGCCTCCAAAGTTTTTCGGATGGAAAAATGTTCCGTTATGCGAGATAGTATCTCAAAGGTACAGTGTTCCAGTTTGGATTGAAAACGATGCAAACTGTGCTGCTTTGGCTGAGAAATGGTATGGCAATGGAAAGAATGTAAATGCATTTTTATACATACTTCTAAATGAAGGAATAGGTGCAGGGATCTTTATCGATGGAGAAATATATAAAGGCTCATCTAATTACGAAGGGGAGATTGGGCACACGATCGTCAGAAGAGGAAATAAAATCAGTTTTTTGGAAAATCTCCCTGAATATGAGCGAATTGTAAAATCTATTAGAATAGCCGCGAGAGAGACAAAAAATGCAGATAACATTGCTGTGGTCAGCGACGAATTACTGGATAAAATTGGGCACTTAATAGGAGAATCTTTTGCAACCACATCGAATATTTTGAATCCAGAAAAAATATTCATAGGAGGAGAATTAGCTATATTTGGAAATAAAATTTTAAAACCAATAAGAGAATCCTTCTATAAATACAGTCTTGGAGAAAAGTGGGGGAAACTTATACCCATAGAGCTTTCTGAAATACATAGAGATGCGATTAGTATGGGTGCAGCAACATATTCAATGAGGCGATTTATCATTGAGAAAGCGATGGGTAAATAGAAAATTATATGAGAGGTGGTGATGGATGATAATTGAATTTTGAAAGGCTTTAAATTCTTTACTATAAGGAGGGATCATAATGAAGCGTGGAGTGATTTTTCTAAGTATTGTTGGGATTCTCGTTTTAGCAGCTTTTGCCTTTGCAATTGGGGAATTCCCGCGTTCAGAAACTCTTTACGTGAATGGTTTGCAGTGGGGGCCTCCAACCAATTGGAATCCTTTAGCTGGTAACCCTTCTTGGCCTATAAGTGCTGGAAGTGGACGAGAATTGATCTACGAAACACAATTCATGTATAACATGATCAACGGAAAATTGGAACCGCTAATCGGAGAAAAGTATCAATGGGTGGACAACTTAACCTTGGTGGTGAATTTAAGAAAAGGCGTACATTGGCAAGATGGAGAGCCATTAACGTCAGAAGATGTTGTCTATACATTGGAGCTTGGCAAAAAGTACAGTACCGGCTGGAGTAATTTGTGGTTATATATGAAAGATGTGTTCACCGTAGGAAAGTATGAATACGTCGTCAAATTGAAACCAGAAAATCCAAATAGGCTCGTTGTAACGGATATGCTGGTAAATGTTTACGTGTTGCCTAAACATATATGGGAAAAAATCGAAAAGGATAACAATTACGATATAAAGAAAATACGCGAATTTGTGAATAAGAATCCCATAGGTTCGGGACCTTACAAATTGTACTCTTATTCTCCTGAAAAGATAGCTCTTGTGCGCTATGATGATTATTGGGGTAAGAGTGTTTTTGGAAAGCTACCTGTTCCAAAATACATCGTGCATCCTATTTTCAAGAGCAACGATGATGGAAATCTCGCTTTCGAAAAGGGTAACATCGACATGTCCCAGCAATTTGTCCCACAAATCTGGAAAATGTGGGAAAAAGGTCTTCCAATAGCGACATGGTACGATCATCCCCCATATTACGTTCCAGCCATGATACCATCTCTTTGGTTCAATTTGCATAAGCACCCTCTTGATATTCCACAAGTAAGAAAAGCAATTGCATACTCTATAAACTATGCAAAGATAGCTCAGCTGGCAATGACCAAATATTCTCCTACAGCAAAGTCGAGCTTGATTTTGCCGTTCGGTGGAGAGAAAAAGTACTTCAACGAAGAGGCTGTAAAAGAATACGGTTGGGAGTACAACCCCAAAAAAGCGGAGGAGCTTTTAAAGAGCATTGGTGCTAAAAAAGGAAGAGATGGGATCTATGTTCTGAAAGACGGAACAAGGTTAGGGCCGTTTAAAGTGGAGTGCCCTTACGGTTGGACAGACTGGATGGTATCACTTCAAATAGTTGCGCAGTCAGCTAAGAAGATCGGCATAGATATACAGACATATTACCCAGATACTCCTGTATGGGCCAACGACAGAATGACTGGCAATTTTGATATGATAATGGATACACCAGCTCCCAATGCCCTCCCATCTCAGCCTTGGTCTAGGTTTTATGCTGCTATGTATTCCAAAGACGTTCCACCAATCGGGCAGCTTGCGTTTAGAAACTGGGGAAGATACAAAAATGCTCGTGCTGATGAAATAATGGAAAAGATCCCAACTGTTACGGATGAAAATACTCTAAAGTCCCTGTACACAGAACTCGATAAGATATATATGCGAGATGTCCCGATCATCGGTCTTGAATACAGACCTGCGTTGTTTTACGAGTACAACACAACCCATTGGACGAATTTTCCGAACGAGAAAAATCCATACGCTCCGCCACAAATTTGTACCGATGGGGCAGGGATAAGAGCCCTTTACGAGATTAAACCTAAAAAATAATTTTTTTGCAATCGGGAAAGGGAGAAATCCTTTTCCCGATTTTTTGTTTTTCAAAGAGCAGAAAGGATGGGAGAGAATTGAGCCCATATTTCAAGTATATACTTGGAAAATTAAAATGGTATGTTTTGATTTTTTTTGCAGCTCTCTTTTTGAATTTCTTTTTGCCTCGTCTCATACCAGGAAACCCTATTTCCGCTTTGGTTGCGCAAATGGCTGGAGGAGGTGCATCAAGCGATGTCCTCAACAAACTCTATAATTCGTACATACATGAATTCGGATTAGATCATCCATGGTACGTGCAATTTATTGATTATGTAGTAAAAGTGTTTCATGGAGATTTAGGCACATCGTTTAGTTTATATCCAACCAAAGTCAACACTATACTTGCCCAAGCACTGCCTTGGACGATAGCACTTCAGGTCCCATCCATATTACTTGGGTGGATATTAGGAAACATATTGGGAGCGCTTGCTGCTTATAAAAAAGGCAAATTTGACGGCACACTCTTTCCGATAACTCTTTTTGTCAGTAGTATTCCATATTTTTGCTTTGCAATTATTTTGCTTTATTTGTTTGGAGTGATTCTCAATATTCTTCCAATAGGTGGAGGGTACAGTATGGCTTTAACTCCAACTTTTTCCATTGTGTTCTTGACAGACGCTTTAAAACACTACCTTTTACCTTTCCTTTCCTTGCTGTTGGTGATCATCGGTGGTCAAGCTATAGGAATGAGAGAGATGAGTATATATGAGCTTAACACTGATTACGTCCGATATGCCAAGCTTCTTGGCGTAAGCGACAAGAAGATCATAAGGTACGTTTTCAAAAATGCCATGTTGCCTCAAATAACGGGGCTCTCGATTAGTTTAGGGACAATGGTTGGAGGAGCATTAATAACGGAGATAGTTTTTTCCTATCCTGGAATTGGAACATGGTTGTTCAATGCTATTCGCCAGCAAGATTATCCTTTAATACAGGGTGGAACACTCGTGATTACCATAAGTGTACTTTTGGCTAATTTTCTTATAGATATTGTATACGGGATAGTAGATCCTAGAATACGAGCTTCTCAATTGGAGGAATGAGAATTGGAACTCTTAAGATCATTGATCAAATCAAGAAAGTTTTTGATCGGAACAAGTATCTTTTTAGCATTGCTGCTGACCAGTTTGATTTTTCCTTTGGTGAATTCGAGTGATCCGTTAGAAATGGTTGGACTTTTGTATGAACCTCCATCTGCGGAGCACGTCTTAGGAACGGACAATTTTGGAAGAGATGTTCTAATTGAGTTTATATATGGTATGAAAACTTCTATATTTGTTGGGTTGGTAGCAGGGCTAATTGCAACACTTATTGGTACAACGATAGGAGTTATAGCTGGATATGTGGGAAGGTTGACAGATAACATTTTAAACAGTACAACGAATCTATTTCTTGTGATACCCTCTTTTGTGATCCTTATACTTTTGTCTTCGAGCCTCAAGTCGCGGTCTTTGCTCTTTCTTGCCATTATCATAGGGATCACAAGTTGGCCATGGACAGCAAGAGCCGTAAGAGCTCAAACTTCGAGTCTTAGAACAAGAGAACACATCAACATGGCAAAATTAAATGGCATGAATAACTTCGAAATAATGCTGAGTGAGATACTTCCGTATGTGTCGTCTTACATATTTATGGCGTTTGTTCTTCAAGTAGCGAGTGGGATATTGTCTGAAGCTGGATTAAGTATGTTAGGTCTTGGGCCAAGCGATGTTGTTTCTTTGGGAACAATGCTGTCTTGGGCTTTGCTGTATGAGGCAGTTAGAACAGGGGCTTGGTGGGCATTTTTTCCGCCTACTATTGGAATTTCTCTTATAACTTTCTCGCTTTTGTATATGAACACGGGAATGGATGAGATTTTCAATCCTCGACTGAGAGGCGAATGAAAGTGAAAAAATTGGTAGCAGAAGTGGAGAATTTGAAAGCTTATTATAAAGTTAAAGGAAGAATTCTAAAAGCTGTGGATGGAGTTTCTTTAGGCCTTCGTGATGGTGAAGTGTTGGGCATAGCAGGGGAATCTGGATGTGGAAAGTCCACCTTGGCAATGAGCTTGAGTGGATTATTTTTACCTCCGCTTAAGTATTATGGCGGAAAGATCAAACTTAAAGACATTGAGATATCAAAAATGGATAGAAAATTGCTCAGGAAAAATGTTTTGGGAAAAAAGATATCTTTTATTCCTCAAAGTGCCATGAATGCGTTAAATCCCACTCTCAAAATAAGAAATTTTGTCATCGATGTTTTAAAGGAACATGAGCCTGAACTTTCTGAGGAAGAAATCATAGATCGAGTTGAAGAACGCTTTGATTCGTTGTCACTTTCAAAAAGGGTTATTAACTCTTATCCTTTTGAGCTAAGTGGTGGAATGAAGCAAAGGGTTATTACCGTGATTTCCACTCTTATGAATCCAGAGATATTACTTGCCGATGAGCCAACATCTGCTTTAGATGTTTCATCACAACACCAGATTATTAAACTGATCAAAACATTGCTTGAGCGAAGAATAGTGAAAAGCGTTGTGTTTATTACTCATGAGCTTCCTTTGCTCAGACATATTGCAGATAGAATTGCCATTATGTATGCTGGTCAAATTGTAGAAAGGGGGACAACGTCTCAAATCATTTTTTCTCCTCTACATCCGTACACAAAGATGCTTATGTCATCTATAATAACACCCGAGAAGGGTATGAAAGGGAAGGAATTACCAGTTGTCTCTGGAAGTCCACCGAATTTGTATGAAATAGTAGCAGGTTGTAGATTTGCAGAAAGATGCCCTTACGTAACTGAAGAATGCAAAATTAACGAGATAAAGTTTCATAAGATTGGAGATAGAGAAGTAAGATGTCTTCATCCATTAACAGAAAGGAATGGAATTAATGCAGCCAAATAGTGCTATTCTTAGTGCAGAGGGATTAACGAGAATATTCGGAAGTGGCAAGAAGAAGGTAGTTGCTGTTGACCACGTGGACTTTGATATTAAATTCAAAGAGATAGTATCATTGGTAGGGCAAAGTGGTAGTGGTAAAACCACAATAGGAAGAATGCTGTTGAATTTACTAAAGCCTTCTGAAGGAAAGATAAAATTTATAGGAAGAAATATAAAGGAATTTGCTAAAGGAAAAGCACGCTTAGAATACTGGAAAAAGGTACAAGGCGTATTTCAAGATCCGTTCAGTAGTTTTAATCAGTTTTTTTCAATAAAAAGAAATTTAAGAAGGACATTTCGTTTAATGGAACAAAAAATGTCTGCAGAGCAGAAAGATGCACTGATCAAGCAATCTCTTGAGTTGGTAAATGTAGATCCGGACGACGTTATGGACAAATTTCCTTTTGAGTTAAGTGGTGGCCAACGACAGAGAATAATGTTAGCGCGCATATTTCTTATAAAACCTAAAGTGTTGATAGCTGATGAACCTACTTCTATGATTGATGCCACCCTTAGAAGTGGCATTTTGAGGTTGTTGATGAAACTTAGAGATGCTGAAGAAATGACCATATTGTTCATAACGCATGATATGGGTTTGGCATATTACGTGAGCGATCGCATCTTCGTGATGCACGAAGGCAAGATCGTTGAAGAGGGAGATGCAGAAGAAATAGTTTTTCACCCGTCTCACCCATATACCAAGAAGTTGATCAGTGATGTTCCGGTGCTCAATAAAGAATGGCTTTAACGAACTTTTGAATATGAAAGCTACAAAATTGAGAGGAGTGTTATAAATGGGAAAAAAGGAATTTCCAGAAGGATTCAAATGGGGAGTTGCGACTGCTTCTTACCAAATAGAGGGTTCTCCATTAGCTGATGGAGCAGGGCCTTCCATCTGGCATAGGTTTTCGCACACACCTGGAACGACTCACGATGGTGATACAGGAGACATTGCATGCGATCATTACAATCGGTACAAGGACGACGTTACGCTGATGAAGTTTCTTGGGGTCAAAGCTTACAGATTTTCGATTTCATGGTCGAGGATATTTCCAAAAGGGAAAGGCCGAATAAATGAACGTGGAATGGACTTTTACAACCGGCTTGTGGATGAACTGTTGAATGCCAACATAACTCCGTTTATAACGCTTTATCATTGGGATCTTCCAGCAGCGCTTCAAGACGTTGGAGGGTGGAATAACAGAGATATTGCAGAATGGTATGCAGATTATGCAGATTACGTTTTTCAAAGGCTTGGAGACAGAGTGAAGAATTGGATCACATTGAACGAACCGTGGGTCATGGCATTCGTTGGTCACATGTTTGGAGAGCATGCTCCAGGAATGCGCGATGCTTACGCTGCTTTTTCGGTTGTTCATAACGAATTGCGAGCGCATTCAAAGGCGGTCAGAGCTTTTAGAGAGGAGAATTTAGGTGGAGAAATAGGTATAACCCTTTCCAATCATTCTTTGACTCCAGCATCTCAAAATGAAGCAGACATTACTGCAGCTACAATAGCTCATGAGTACGTGAATTATCCTCTTTTTTTAAATCCAATATTCAAAGGAAGTTATCCGGAGCATCTTCTTTCCATTGCCAGAGATTACATGCCTCGAGGATATGAAATGGACATGGATGAGATAAAACGTTCGATCGATTTTGTAGGGATAAATTATTACTCGGGGAGTTTGGTAAGGGCAGAACCGAGTGCACCGTTTGGAATAAAAGAGGTGGGTCGAGGACTTGAGAAGAGTGAAATGGGATGGGAAGTATATCCTGAGGGACTTTACGACATACTCAAAGGTGTGCAGGACAGTTATGAACCCAAAGGGATATTTATAACTGAGAATGGTGCTGCTTTCAAAGATGTTGTTGAAAACGGTGAAGTACATGACAGCAAAAGAACGGAATATTTGAAAGCGCATTTTGCTCAGGCCCACCGAGCAATTCAAGATGGTGTAAAGTTAAAGGGGTACTTTGTTTGGTCTCTTATGGATAACTTTGAATGGGCATATGGATACTCGAAGCGCTTTGGAATAGTTTACATTGACTATAAGACACAAAAACGTATTGTTAAAGACAGTGCAAAGTGGTATTCAAGAGTGATAGCGAACAATGCGCTTGACTAAAGGGGAGGCGAAGTATGATCTTCAAACTTGATGGTAAATGGAGTATCAAAGACGATGATGGAGAGTTCGAATTTATTGGAAATGTTCCTGGAACGGTTCAGGGAGATCTCGTTGTTCTCGGTATAATGCCTCATCCTTACATTGGAACTAATGAAAAATTTTTTGAAAGATTGGAAAAGAAATCCTGGATTTACACCAAGAAATTCAATTTAGATGAGATTAAACCGAATTTGAAATACGATATAGTTTTCGAAGGAATAGATACGCTCTCGAACGTATATCTCAATGGTCAACTTGTTGGTACCACTGAAGACATGTTTCTGGAGTATAGGTTCGGCGCTAAAGATGTTTTGAAAAAAGGGGAAAATATCTTGAGAGTGGAAATAAGATCGCCAGTTAAAGAGCCAAGAATTCTTGAAAAAAATTATGCCAAACTCGCGGCTTCAGGCGAGAGTTCAAGGCCTTATATAAGAAAGGCACAGTACTCTTATGGATGGGATTGGGGAGCTCGCCTTGCAACATCTGGCATATGGAAAAGTGTATACATAGAGTCTTATCCCGATGCGAGGCTTATTGGATGTACGGCTTACCTTGAAGATTTAAACGGTGTAATCCGGGTTTCTGGATACGTGGACAGTATTGGCCAAGATGAGCAAATAGATTCCTACAGTGTGGAAGTTCAAATGGATGGAGAAAAGGTTGGAGAGTTTCCGCTTTCGAAAAGCGTGAATGGAATTCGTTTTAATGGGAGATTTGTAAAAGAAGGTATCGAGCTTTGGTTCCCAAACAGTATGGGAAAGAGTGTTCTCCATGATTTTGAATTTAAGCTTCTTAAAGAAGATGAACTGGTTTATTCTGAAAGGAAGAAAATAGGATTGCGCACGGTGAAAGTCGTTCGGGAGAGTGATGATGAAGGAGAAACGTTCATATTCGAAATAAACGGAAAACGAGTCTTTGCAAAGGGGGCAAATTGGATACCAGCTGAAAACATTCTAAGTTGGATTGGAGAATCGGATTACAACAAGCTCCTCTCAATGGCGAAAGAGGCGAACATGAACATGCTCAGAGTTTGGGGTGGGGGAATATACGAGAATGATTCCTTTTATTCTAAATGCGATGAGATGGGAATCATGGTCTGGCAGGATTTCATGTTTGCTTGTGCTGAATATCCAGATCATTTGGAATGGTTCAGAAATCTTGCAAATAAAGAAGTAAGGGCGAATATTATCAAGTTCCGTCATCATTCAAGCATCGTTTTATGGTGTGGAAACAACGAAAATAATTGGGGATTTGACGAATGGGAGAACTTCGCTCACAAAGTGGATGGAGAATTTCTTGGGAACAAGTTGTATCTACACGATTTTCCTAAAATATGTGCTGATGAAGATCCATCAAGGCCATATTGGCCATCCAGTCCGTATGGGGGGAGCAAACCAAACTCCCAAGATAGTGGTGACAGACATGTTTGGAATATTTGGTCTGGATGGATGGATTACAAGGAATATCTGAATGATAAGGGAAAATTCATCAGCGAATTTGGTTTTCAGTCTGCTCCGGATCTCAAAACCATTGAGTTTTTTGCCAAAGGCGAGAAGAAAAACATTTTCAGTGAGGTAATGTTGAACCATAACAAACAGATTGAAGGTCCGGAAAGGATCATGAAATTCATAAATGCGAAGTTTGGGCTGGTGAATGATTTTGATTCTATTTGCTATCTTTCACAGATCAACCAAGCGGAGGCCATGAAAACTGGGGTTGAGCATTGGAGAATACGAAAGTACAAGACAGCAGGTACATTATATTGGCAATTGAACGATTCGTGGCCCGTGTTCAGTTGGTCTGCAATTGATTATTTCAAAAGGCCAAAGGCACTTTATTATTACACCAGGCGTTTTTACTCCCCAATGATTCCATTGGTAAAAATGGATGATCGTGAAATCAAATTCGTGATCGTTAATGATTCAGATCTCAAAACGGTGGATATGGAAGTCGAAATATGGTCTTTTGAAACAGGTAAGGTATTCGAGAAAAGATACAACAATTTGAGAATTCCACAAGATTCTGTAACATTGGTAGATGCTGTTAGAATTGACAAGAATATACTCTCTAAATCAATAGCATTTACTCGCATCACATTTAATGGGGAAGTGGTTGAAAATGGCGAAATGTTTGCTAATCTTAGAAATGTAACGCTTCCAGATCCTAAAATTTCTTATGAAAGAGATGGGGATACACTGAAAATAAGATGTAAAAACCCGGCTTATGTTGTTACAATACGTACACAAAAAGACGTGGTTCTGAGTGATAATTTTTTCTCCCTCTCTCCTTCGATGGAAAAAACTGTAAAGAATGTCAAAGGGGATTTTGAACTCCTAAGTATGTACGATTATCAGAAAGAGAATTTTGACTCTCTATCGAAATAGTGTAGAAAAGGCGATCATGTAATCTTTTCACCTGGTAAGGCTGATTCAATTTAATGAAGCTTTTTTGGCATTAGCATCCCTCTGAATCAGAGATCCCAGTGCGGAGACTGGAATGGCAAAGTTATTGAATCACTCCTAAAGGAAACGGAGAGAAACTGATAGAGTTTACTTAAATTTAAGACACCATCTCTTGATCCTGCCGTTAGGATCCAAGGTTCTTTTTTAACGGTCATCCCGGACTTGATCCGGGATCTCGTATTTGATTCAGGATCTTTTAGGGAGATGCCGTATCAAGCACACTATGGTGCAATGTTAAAGATTCTTTTTGATGATCAACCTCTCGATGTTTCTATATTTTTCTCTTGATCCCAAAGAGTAAGATATGTTAATATATATAAGACCAAAAAAGTATACTTAAGGAGTGATGGTATGGGGTGCGTTTTTTCAGCGAGTTTCGCTTAGCAATGAGAGCTATAAATATGGATTATCATCTTGGGATGCGTCTTGATCCTTCCTTGAAATCGAAATGGGATCTTATTCTCTTCTCGGCTTCTTTTCATGGCTTAATTTTTTACCGTCTATCCCACATGTTTTGGAATTTAAGGTGGAGATTTTTGGCAATGGTTTTCAGAGGAATAGCGCGGGTGCGTTATTCTATGGATATCCACCCAGCTGCGGAAATAGAGCCCGGAATATTTATAGATCATGGCATGGGAGTTGTTATTGGGGAAACGGCATCAATAGGAAGTGGCACTTTGATCTACCATGGTGTAACTTTGGGAAGTGCCCATTTGATAAAAGGAAAACGCCATCCAACGATCGGCCGTAATGTTCTTATAGGTGCAAATGCCACTATTCTTGGCCCTATCAAAATATGCGATGGTGCTAAAATAGGAGCGAATGCTGTAGTTCTTCGTGACGTGCCTTGTGCATGTACTGTCGTGGGAAATCCTGCGAAAATAGTCAAAATTGGTGAGATAAAAAGAAGGGATGATGCAGTTTGAAATTGATCAATCTCATAGGTCATACACCGATGGTGAAACTGAAAATGAACGATTCGGTGTGGTTAAAGCTTGAAAAATTCAATCCTGCTAGCAGTGTTAAAGATAGGACCGTCTTAGGCATGATATTAGATGCGCTTGATAATGGGAAGATTTTTGAAGGATCGACTATTGTTGAGCCTACTTCAGGAAATACAGGAATAGCAATGGCCATGCTTGGAGCATATTATGGATTTCGCGTGATTTTAACGATGCCGGATTCTTTAAGTGTTGAAAGACGCAAGATACTGAAATCGTACGGTGTAGAGATCGTCTTAACTCCTGGAGAGCTTGGAATGAATGGCGCTGTTGGGAAGGCAAAAGAAATAGTTGACTCAACGCATGGAATCATGCTTGATCAGTTCAACAATCCAGCAAATCCAAGAATTCACTTTGCCACAACTGGACCGGAGATTATATCTCAACTTCCTCAACAAATAGACGCTTTTGTTGCTGGAGTTGGAACCGGCGGAACACTTACAGGGGTTGGAAGATTTTTAAGGCGTGTTTCAAAAAGGATCAAAATTTTTGCTGTGGAACCGTCAGAATCTCCGGTTTTGTCCGGAGGGAAACCATCAAAGCACGGTATTCAAGGGATAGGTGCTGGTTTTGTTCCAGGAAACTACGATCCTTCAGTGGTTGATGATATTGTTAAAGTTTCAACTGACGAAGCGTGGGATATGACAAAATATTTGGCAGAAAAGGAAGGCCTTTTTCTTGGCATATCTTCGGGAGCTGCTACTGTAGCCGCTATGAGAGTTTCAAAAAAACTCGGAAGTGGCTCAACGGTTGTTGCAATTGCACCTGATGGAGGTGAGAAATATCTCTCAGTGTGGTAAGCTGGTGAATTCCATTGTCGAAGATATACGCAAAACCGTTGGAGAGGGGAAGCTTTACATTGCATTCTCTGGAGGACTTGATTCAAGTGTGACTGCTGCACTTGCCAAAATTGCTCTTGGAGCGGATAAAGTAGAACTTGTAACAACACGTTTTGATTTTACGTATCCGAAGACGATCAAGGTAGTAAAAAAATTTGCAGAATCTCTTGGCTTGAAGCACACATTTGTAGATGGATCTGACTGGCAAAAGCAAACATGGAAATCTGGGCCAGCGTGTAACGCATGTACAAGAGGTCCAAAGCTTCAAAGCGTCAAAGCTTACGCTGATGGTCTCGTCGCAACGGGCGCTGATGGTGACGACACGTGGGGGCAGTGCGGATTAAAAAACTATAATGGTTTCTACTCGCCAATTTTTTCGCTATCAAGAGAAGAAGTAAAAATGGTGGCAGATTATCTTGAACTAAACATAGAAAAGATCGGTGAAAGTGCAGGACGCGAGGGCTGTATGCTCAAGCATCTTCTTAAAATGATGGTGGTACCAAGTTTTCATGGTGCTGCCGTTTACAAATCAAATGCTTTGTTGATGTCTGCCATTGAGAAACTTGACTTGGATTTTTCCGTTGCAAATGTGAAAATCATTGGTCCACTTTCTAAAAACATCGCGCTTATCAATCTCAAGCCAATTCCTCCAAATAGTTTCATCGAAAAATTGAAAAGAGTATTATCTGAAATAGAAGAAATACATTCTGTGGAGGTAATAGATGCTCCCGTAAAGCTTGAAATAATTGCCAATCCTGGCATATATAACAATGAAAAATCCAGACATTGGATAGAAAAAGGAAGACTTGCGCCTGACTTTGCCATGCCCATATCCGTAAAATGGCAGATTTCAAGGAACAATCGATTGGCAACTTTTCAAGTTATCGGTTATGAGATTTTCCGTTCTTGAAAACCGTTACCAGCACAAGATCATTAGCATTCAATGCTAAGACAGCTGTAATTTTTCCATCTGTCACTCTTATTCTCCCATTTGACTGCATACCTGCTTTCGATTTTTTAGATTCAAGCATTTCTTTCAGTCTTTTCACACTAACTCCTCGCTCTTTGATTCTTAGTGCCGCATGAGTTGAAAGATAAAGATCTTTTCCAATAGATGCAATATGTATTACATTGGATGGTGTCCGATGTTTTCGAGATTTTAAAAGAAGATAAAGAACGACGAGAATAAAAATGATTATTAAGAGCTTAAACATGACAAAAGAAAAGGCCCAAGGGCCCTTTCAAGACACTCCCAATAATTTGTTTATTTTAGATCTGTTAAATCCTATCACTACCTGATTTCCAATTTCTATAACGGGTACCCCATACTGATGCGTCTTTTTAACCATCAGTTCAGCCTCTCGAGGGTTTTTGGAGACATCTACATCTTTGAATGGAATTCCAAGAGATTTGAAATAGTTTTTTGCCGCCCTGCAATGTGGGCAACTTGGTGTAGAATATACCTTTATTTTCAGCGCCAAGTTTTACCACCTCCAACACTATTGCTTTCATCATATGCCCCCACGGGGTATCTGTAATATATTGTACCAAAACCATCTACTTTCATCAAGAAACTTTATGGAAAATTCACTGTGTTGATACAAAGAACAACATTAGCGAACTTAGCATCACTGTAATTGTGATCATTCCACCAGCAACCTCTGGATCAAGGTTCTTTTCTACTGAGTATATGAGTGAAAGCAATGGTGTTGGCATAACTGCGCTAAGAAACGCAATGTTTGCCATTATAGGGTCATTTGGTGCGATCACCTTAGACACAAAATAAAGAGATGTACCAATAGCAAAACCAGCCAGATACTTTGCACCGATCCCAAACGTTACATAACGAATTTCTCGTAATACATGTTTGAAATTAAGATATATTCCAATCGTGATCAGAGAAAGAAATGTATTGGCTCCACCTACCGTTCCAAACAACTGGGAAATTATATACGGAATTTTCATCTCTGAGAAATTTAGAATCAAAGCCGTTAAAAAGGCAAGTAACGGAGGAAATGTGATGAGCTTTTTCAGAACGACTTTCACGCTAAAGTCATCATCAGATGAATATCTAAGTGCGATTGAGTAGCCAAGTGTGTAGATGATGAGGGCGTTACCTATATCGAACATGGCCATGTATGTTAAACCTGTGTTGCCCCAAATCAATTGAGCAAAAGGATAGGCAAAGATCGCAAGATTTAATCCGCAAAGCGTGAGTATCAAAGACCCCTTTGTTGCATCTGAGAGCTTGGATCTGATAAATATGAACCATCCAACAATAAGGATAGCAAAGGCTGATATCATTCCAAAAATCGTGAGAGAGAAAAGCTCCGGTCTGATTCTGATGCTCGTTACAGCCTTAATTATTATCACAGGTAATGTTATGTATATTATGATCTTGGTAAGTATTGCCCCGGCGTTCTCATCCAAAAACTTTGACCTTCTTGTCGCATAACCGATAGCAATGATCGAAAAATAGACAAGTATTTTGTAAGTCATAATTTCTCCCTTGTTATCCTGCATAGAGTCAAATCACATTATACATTTTAATTATACATTTTCCTATACGTGTTATAATCTCATTGAAGAAGTTGCGTTTTCACAATGATTTTTTTGAGGTGGAAAAATGATAGATGTTGAAGAGATACTGAAAGAAACGGGAGCAATGCTGCAAGGTCATTTTTTATTGCCTACTGGTTTTCATACGGACACACAAATACAATTTGCAAGAGCAATTCAATATACTTGGCATGCTAAGGAAATAGCTTCCGAGCTTGCTCTCAAATTGCACAGATTTGCGCCAGACTGCATAGCATCTCCGATAACAAATGGAATAACTGTGGGGTATGAGGTAGCGAGAAATTTGGACGTGCCTTTTATATTTTCAGAACGAAATGCAAATGGAACGATGACTTTCAGTCGAGGACTTGATCCTTCGATATTCAGAAATATTGTTATAGTAGAAGGTGTTGTAGAAAACGGAAAGTCTGTGCGCGAATTGCTTTCTACTCTCAAAAAGTTTGATTCCGAAGCAATAGCAGTTTCCTCTGTGGTAAAGAGAGCAGATATAAAAAAAATAGAGGGACTTTCACTTTTGTCCCTCGTTACCATACCGTTAAAGCTTTACAAACCGGAAGAATGTCCCATGTGCAAAAAGGGGATCCCAATAGTTAATATCGAACATCCTTGAGGATCAGTCAAAGCAAGGATCAGTCAAAACAGCATTGCGTGTTTTTTATTCTTCTATGTGAATATCAACTATTTCGTTTTCAGCATCAACTTGAATGTTCATACCGTTCATCAGATCATCCATGTTTACATCCATATCCTTGTCGTTTATGAATTTCTTTAGAAAGTTTCCGGCAAAGGCCAATGGAATTGCGATGTTGGCCTTTTCTCCCTTTTGATTTTTTGGGGTCACACGAATGACAAGTTTTTTGCTCCACACATGGCCCTTTGATTTCCTTTCTTCCGCTTTTTCACTTCCACTGAGTGCGTTTATGAGTTCTACCGCTTCTTCAGGTGTAACGGTTCCCTCTTTTACCATGTTCATAATGTTTAGCATGGATTCCTTGTCCATCTACATTACCTCCCAACCAATTTGTTCATATTTCTCTCATCCCCGGAACGAAATACATAAGGCTTGACGAAATCACAAGCATCAAACCAAGCACGAGGAAAATCATGACGTTGTTCATCATAGCCGAAATTGCTCCAATCACCGCAAGTGAAAGTGGTTGTAAGACCGTTGCGGCTGTTGTGACAACGCTGAAAACCCTGCCACGTTTTTCATCTGGAACGATCCTTTGTAATACTACCATGAAAAGTACATCTGCAATAGAAATGTTGAATCCTATGAGAAAAGCGATGATCAAAAAGAAAATAAGAGTTGGGGCAAGTCCCATGATGGCAAAAAACAAGCCGGAAATTAGCATGCTTATTATTATAATGTTGTGCTTTTTTTTGAATTCTGGGAGAATTGAGAGGAGAGCAGAACCAACCATCATCCCTACAGCAAAAGCACTGACTACATATCCAAGTTCCAAAGCCCCAAGATTGTATATATCTTTCACCTGTTTGGCGATCAAGATATCTATTGGTGCGAAAGCAAAATTGATAACAGAGACTATCACCATCGTCCAAAATATGAGTTTCTGAGCGTACACGAACTTCAATCCCGCTTTTAGATCGAAGAAAAAGGATTTGACTTTTTCAGATTTTTTAAACGTTTGGCGAAAGTTTATGAATATCTCTGTGAACGCAGATATTATAAAAGAAGTGCCGTTGAGTGCAAAAACAAAAAAAGTTCCAAAAAATCCAACAAGCACACCACCAATCGCTGGGCCTATTATTTGTGTGAATTGCATACCAGTTTGATAGAGGCTGTTTGCTCTTGTTAAATGCTTGTCTGGTACGATATTTGGAATTGTAGACTGCAGCGATGGTCTAAAAAATGCCGCACCAGTTCCCATCAATGCTGATATTGTATATATCCATAAAACTGTCAATTGATTCGTGTAGGTAAGATACGCCATCCATAGTATCAAAATGCCCCTTAATGCATCAGAGAGCACAACAATTGCTTTTCTGCTTATCCTATCAACGAAAACTCCCGCAAATGGTCCCAAAGCTGCAACAGGTATCATGTTAAACGCAAACATCCATCCCATGATCACCCCAGATTGAGCTGCCGGGAATTTGTTCAAGATCCACCACATTAGCGCTATGTATTGAAATGAATTTCCCATGGAAGAAACTATTTGGCCAAGCCACAAGAGAACGAAATCTTTGTTGAACAACTTAGTAGGCGATTCTGGAATTTTTGAGGCTGTTGCGTTCGACATGTTTTTTCTCCTTCTTTTGTATGCTTTTTTCAGTCTGACCAAAAGTTTACTTTTGTACTTCTTCTAAAGAGCATGTGTAGCCCTATCCCCACAAGATATGAGGCTACAAGAGCCAAAAAGATCTGTCCTCCAGAGGCTGAAAAGATAAAAACTCGTGCAAACAAGAATGCTGAAAAGAGAATTCCTCCTATTCCAATGAGATTTCCTTTGACCAATTCTCTTACGCCTTCTACCCCAAAGATTATTGCAAACAGTATGCCTATAAAAATTCCAAAGGTCAAGTTCATTACCCCAAAGATCGAAAGAAAACTCAGTATACCAATTAAAATCAAAAATATGGAAAAAGCTTTCATTTTTCTCCCCTCCCGAAAAAGTTATCGATATCCTCTTGAGAATATCCAAGAGTTAGCATTAGTTCTTT